>CAZEXD010000001.1:0-53085 GCA_964516865.1 uncultured Candidatus Saccharibacteria bacterium
ATTCGCTTGTGTCTTCAACTCAATTTGATGGAAAAATTATTCCTCCCAAAGGTTATTTTTTAATTGCCAGAACACCAACAAGGGGTTCGGATATTACCTTAGAAGACCTAACCCTCAGCGAAGACAATGTAATTATTCTTAAAAATCCGAATCGGGAAGGAGTTGATAAAGTCGGTTGGGGAGAGGCGCAGGATTTTGAAAGCGCGCCAATAATTTGTCCAGAATATGATAAATGTCCGCCAGATGGAAAAAGTTTAGGTAGAAAATGGGATGAAATAAATAAAACTTATCACGATACTGATGATAATTTAAATGATTTTGAGGTTCAAACGCCTACTCCTCAAACCTCTTTTCCCAAGTCGTGGATAAAAGATGCCACAACCTACTCACGGCTTGGCACCAATATTAGCGTTCCTGGCGCGAGTCATTATAAATTAAAAATCCAATGGGGCGGTTATAGTTCTGATATAGATTTTTATCAAGTTCAACGCAAAACAAACGATGGTGAATGGAAAGATTGGTTAGCGCAGACAACGGAAACAGAAAAAACTTTTTACGCTGCTTATACTTTGTTAATGGATAATGTTTATTATTTTCGGGTTAGGGGACAGGATAAGGAAGGAAATATCGGCGAATGGGCAGAAATAGCAATTGATCTTTCTAATGAGGTGGTTATTAATGAGGTCGCTCTTTTTGGGACAGATGCCAATGAAAATGACCAATGGATTGAATTATACAACAAAAGCATAGAGATATTAATTTAAGTGGTTGGAAAATTGAAGCGGGGGATAGCAAAAAAACCATTGATTTGCCACTTAAAGGCGTAATTCCGGCAAAAGGATATTTGATTTTTGAAAGAAATGACGACGGAGTTATTTCTGACGCGGTCGCTCATCAATTTTTAAATGGCGAGATTGGAAAAAAAGGATATTTGTCTTTAATAAATGAAAAAGGTCGGGGAGTGGATCATTTCTATTTTCCTTATTCTTCCGGCTGGCAGAAAAAAGATTTTGTTAAAGACGATAATCATTACTCTGTGGAAAGAATTAGCCCCTATGTTTCATCTGATTCTTTGAACTGGAAAATAAATAATGGCGAAATAATAAATGGTTTGGATAGAAACGAAAATCCTATTTTTGGCACACCGGGCAAGCAAAACAGCAATTACCAAATTTATACGCCCATAACCACGGACTTTGCTTATTTAGAAGAGGTGGTTCTTCCGGCCTCCTTAAGTCCCTATCTAATTCAATCTCAACTTTCTAGTGGCGGTACTTATATATTTGAAGATACAACCCTTATTATTGAGCCCGGTGCGGTTTTAAAATTTAGCAGTTCCAGTGGACTGCAAGTAAAGGGAACGTTAAAGGCAATTGGAACGCCGGAACAGAAAATTGTTTTTACCTCTTTAAACGATGACGATTGGTCCGGCGACACCAATAACGATGGCAGTGCCACCTCTCCGTATCCGGGTTCTTGGCTGGGAATTTACTTTACTAAAACCAGTCGCGGTTCGGAATTGGAAAATGTTATTGTCAAATACAGCGGCAAAATTGATCCGACAGGCAGTTTTGGCGCCGGAATCAAGGTTGAAAAGAGTTCCATCTCGCTAAAAAATTCAACTATAGAGAAAAACGCTAATTATGGTTTGCGTTTAACTGGTTCTGATTCAACAATTGAAGCTGTGGAAATTTTTGACCACACTGAACCCTTAACCACAATTTCTTGGCCCAAAGGAATAAATGTGAACGGTGGTAGTCCGGTTATAAAAAATTCACATTTCCGCAATAATTATCAGGGGCTCACTATTGGCCGTTGGTATGATCCGGAACAAAAAATCAATGTTCCGGCCTCCGCGGTTATTGAAAGCAACTATTTTGAGGGGAACAAAAACGCGGCTATTATTTCCTCCAGTGTTTTAGACGCTGTTTTTCCGAACAATCAGATGACGAATAATAATTTTAATGGCATTGTTTTGATGGGAGATGTCAGCGAGAACACGGTTTGGCCATCGTTTGGGTTGCCGTATATTATTAAGGACTCTATTAGAATTAATCCGG
This sequence comes from uncultured Candidatus Saccharibacteria bacterium, assembly GCA_964516865.1. Classification (GTDB taxonomy): domain Bacteria; phylum Patescibacteriota; class Minisyncoccia; order Minisyncoccales; family Staskawiczbacteraceae; genus CAZEXD01. The sequence continues at coordinate 2,061 of CAZEXD010000001.1, forward strand.
GAAAGGTTTTAACGATTGAACCCGGCGTCATAATAAAGTTTGGTTATCTGAGTGTCGGTTTTGGATTGAGTGTTGACGGTGAAATGAAAGCGCTCGGAACTCCGGAACAAAAAATTGTTTTTACTTCCTTAAATGATGATGAATATGGTGGCGACACCAACAATAATGCTAACAACACCTCCCCGGATCCGGGCAATTGGCAAGGCATTTATTTTGGCAAAGAGAGCCAAAACTCGGAATTAGAAAATGTAATTGTAAGATATGCCGGCGCAAAGCCCACTCCCTATGAGTTGGGAGCGGGAATAAAGGTTTATCAAGGGTTGATATCTTTAAAAAATTCAATTATAGAGAAGAATCATACCTATGGATTGCGGTTTGTGAATTCTTTTTCAACGATTGATGCGATTCAGGTTTCCGAAAACAAAACAACTGATGAAAGCATTTATGCCGGCATACGCGGGGGAATGGGGATTAAAATTGAGGGAATAAATCCCAGAATTGCTAATTCAGTGATAACGGAAAATTATTATGGAATTTATCAAAGCAGTTGGCGGAATCCAGATACGGGAGAAAATTTTCCTTATACGCCGATTTTACAAGACGAAAATTATATCAACAACATTTGCAGCGGGAACAATGTTAATTTTTATCCCCCTGTTGTTGGACCATAAAGTTTAAAAGAGAGGACTTTTGTAAAATAAAATTAATATTTTCTTTAGAAAAACGCGAAAATCGTTTTTGATTTGTTTTAATTTTAAAACAGGTCCAGCTCTTTGTTTTAAAACGATATTTTGTGATAAATTTTGAGAAATTGACAACCATTTATTTTTTTGTTAAAATCAGATAATTTTAAAGAAAAATTTTTAGGATTTAATGGAGAAAGATAAATTTTTAAAGATAACCAATGCTGTTTACAAACTGATTGAATACTTTCCCGAAACCGAGCCCTTGAGAAACAAAATCAAAGAAAAGGCCTTACAAATAATGGAAGGTTTGGTTGTTTTTTCGTTGCCTGATAATCCTCATCCTCATCCCCAAAAATTGGAAAGCGGGACCGAGGCGTTAAAAGATATAGAAATATTAAAAAATTATCTCCAGTTGGGAAAATTAAATGGTTGGATAGATAATCTTAATTTACTGATTGTTTCCAACGAATATGATAAAATTAAAGAAGAAATTAAGTCAGTGATGACAATAATAAAAAAAGCGGTTAAAGAAGATAAGCAAGAAAAAAACCAAAAAAACCCTGAAGAATTAGGATTCTCAGATTTAACTAATAAAGAAAAACAAAAAGAAACAGTTATTGGTGGTTTGCTTTCTGAGCGCCAGCAAAAAATTATGGAGATTTTAAAAATCAAAGGAAGAATCCAGGTGGCGGATTTAAAAAAGACAATGCCCGAAGTTAGCAAAAGAACCTTTCGTCGTGACTTAGATGCACTCTTAAAGGCAGGTAAAATAAAAAGAATGGGCAATTGGAATCAGGTATTTTATCAACTTAACAATATTGAAGATAATAATATGATAGGACAAAACAATAGCGATAATAATAGGACATTGTTAATATCCTAAATGTCCCAATAATTGTCCTAATAAAATAAAATTTTTTCTCCTTTGTCCTACCCCATTCTCCTATCTTATTATCTTATTCTTATTAAGTTTCCAGAGATAGTTTACAGAGATCGGATCTCTGTAAACTCGGGAGGAGGCAAAAGCAAAAAGTGGGTTAAAAAGCGAGTTGAAAAGCGAGGTAAAAAAGTGGGTTAAAAAGCGAGTTAAAAAGTGGGGTAAAAATAAAGTTAAAAATAAAAAATGGATAATAATTTAGAGAAAATGTTTAGCGAATTTTATGATCAAAACATAGATAAAATCTATCGTTTTGTGTTCCTTAAAGTTAATTCTCAGGAAATAGCCGAAGACCTAACTTCCAGGGTTTTTATAAAATGCTGGGATGTTTTTAGGCAAAATGAGAGCAAAATTGAAAATCCCAGGGCATTTTTATACCAGATAGCCAGAAATATAATTACTGATTATTATAGGGAAAAGGGTAGGACAAATGTCATTCGCGCTGATTTTATCCCTAATTTGGCTGACCCCAGGACTAATTTTCAGGAAAAAGCCATAGTAAATGCCGACTTAGAAAGAATAAAATTGGCCATAAAAGACCTGAATGAGGACTATCAAAATGTGATTATCTGGCATTATTTAGATGACCTATCAATTAAAGAAGTGGCCCAACTTTTAGATAGGTCAGAAGAAGCAACCCGTGTCCTACTTCACCGGGCATTAGGCGCTTTAAGAGAAAGACTGACAAGTTAAAATTGTTTTGGGTGCTGGGCGTTAGACATTATAGAAATAAATATAAATTAGCAATGAAAATACGCTTATTTTTCAAAATTTTAATCATTTTAATAATAGCAGGGATAGGGCTATTTTTTGTCTATAATAATGGATTTTTCAGGAAAGACGTTGAGATTCCTGTTGATTTTAGTCAAAATATCCAAAAACCAGTAATTAAACAAGATGAGGCGGCCAAAGGCGACCCGAAACTTAAAAAACAAGTAAAGGTTGACCTATCTCGTCAAAAAGTTTTTTTATACAAAAACGGCGAATTAGTAAGAGAATTTACTATTTCCAGCGGGAAACCAGAAACGCCAACTCCTACGGGCAAATTTAGGGTTATTCACAAGCAGGATATGGTTTATTCTAAACCAACCGGATGTTGGTTAAGTTTTTGGGTTGGATTCACTATGGATGGTAAGTATGGATTTCATGAAACTCCTATTTGTGAAGGAGAAAGGGTGGGTGAGGATAAGATAGGGATACCTGATTCTGCTGGTTGTATTCGTCTAAAATTAGGGGAAGCCGAAGAGTTTTACAATTGGGCAGAAATAGAGATGCCGATAGAGATATACGGTCAAACCCGCTAAAAATAAACGAGGTCGGGTCTTGTTATTTTTGGTGTAATAAAGTGGCGGGTTTTTCGTCATAATAAGTAGAATGCAAGAAAAAGAACTCATTCAAAAACTGCAGGAATTAAGACAAATCAAACCCAGAAAGGACTGGGTGTTTTCGCTTAAAAAAGAGATAATTGGTTCCTCTTTCGCTGGAGTTTCGGCGGAGAAGGAACAACCGAAATTTGGTAGTCAAATCCTCTCTGTTTTTAATGTTATATCTAAGGCAGTTTCTCATCGTAAATTAGCCTATGCTACAGTAACCGCCTTTGTGTTCTTGGTGGCAATGGTTGGCGGATTATTTTTAATCAATCCAAGTTCCAATAATAATAAGTTTGAAACGGAATTACTGACAGCGGCTTTACAATCAAAACAGAGTTTAGAAATTGCCAATCAGAAGTTGGAAAAACTTGCCGAGATCGTCCAAAATCACGAAATAATAGACGAAAAAACCATTCAAGATGTAAAGCAAACTATTGTTGAAGCGAGTAAAACCATTACCAAAGAAATTGTTGAAAATCCAAAAGCGCTGAAAGAAATCGTTGGTTCGGTGAAACAGATAGATTCAACTAAAAAGAATTTAGAAACATTGGGCATAATTGTGGATCCTGATTATCAATTAAACAATGTGTTGCAGCCATTGGTCCTGAACGAAATTGAAAGCTTGGAAAAAGCAAGTTTGGATGAAAGCCAGCAAATTACCCTGAAAGAAATAAAAGGACTTTATGATGAGGGGCAGTATGCGGACGCCTTGGAGAAGATTTTGTTAATCACAAGTTCAAAATAAGAAAATTAAGAGTGGTGGACAGAGAATAAAATAAATCTCTGTTTATTTAAATAAAAATTGGATGAGTCGCAAGGTTTCGTGGTTATTAGCTAAAGCCGCGAAATTCGCTCCCGGGTTAGTCGATAAATCCGGAGCAAAATAAATGGTCGACGCGACGAGAAATTCGTTAAAAAAAGTCGATTTATTATTAATCAATTTAATTAAATTAAAATTCTAAAAAAATTCTAAAATGAGTATACGAACAAAAATCATTACCGCAACAGCCGCTTCAATTTTGGGGGCTTTATTGCTCTCGGGAGTGGCAGTTGCTTACACTGGCATTCCTCAGGGCTTTACTTTCACGCGAAACCTGCCTGTTGGCACAGTTCATCAGGATGTGGTTTATCTGAAAGAAATTTTGAAAGCCGAGGGTTGCGGGGTCGGAATAACTAATACAACTTATTACGGTCCCAAGACCAAAGCGAATGTTCAGTGTTTCCAGAATAAATATAAATCACAGATATCTGCTTACGCAGGTTATCAGATTGGGGCTACTGGTTTTGTTGGTACAGGTACCAGAGCAATGTTAAACGCTTTGCTTGCCGGCACAACCCCAACAACCCCAACAACCCCCAGCGCAGGTTTAACAGTGGCATTAGCCGCTGACAACCCGGCTTCGGGAACAATCGTTGATGGTCAAGCGCTATATCCGTTGGCAAAAATAACCTTTACCAATGGCGATAGTTCTGAAGTAAAGGTTACCGGCCTGAAATTAAAGAGAATCGGTGTTTCAGCCGATGCTTCTTTAAATAACACCTATTTGTTTGACGGAGCCACAAGATTAACCGATGGGGCTGCTGTTTCGTCAACTGTTATTACTTTCAACGATACAGCAGGACTTTTCACGGTTCCAGCAGGTGGTTCAAAAACAATCACGGTGTCAGCTGACGTTAATGGAACAAGCGGAGAAACATTTGGGATTCAAGTTGTCGCTTCAACTGACGTGACAACAAACGCCAGTTCAGTTAAGGGCAATTTCCCGATAACCGGTAATCTGCACACATTAGCAAGCGGCACATTGGCTGGAGTTAACTTTAATGCAACAACAACCCCGTCAGCAGCTAACGTTGACCCTCAAGACGATTACACTGTTTGGCAAAACAGCGTAGTTGTTACAACAAGAGCGGTTAATATGACCCGCATTTCCTTCCGAAAGACCGGCAGCGTGGCAAACACTGATTTGCAAAACTTCCGGCTTTATGTTGATGGAGTGCAGGTTGGTTCTACAATTGCCAATTTAGACGCTAAGGGCTATGTAACTTTTGACCTGACTTCTGCTCCGCAGAGATTGGAGGCAGGCACAAGAGTTATCAAGTTGTTAGCCAATATTGTCGGCGGTTCTTCTTTGAACTTTACATTCCATTTGTGGAATGTTGCCGATGTTACAGTTGTTGACACCCAGTATGGAGCCAATGTATTGCCGCAATCAGAGAGCACAACATTTTCAAAGAGGTCATCTGGGGAACAATCAGTTAACTCTGGCGTAATCACCTTTACCAAGATGGCTGATTCTCCAACTGGAAATATTGTTAACAGTGCTTCAAATGCGCTATTGGCAAAATTCCAAGTTAAAGCAGCCGGAGAAAAAATAAAGGTTGAAAGCCTTAAAGTTTCACTGGTTTGCAGCGACTCTGATGTGAGTTATTTGAGAAACGGAATGCTGTTGGCTAACGGAGTCCAGATTGGAAGCACTTCAAACTTAAAATGCACCAACCAATCAACTCCTTACACCAGCTTCAGTTTAGGTTCATCATTGATAGTTGAACCGGGAAATCCGGTAACATTGGAGGTAAAAGCTGATATTTACGATAACGATGGCACTAATGATATAGATGCTGGTGACACCCTTAAAGCCAGGATTGAAGGTTCTTCTTCAGAGAACAACGCTATTGGTCAGGTATCCGCAGCCACAATTGACGCGCCGTCATCTGATGTTGACGGCAACACTTTGACCGTGGCAACAGGCGGTTTGACCTTGTCCAAATACACTGCTTACACCAACCAATCAATGGTTCCGCCATTGACTGCTGCTAAAATTGCTCACTTTACCTTGACTGCCAACACAACAGAGGCGGTTAATATCAACACCATTCAGATTAACTTGAATAATGTTATAAGCAGTTACGCAAGCAACCTTTATGTGAAGTTTGGCGACCAGACCACAACTGTCAAGCCAAGCATTTCAGCTTACCAGAACAGTTGGTCTGTCAACTATACTTTGGCAGCCGGTCAGACAAAAGACCTGATTGTTTACGCAGATATTAACTCTTCTGCTTCAGGCACCGGAACAGTTGGCGCCTATATCACAGGCACAACAGCCAGTTCAGCTACTTCTGTTACAGCCGGCGGTTCAACAACCACAGACAGCGGTCAGTCAATTGCCTTTACTACAGGCACATTTACTCCCGCAGTTGATGGTTCAACGCCATTGGCGGCAATCGTTGCCGGCGGACAGCAAGTTGTGGCGGGTAGATTCAAATTTACCACCCTGTACGAAAACTACACTCTAAAAGAAGTAAGGTTCACTCTTGGCGCCGCTGCTCGTTCAGCTGCAATTAATAACCTTATTCTGAAAGACGGCGACACAGTCTTAGCTACGGTTCCTTATGACAACACGAATGAATACTTTAATATTACCGGATTAAATGTTTCTATTCCGGCTAATACCACCAAAGTATTGTCCGTGGTTTATGATTTGTCTTCAAGCATATCTTCATCAACCAGCACTTCGCAGGTTGATGTTCAGCCAACCTTAGCTTATGTGAAATACGCAGACAGCCAGGGTGTTGAAACAACTAGCAGTACCACCTACTCAACCAACAAAGAGGTCTATGTGTTCAAGTCAATTCCGACTGTAAGCAAAGTTGCGGTGACAACTTCAACTTTGTCAAATCAGACAGTTGATTTGTACAGCTGGAAAATTGCTGCAGACGCCAAAGGCCCTATTGCCGTAAAACAGGTTAAATTAGACCTTACCTGGAGAGATACCTCAGGTGACAGCACGCTTTACTTGTACGCCTTCAAGCTTTATAAGGATGGTAACGATATTTCCAGCCTAGTGACAATCACAGACGAAGACGGACACAACCTTGAAACAACAACAGCTGCTTCAGGAGCCAATGAAGACTCTTCTAAGGTTATTATCTACTGGGCAACAGAAGACACTATTTCAGCCGGCAGTTCAGCGACTTATGTTTTAAGGGCAACTGCTTCAGGATTTGCGGCAACAGCTAATAAGACAGCTGACGATGGAGTGTCAATCAATTTGGCTGGCGATACAACGGTAAACGGCGCTACGGTTAAATACATTAACGAAACTGCTAATACTCCCGGCGGTTATATAGCTTTGGTAACATCTACCGGAGGCTCTTCTACCGACGCCAACTTTATCTGGTCTGATGTCAGCGCCTTGTCTCACCTTTATACCACCGCCTCAACAGGTAGTACCCCAACATCCAGCGGCGACTGGGCGAACGGTTATCTGGTGAAAGATTTGCCGTTGTCCTCAACCACTTGGGTTGGACCGTAATTTTCCGGAAAGAACCCTTTGCTTGCTTGTGGGAAGCTGAAAGGGATAAAAAACAAAGACCCCGCCTTTAATGGCGGGGCTTTGTTTTACACGGATTAATACTGATTCTACGGATTTATACTGATAATTTGTTTTGTTTTTTAGTGTGAATAAGTCGTTTGATTATTAGTTTTTTAGGAGTAAACCCAACCAACAATCCTAATTCGTATTTTGAACCCTTTAGATAACCCCAAAACTGTTTTAGGTCTTCGTTGGTTATAAAAGGCTTGGATTTTATTTCAATTATTATTCTATCGTTTACTATGATATCTGGAAAGTAAATACCTACTTTTTTACCTTTGTAATTAATATTAATTTGTTTTTTATTTTCAACAGTAAAGCCTATTAAAACCAGCTCATGGGAGAGTGAGCGATGTATTATTTCTTCCTTTATTCCGCCGGCTAAAGAATTATAGACATTAAAACACGCCCCTCTTATTTTATAGGACTCATTTTCATGTAACAATTTTTTTTCTTGGTTTTGCATATCCGTATTAATCAGCTAAAATCCGTATAAATCCGTGGCTAATAAGGTAATGTTTTCAAAAACTCCTCAATATCAGCTTTTGCCGCAGGTTCTATTTTTAAGATTTCCAGAGCTGTTTCCCGCGCTTTTTTATATTCGCCAAGTTCTTTATATATAAAAGCTAAAGTAGCGTAATATTGGATGTTTTTTTTATCCATTTTTATTAACGATTCATAAATAGGAGCAAGTTTTTTGTAATTTTTGGCGGTTGTATACACAATTGCCAGCTGGCTGTATGATTGCTGATTATCGTAGGAATATCCCTTTTCTTTAGCCAGTTCAATATCTTTTTCTCCTTCTTGCTCTTCGTTTAGCGCGATTTCAGACAGCCCGAGATACCAGTAGCAGGAGCTAAGATTGTCTTCCAAAACAAGGCACTGCCCGGCTTTTTCTTTCATTTTTTTAAAGTCGGCTGAGGCAAAATAAGCTTCTGCCAAGCCCATTAAAACTTCCTGGCGTTTGGGGCTTAATTTTTGGGCTTTTGCCAGATAGTTCTCGCTCTTTTCCAAAAGCGATTTTTTTATTTCAGGATTTGTCTCCCTGGCTATTAAAACATTATTAAACTGGGCTAATAGAATCCAGCTTCTTGTGTAATTTGGGTGTATTTTTGCGCTGTATTTTAAGGCGTCTATTGATTTTTTTATGTATTCTAATTCGTTGTCTTTAATATAATTTTCGCAACTCTTTACATTATCCACATATTTTAAACGCAAAAAAGAATCAAGAAAACTTTTTTGGCTGAATAATTTTTCAAAATCCTGCAATTTTTTATCGCAAACCAAGTCCTCTGCTTTGTTTATTTCTGCGTTTATTAAGAGCGGTTTTAGGTTGTATTTCCACAAAAACAATATCAGTAAAACTAATAAGGTGGTGATAATGATTTTTTTATGTTTTAATATTTTTCCGCTGAAATTACGCTGATTACTACGCTGATTTTCGCTGAGATTTTCGGCGTTCTTCCGCGTGGCCATCAGTGTTGAATCAGCGGTGCCTGGTAAAGTCAGGTGTAGGGAATAGCCAATTATAAAAAAGAGCATTATATGAGTCGTAACGCTGTTAAATTCAAAAAATAAATCTGTAAAATAAGCGATAAAGATTGCCTGTATGGCGTGGGCTGATATCTGTGTTTCTTTTTGTTCTGTTCTGTGTTTTGATCTGTGTAGCCGCCAGAATAGATAACCAAAGAAAAAAAGATAAACTAATAAAAACGGCAATCCGTATTGCACGGCGATATCCAAAAATATATTGTGGGCTCGGTCCCACCAGTCCTCGGTGGTTTTAATAAGATATGGCAAAGAAGGGTCGTAATATTTGTCAAACGCGATTGATTGGTTTTCCGGACCCCAGCCCAAAATTGGTTTTTCTTGTATCGCCTTAAAAAATGTCTGCCAGGCGGAAAAACGGGTTTTAGTCAAATCTTGCACAGTCTCTTTAACAGATAATCGGTTGGCGATAAAAGATAATTTTTGATTGTTTTTAATGAAATCGGGGAGGTTAGTTGTAGTGTTTAAATATAAAATAGCGGCGGCGAGCAAGGTTAAAATTAAAAAACCCGCTATTTTTATTTTCGCTCCCTCAGAACTTCGCGGCAGAAACTTTTTGCACAGCAAAAAAATAGATTTTTTTTGTCTTGCCATAGATTGGATAATTTGTTGGGAATTTTGTTTTTGCCCGTTTTGTAAAGGCAATTTTTTAACCGGATAAAAGAGAAAAAAGTAAAGCAAGCCGACGGCTAACCCAAGATAGCCGGAACGGGAACCAGAGATAAAAAGTCCAAACAAGAACACTGCAAGAGACAAGACATAAAAAAGTTTTTTTATTCCCCTTTCTTTTATAACGAAAGATAGAGCCGGGAAAAATAAAAGCAGCAGATAAATCGCCAGAAGTATAGGGCTGGATAGGGTAGAGGGCGGTCTGCTCTCGTAAGGAATAAAAATTTTAGGCAGAAGATTGTAATACTGTATCGCGGCAAAAAGCACGGCTATAATGCCAATGCAAAAAGAAAAGTCCCAAAGTTTTTTCCAATCTTTTTCTTTTGCGATTAGAAATAAGATTGCCGCGAATAGAATATAAAAAGCAAAATTTATAAATCCTCCGGAGCGGTGGGGCGACGTCCATAAACTAAACAAAACATCGCGCGAAAATATTGTTGACAAAAGAGCAAGCAGAAAAACTGCGCAAAAAATCCAAAAAATCATTTTTTGGCCGGCAATCCTTTCTTTTATTTGGTTTATAAATTTGTTTTCAAAGATTATTTGCCAGATAAAAACAAGCAAAATAATAGAAAAAACAATTCTAAAAACAATTGCTTTTCCCCATTCCGGGGGGAAAAAATAAGGCGGAAGCGCTAAAATCGGCAAAGCTAAAATTATAAAAAATCCGGTTAAATATAACCAATGAAGTTTATTAGAATGAGTGGGCATTGTTGTTTGAGTTAGGTTAATAGCCAATAGTCAGTGGTCTATGGCGGGTGGTTTGGTCAAGGGTCTATGGTCTATGGCGGGTGGTCTTTAATTTTTGAAAAATTGTTCCAGGATTGTTTTAGACGATAAAGTTGCTTTCCAATAATTTCATATTCTTTGATTAATTCCTCAGATAATTGTTCATTAATATTTTTACTATAAACATCTCGACACTGACATAAACTTACTTGTGTTTCATTCGTTTCTGCCATAGCATCGTCTAAATATTTTTGAAATCCGGCTTTTTGGTGTTTTTTAGCAAATCCTTCTGCAATTAATCGCGGTATTGCTTTACAGGAGCGGGAGATTTGATCTTTTAAATCATATTTTTCATTGTTGGGGAGGCGAGGAATAATCTCTTTCATTATCAGAACGCTTGTTTTATTGGCTCTTTGATAAACATCTAAATCGTGGTAGGTTGTTATTTTTTTTATTGTTAGGTATGGTTTATTTTTGTTTTTTATTTAAAACAACATTAATACTTATTGCCATTACTCAAAAACCATTAACTAACCCCATACAGACCATTGACCATTAACCAAACTTACTACCACCGCCCATTAACTATCTACTAAACTCTTTATTTTCCCTTAATTCTATGATACAATAATTTATTAAAATAACAACAAAAAAGAGGAAAAATGAAGAAAATAGTTATTACCTCTGGCTATTTTAATCCATTGCACATCGGCCATATAAACTTATTTAGAGAAGCCAAGAAATTAGGCGATATTTTGGTTGTGATAGTCAACAATGATGAGCAGGTAAAGCTAAAAGGAAGCGTTCCCTTTATGTCGGAATCAGAAAGAATGGAAATTATAAAAGCGATAAGATATGTTGACGAGATTTTTCTGTCTATAGATAAAGATAAAAGCGTGACAGAAAGTTTGAAAGCGGTTGCTCAGAAATACGTCGGCAATGAATTATTTTTTGCCAAAGGCGGAGACAGAAACGCGGACAATATTCCCGAAAGTGAAAAGCAGATTTGCCAAAAATATAATATAAAAATAGTAAACAATGTCGGCGGAGATAAAGTGCAAAGTTCATCTTGGCTTTTAGCCAGGGTAAAAACAAATGAAAGACAATTTTAAAAAAATAGGAATTTTAGGATACGGAGAAATTGGCAAGGCAATTGCCAAGTTTTATAAAAATCCAAAAATTAAAGATTTAAATAGAGATGATGGATTAGAAGGCGTGGATATTTTGCATATTTGCATTCCATGGTCTAAAAAATTCGTTAGCATAGTCGCTAAAGAAATTCAAAGAATAAAACCAAAACTTACCATAATTCACTCAACCGTGGCTTTGGGCGAGACAAAAAAATTATCAGATAAATTTAGGGGAATGGTGGTCCACAGCCCCGTGCGCGGCGTTCACCCTTATCTTTATCAAGGTATAAAAACTTTTGTAAAATATATCGGCGCTGATAACAAAAAAGCCGCAAAAATGGCAAAAAAACATTTGGAGAGTTTAGGAATTAAAACAAAAGTTTTTTATCCTTCAGCGACAACCGAAGCATTAAAACTGTGGGACACCACTCAATACGGCTGGTTTATAGTTTTAAATAAAGAAATTAAAAAATGGTGCGATAAAAATAGTTTAGATTTTGAAGCAGTTTATACAGACGCCAACAAAACCTATAACGAGGGCTATAAAAAATTAGGCAGGCCAGAAGTGGTAAGGCCCTATTTAAAATACATAGAAGGAAAAATAGGCGGCCATTGTATAATTCCCAATTGTCGTATTTTAAAGAGCGAAATCGCCAAGCTTATCTTGCGTAAAAATATTTCATATTGAGTTGAAAAACAATGAAGTTGAATATAAAAAAACTCTTTTTAGAAAATATCGGAATTAGACAAACAATTTTAAAAAACACTTTTTGGTTATTTTTAGCCGAAGTTGTAGTCAGGTTTTTAGGCCTGATTTTGATTATTTATATTGCCAGAGTTTTAGGCGCTACCGAATATGGCAAATTTGTTTTTGCGCTTTCTTTTGTTTCAATAATATCTATTTTTTCTGATTTAGGAATTGTAGATATCTCTACTAGAGAATTTTCGCGCGACAGGGATAATGAAAAGAAATTTACCGGCATTTTTACTTTAGAACTTTTTCTTTGCTTTCTCTCTCTTTTTATCATATTTATTAGTTCTTTTTTTATTACCTCTGACCCTAAAATTCAAAAAATAATTTGGATTTTAGCTATTTTTGTTTTAAGTAATAGTTTACTTGACATTATTTTTTCTTTTTTAAGGGCAAGACAGAAAATGGAATATGAAGCCGCAATTAAAATTTTGCAATCTTTGTTTAACACCGTAATAGTGCTTTCTATTATTTTTTGGATTCCATCTATTGAGAATTTAAGCTACGCCTATTTAACTTCAAATTTAATAGTTCTATTTTTGGTTTTGTTCTTTTTTAACTATTACTTTCAACCTCTAAAATTAAAATGGGAAAAATATTCATTAAATATTTTAAAAATTTCTTGGCCTTTAACCCTTGGTTTTATCTCAACTTGGTTTTATCTTCAACTAAATTCTTTTATGTTGGGTTATTTCGGTTTAATTACCGAAAACGGATGGTATGGAGCTGCTTCTAAAATCGCCACTGCCGTCATTCTACCCTCCTTTTTAATTGTTAAGAGTTTTTATCCAACGCTGAGCAAATTTTTTACTTTTTCAAAAGAAAAATTTCAAAAAACATGGAATTATCTAATAAAGTCAATGATATTATTAGCCATACCTTTAGTAATAGGAGGAATAACATTATCTTCAAAAATTATAAGTTTTCTTTATGGCAGCGCTTTTGCCCCTTCTATTCCTATTTTCCAATTTTTGATATTTATAGTTGGCATCGGCTTTTTAAATTTTCCTTATAGTGTAATTCTTATTGTGGCGGAGAAGCAGAAAAATAATTTTGAGTTGATTATGGCCGGAGCGATTATAAATATAATTTTGGATTTTTTCTTAATACCACTATACGGAGTTAATGGAGTATTGGTGGCTATGACAATTGCTTCTCTCATTGTTCTTTTTTCAACAATAGTTCTTGTTAAATATCAAAATCAAACATCCATTTTTGTGTTTAATAAGAGAATAGTGAAGACGACCATAATTTCTTCTTTTTCCACTTTAATAATGTATTTTGTTATAAGTTGTCCGTTGCTTTTTCGTTTTAATATTGTTTTATTATTTTTTATTGGAGTATTTGTTTATTTTTTTGTTTTGTTTATTTTATACAGGATTTTTTTTAAAATTAACTTAAAATTTCTTTTCTCAACATTAAAAAATCAATAATCTTTTAAAAAATGAAAAATCCATTAGTTTCAGTAATTATTCCAACCTACAACAAGAAAACATATGTCGTAAAAGCAATTGATAGTGTTTTAAATCAAACTTATAAAAACATAGAGATAATAGTAATTGATGACGGTTCAACAGATGGAACAGATAAGATGATTTCTGGGCTTAGTAAAAAAAATTCTAAATTTATCTTTTTAAGAAACGAGACTAATTTAGGATTTGTTAAAACTTTAAATAAAGCAATAAGCAGGGCAAAGGGAAAATATATTGCCAGATTAGATGACGACGACATTTGGATTGATTCTCAAAAATTGGAAAAACAAATTAATTTTCTTGAATCGCATCCAGATTATGTATTAATAGGAAGCGGAATTATTGTCATAAAAGAAAAAGATGACTCCGAAATTACCCGATTTCTTTTTCCGGAAGAAGATGAGGATATAAGAAGAACGCTTTTGATAGAAAATTTATTTGCTCACAGTGCTGTTGTTTTTTTAAAAAGCGCCTTTGAAAAAGTTGGAGGATATGATGAAGAGTTTGGTTTTTTTGCTGATAAAGATTTGTGGTTAAAATTAGGCAAAGTTGGAAAAATGCACAATTTGCCGGAATACGGCGTTTGTTATTTAGATAAAGAATCATTTTGTGAATATAATGAGAGAAATTTAAAAATTCGCCGAAACTTAAAACAAAATTTATATTTAAGAAAAAAACATAAAGACAGTTATCAAGGTTATTTAAAAGCTGTTTTATTCTGTTGGGCAAGTTATTTTTATTCTTTTCTGCCTTTCCGCCAGCAAATTAAGCCAATTTTGTTTAAAATAAGAATATTACTTTTGGGTCGTCCTGCTTATAAAATTCAAATTAAATCGAAAAATGACAATAAATAAAATAATATTTCTTTTAAGGAAAAGATTGCCCGAACCGATAAAAAAACCTCTTCGTTGGATTTATCATAAATGGAACATAAGGATAGATAAAGATACGCTAAACTTTTTAAAAAAATATTATAATCTTCCAGAAAAAGATGTTTTTCGTCTTTTGAGAACTGGGGGAAAATTAAGCGCCGATTTTTGGTTTTGTTCCAATCCAAAAACAGAGGAAGAGGTAATAAGATTTTATGAAGAAAATCCTTTTTATGTTTTTAATCTTATTTTTTGGCATGGTACCTCATATCAAAGAAAGTTGCGCGCAGAATTGATTGATTTGGCGACAGGAAGAGTTTTGGACTACGGCGGCGGAACAGGCGATTTGTCTTTAAAACTTGCCCAAAAGGGATTAAAGGTAGATTACGCGGACCTTCAGGGGAAAACATTTAATTTTGCCAGAAGTTTTTTAAAAGAAAATAATCTAAATATTAATATGATTAATTTAAGTAAAACCGGAATTTCAAGGCGGTACGACACTATTTTTTGCATAGATGTTATAGAGCATGTTAAAAATCCCAAATCTTTGCTTAAAAATTTAGTTCAACATTTAAAAAAGGATGGCAGATTAATAATAACCGCTTTGCACCCCGATATATCTAAAGGGGCGCCGATGCATTTTGAAATCAATTTTGATGCGGAGGAGTATTTAAAATCGCTTGGTATGGAAAAGACGAAAGAGCCATTTTTGTGGATTAAAAAATTCTGAAAAACTTTAAAATTATTTCAAAAATGAAAACAAAAAAATTTAGAATTTGTGTTATTGGAACAGGTTATGTCGGATTGGTGACAGGAACTTGTTTTGCTGAAATTGGTCATAGAGTTATTTGTGTAGATAATAACAGAGAAAAGATAGAAAAACTTCAAAAAGGGTTATCGCCAATTTACGAGCCCGGACTTGATAAGTTGATTGCCAAAAACAAAAAAGCAGGCAGGTTGTTTTTTGGCACAGAAATTAAAGAAGGCGTTAAAAATTCAGATGTTATTTTTATTGCTGTTCATACTCCCACAAAAGAAAATGGAGAAACTGATTTGCGTTTTGTGGAAGCAGTGGCAAAGGAAGTGGCAAAAGCAATGCAAAACTATAAAGTGATAGTGAGTAAAAGCACAATGCCGGTAAAAACAGGGCAGAAGATAAAAGAAATAATGAAAAAGTTTGCCGGAAAAGGGATAAATTTTGATGTAGTTTCCAATCCGGAATTTTTAAAAGAGGGCACCGCGGTTGAAGATTTTTTGAAGCCGGATAGAATTGTGATTGGAGTGGAAAGCAAAAGAGCCAAAAAGATTATGCAAGAATTGTATAAACCGATAAGGGCGCCAATTATTTTTACCGATATTGAATCAGCCGAAATTATAAAACACGCCTGCAACGCTTTTTTAGCGACAAAGATATCGTTTATTAATGCCATTGCCAATATTTGCGAAAAAAATGGGGCTGATGTGCAAGAAGTGGCGATGGCTATAGGATTAGATAAGAGAATAGGGAATAGTTTTTTGAGGGCGGGATTGGGGTTCGGCGGTTCTTGTCTTCCCAAAGATATTAACGCTTTTATAAAAGTGGCAGAAAAATCAGGTTATGATTTTAGACTTTTGAAAGAGGTAAAAAAAATTAATACAAAACAAAGAGAAAATTTTATTAAAAAAATAATAGAAAATTTAGAGGAATTAAAAGATAAAAAATTGGCGATATTGGGGTTATCTTTTAAACCAAATACTGATGATATGAGAGAAGCTCCTTCAATTGATGTTATCAATAAGTTAGTTGAAAAAGGGGCGATAATCAAAGCTTACGATCCTGTAGCGATAGAAAAAGCCAGAGGTATTTTCGGCAGTAAAATTATTTATTGCCTTAATCCGTATCAGGCGGTTAAAGATTCAGACGCTTTGATTATTCTAACCGATTGGGATGAATTTAAAAATATGGATATAAAGAAGATTAAAAAATTATTAAAAATGCCGATAATTTTTGACGGCAGAAATATTTTTGAGCCCCAAAAAATGGCGAAATTAGGCTTTAAATATTATTCTTTCGGCAGGCAAGGGGACAGTTCTTTCGGCAGGCAAGGGGACAGACCTGGGACTGTCCCCAACCAACATGGCAAGACCAACAAGACAATTTTATAAGGGAGGATTTTGGCATATATTAAACCGAGGAATTGATAAAATGGATATTTTCCGCAGCAAAGAAGATTATAATTTTTACCTTTATAAAATAAAAGAATCTTTTAATAAATATCCGGTTGGAATTTGCGCGTTCAACTTTCTTTCAAATCACATTCATTATTTAATAAAACAAACAAGAGAAGAAATTCCACCAAATAAATTCATTGCAAGCGTTCACACAAGTTTAGGTAATTATATTAATCGGAAATATACAAGAGTTGGACATCTGTTTCAAAATAGATGCAAGATTAAAGATATTAAAGAAGACAAACATCTTTTAGTCATATCTGTTTATATAAATTTGAATAAAGTTTTAGAAGAATTACAAAAGAGAAAGAAAACTACTATTTTAAAAAGCGAGTTGCAAAAATTATTAAAGTCAGCCGAAATTGATCCATGGAGTAGCTATCCTGTATATTTAGGGATAAGAGAAGATGGCATTACGGAATGTGAGTTTATTTTATCGCTTTTATCAGATGATATTAAAAAAGCAAGAAAAGAATATAAAAAATTCGCCGAAGAACTTCTTACTTCGGGTTATTTCTTAAAGACAAGAGATTTATTGTTTGAATAATAAACGGGGACAGACCTGGGACTGTCCCCATTGAACCTATGTGCATAAAAAAGATATTAATTACAGGTTCCTCTGGGACGATTGGCACCCGGCTTTTTGAAAAACTTTTGGAAAAAAACTATCAGGTTGTCGGTTTTGATAAAAAGAAGAATAAGTGGTATAAACATTTAGATGAATTGACTATAAAGGGAAATCTCTTAAATAAAAAAGATTTATTAAAAATCCCCAAAGGCATTAATTTAATAATTCATTTGGCGGCTAATGCCCGCGTTTATGATTTGGTGGTAAACCCGGATTTGGCTTTGGAAAATGTGATTTCTACCTACAATATTTTAGAATTTGCGCGCAAGAATAATATAAAAAAATTTATTTTCTCTTCTAGCAGAGAAGTATACGGCAACAGAAAAAAAGCGATTGCTAAAGAAAAAGAAGTTGATATTCAGTTATGCGAAAGCCCTTACGCCGCCAGCAAAATTTCAGATGAGGCGCTGATTTATTCTTTTTCAAAATGTTATGGCATAGATTATATTATTTTTCGTTTATCCAATGTTTATGGAATGTATGATGAGAGCGACAGATTTATTCCTTTGATGATTAGAAAAATGCGCAAGAACGAAGATGTAGAGATTTATGGCAAAAACAAGCTTTTAGATTTTACCTATATTGACGATTGCGTAGAAGGTATAATTAAGGGAATTGAAAGATTTTCTTACGCAAAAAATAACACTTTTAACATCGCCAGCGGCAAGGGCGAAAAGTTAATTAAAGTTGCCCGGCTTCTTAAAAAAAGTTTAAACAGTAAAAGCAAAATTTTCATAAAACAAAGTCGTCAAGGCGAGGTAATTCAATTTATCGCCGATATTTCTAAAGCAAAAAGATTGTTTAATTATATACCAAAGATTAATATAAACAGAGGAGTTAAGCTTTCAACAAAATGGTATTTTCACTATGATTCCCTTGAACAGAATTAAAAATATTTTATTAATTGAAAAATCCGGTTCTCTTTCCGAAAAAACAATAAAAGGAAGCGTGTGGCTTCTTCTTTTACGCGTTGTTGATCAATTTCTTCGTTTTGTAAAGATAATTATTTTAGCCAGAATTTTATCTCCAAACGACTTTGGTCTTTTTGGAGCTTCTTTGGCTGTTTTTGCTATGGCGGAATCTTTTTCTCAAACAGGTTTTCAGCAGGCTTTAATTCAAAAAAAAGAAAATGTTAAAAATTATCTTAATACAGCTTGGACTATTCAAATAATAAGAGGCCTTATTTTATCTATTATTTTATTTATTACCGCACCGTTAGCGGCCAATTTTTTTAAAACTCCTCAGATAGCGTTGATGATAAGAATTTTAGCGCTTTCAACTTTTTGTTCTAGTTTTACCAATATTGGCTTGGTTTATTTTCAAAAAGAACTGCAAATGCATAAGTATTTTATGTATCAATCTATAGGAGGTTTGTTAGATTTTTTAGCCACTGTGACTATAGTATTAATATGGCCTACTGTGTGGGCCCTTATTTTCGGTTTCTTAATGGGCAATATTTTTAAAATTATAATCTCTTACAAAGTACACCCTTATCGTCCAAGATTTAAAATTAGTTTTACAAAAGCAAAAGAGCTTTTTAATTTTGGAAAATGGATTTTTAGTTCCAACATTATTGGTTTTTTTATACTTCAAGGAGACAGTATTTTTATAGGTAAATTATTAGGAATGGCGTCTCTTGGTTTTTACCAGGTGGCGTATAAAATAGCGAGTTTTTTAAATACAGAAATAATTTTTGGCACTCTTTTTCCCGCTTATTCAAAAATACAGGATAATAAAGATGCGCTTAAAAAAGCATATTTTAACACGCTTAAAATATCATTTTTTATTTTTATGCCTATGGCCGGAGGGATTTTTGTGATATCAAATGATATAATAAAAATATTTTTTGGCGATAAATGGCTCCCGGCTGCGGTTCCTTTAAAATTTTTAATATGGTCCAGCCTGTTATGGGGTATTGTGACAATAACAGCCCCTTTAATTCAAGCTGTTGGAAAGCCAAAAATAGAAACATTTTGGAACGGAGTGAGATTTGCGCTTCTGTTACTTTTTCTCTACCCATTTGTTGCTATTTATGGAATATCCGGCGCCGCTTTGGTAGTTTTATTAAGCGTTTTTGTGTCAAGTGTTGGTTTTGTATTGTCGGCACTAAAGATTATTGGGGCAAAGATTAAAGATTTTTGGAAGATAATGGCAATTCCTTTTATTTCTACAATAATAATGATATTAATTGTTTGGCAAAGCGATTTAATATTTTTTGGGAGGATTAATCTTTTTTACAAAATAATATTGGGCGGGTTAATTTATTTTTTATTGATGTATATCGCAGAGAAAAAAAATTATTATCAAATAACCCCGCTTTTTAAAAGAATTTTATTTTTGTTTAAAGAATAAGACTTTTAATTACAAAAGAATAATAAATCAAAAAAATGAAAAACATTAAAATTTTAGCTACTATTGGGCCTTCCTCATTTAAAAAGGAGATTATTCAAAAAATGGATTCTTTTGGCGTAGATTTGTTCCGGCTTAATCTTTCTCATACAAAAATTGAAGATTTTAAAAACTTTGTTAAAGAAATTAAGCAATGGACAAAAAAACCAATTTGTATTGACACGGAAGGGGCTCAAATTAGAACCGGTAAATTTAAAAAAGACAAAATTTTGGCTCAGAATAATTCTATTGTTTCTTTGGTTCCTGCCGAAATTTTGGGCGACAAAAAAAACATTCCTCTTTATCCTATTATTCCCCACAAAGTTTTAAAAGAAGGAGATATTCTTTATTTGGATTTTCATAATGTAATAATTCAGGTGATAAAAATTAACGGCAAGGAGGTTAAAGCCAGAATATTGGAAGGAGGATGGGTGGGGTCAAACAAAGGAGTAAATATGGATAGACCTCTTGATTTGCCGGCTTTTACGAAGAAGGACTTGGCAATTTTTCAAATAGCAAAAAAAGAAGAAATGAATTATATCGCTTTATCTTTCGCCTCCAGAAAAGAAGACATTGAAGAATTAAGAAAAATTTTTCAATACCCCATTTTTGTTATTAGCAAAATAGAAAGCAGGAAGGGAGTAGAAAATGTGGAAGAAATTTGTCGATATAGCGATGCTATTTTAATTGACAGAATGGATTTGTCTCGCGATATACCCTTGCAAAAAATAGGCTTGGCCCAAAAATCTATTTTAGATACCGTAAAAAAAATTAAGAAACCTGTTTTTGTGGCTACAAACCTTTTGGATGCAATGATGGAAAACTTTCAACCGACAAGGAGCGAAATTAATGATATCACCAATATTTTATTATCAGGCGCCTCAGGTTTGGTTTTGGCGGCGGAAACAGCCATTGGAAAACATCCAGCCGAGTGTGTCAGAATGGCAAGTGGGATAATAAAAGAGGTAATAAGATATCAAAAGGAAAAAGATAAAAAATATTTAACTTCGATTTACGATTATAATTTAATTGAACCTCACGGAGGCGAATTGGTGCAAAATATTATTAATAAAGAAGCGATTCAAAACATCGATAAATTGCCAAAATTAAAAATTTCAAAAGAGACAATATTGGATGTAGTTCAAATTGTGGAAGGAACGTATTCGCCGCTGAGAGGATTTATGGATTTCAAGAATTTAATTTCGGTTTTAGATAATTATAGGCTTTCAAATGGAATAATTTGGACTTTGCCGATTTTGTTGCAAGCGACTAAAAAAGAGATTAAATTTAAAGAAGGGGAAACCGTCGCTCTTTTGGAAGAAACTGGAAAAGAGGTATTTGCTTTAATAAATGTTTCTGAAATTAAGAAAATTGATTTAGAAAAAATAGCCAAAAAGTGGTTTGGGACAACTGATAAATCGCACCCTGGGGTGGTTAATTTCAAAAAGAAAGGAGATTATATAATAGCTGGAGAAGTTTTTTTAATTGAGAAACCAAATTCTTACGCTGAGTTTTATGCTTTAACCCCGAAGCAAAGTAGGGAAATTTTTAAGAACTTTGGTTGGCAAAAAATTGTAGGGTTTCATACCAGGAATGTTATTCACCGAGGGCATGAATTTATCCAGAAAGAAGCTTTAAAGAAAGCCGACGCCGACGCTTTGTTTATAAGTCCTGTTATTGGTCCCAAGAAAAAAGGTGATTTTACTGCTCAAGCGATTGTTTCGGCATACGAAGTGATGATTAATAAAAAATACTATCATCCTTATTCGGCAATTATTGGAGCATTTGCGACATATTCAAGATATTCAGGACCGAGAGAGGCGGTTTTTACCGCTTTGTGCAGAAAAAATTTCGGATGTAGTCATTTTATTGTTGGTCGTGATCATACGGGTGTAGGCAATTTTTATAAACCGGATGCCTCGCAGAAGATATTTCAAAAAATAGGCGATATTGGTATTGTTCCCTTATTTTTTAACACTGCTTATTTTTGCAAAAAATGCGGTCAGGTGACAGATTATTGTAGGCACGGAGAGGAATCAAAAATAACTATTAGCGGTACAAAAATAAGGAATTGTTTGATAAACAATGAAAAAATACCCGATTATCTGATGCGAAATGATATTAGTAAAATGCTCAAAGATATGTACAAATCTAATAAAGATATTTTATTTGAAAAAGGAGAATAAGACAAAAATGATAATTTGGTTTACCGGGCTTTCCGGTTCGGGCAAAACAACATTGGCAAGATATTTAAAAGAGATTTTAGAAAGAAATGGTTTTTCTGTTTTTCATATTGATGGAGATGTTTTTCGCACTCAGTATAAGAAAGAAAACAGATTTTGTCGCAAAGACATTATAGAAAATAATAGGAATATAATTTCTTATTGTTCGCAATTGAAAAAAAATTATGATTTTTTGCTTGTTTCGGTTATCGCTCCCTATCAAAAGACGAGAGACGAGGCAAGAAAAATTTTTCAAAAGGAATATTTGGAAATATTTTTAAATTGTCCCTTGGAGATTTTGATAAAAAATGATGTAAAAGGATTGTACAAAAAAGCGAAAAAAGGAGAAATTAAAAATCTAATTGGTTTCTCCCAAAACTCTCCTTATGAAAAACCACAAAAACCAGATTTAGAAATAAGGACAGATAAAACCAATATAGAGGAGTCCTTAAAGCAGATAATAGATTTAATTAAGAAAAATGGAATCTCAATCTGAAAAAATAATATTAGTTGCAGATTATGGTCGGTCAGGGCAGGGCTGGCTTTCTTATATGCTCTGTTATATTTTAAATGCCCGATTTATTGAACCATATGATTTTTTAAAAGGTAGAAAGTATTCCAAATCCGATTATGTTTTTAACCTCACTCAGGGAAATTTGCCGGACAGAGAAAAGACTTGTTATTCAATGGTGGTGAAAACTCACGAGTTTCCCGCACCCGATTTTAATTTAACAGATAAGGTGATTTTTTTAACTCGCGACCCGAGAGATGTGGCTGTTTCTGCTTATTATATGCACTTATTTTATGAAAAAAAATACAGGAAATTAAGAAGTTTTTTAGGAAGGATAGTGAGTTTAATAAGAAGTATTAGAATAATAAATTATATTCGCACAGCTAAGGGTTGGAAAAAGTATTTTCAAAAATGGCAAGAAGTGCCGTATTATTTTGTAAGATACGAAGATTTATTGTTAAAAACTAAAGAAACCTTAAATGGTATTTTGGATTACCTTGGCGTTTCGGTAAAAGAGAATATTATTGAAGAAGCCGTTAATAAATTTTCTTTTGAAAAAATAACCGGTAGAAAAAAAGGAGAAGAAGACCCAAACAACCCCGAATTTAGAAAAGGTATTATTGGAGATTACAAAAATCATTTTTCAAAATCAGAATTAATAATCTTTAAATTAATCTGCGGGAAAGAAGCAAAAAAGGCAGGTTATAATTTATAAATATGATTAATTTTCAAGAATACGCTGATTATTACGATTTGTTATATCAAGACAAGGATTACAAAAAAGAATGTGATTTTTTGCTTTCCGTTATTAAAAAGCATTCTCCCATAGAAGTAAGAAGTATTTTAAGTTTGGGTTGCGGAACAGCCAATCACGATATTATTTTAGCCAGAAAAGGATTTAAAATTACAGGTATAGATAGGTCAAAAAAGATGATTAAAATTGCGGAGGAAAAAGCAAAAAAAGAAAATTTAGACATTGAATTTAAAATAGCCGATATTACAGATTTTAAAATTAATAAAAAACTTGATTTTGCAATGGCAATGTTTAATGTTGTTGGTTATTTAACAGAAAATATGCAGATGGAAAAAATGTTAAAGAATATAAATAGAGTTTTAAAAAAGAGCGCTTTGTTTGTTTTTGATTGCTGGTACGGGCCGGCAGTTTTAAAAAGCCGTCCCGAAAATAGAGAAAAAGAAATTAGAAAAGGATTTATAAGAAAGACAACTCAAAAATTAGATATAGAAAAAAGTATTATTGATATAAATTTTGAAATGTTAGAGAATGGAAAATTTTTAGCCAAGGAAAACCACAAAATGAGATTTTGGTACCTAAAAGAATTAGAATATTTTTTGGAAGAAAATGATTTTGAATTGATAAAAGTTTGCAATTTTTTAGATTTGAATTCAAAAATTTCAGAAGATAATTGGAATATTTTTGTCATAGCCAGAAAAAAATAATGAAAAAGAACATAGGCATTTTATTTTCATCTTCCCGTAAAATGGGAGTTTTCCAGTATGGATTAAGCATTGTTGAGGCATTAGTAAATTTTACTGACAATTTTGATTTTACTATTTTATATTTTGATTTAGAAAACCCGAAAGATTTTTTAAAAGTTAAAAGTTTAGAAAAAGCAAAACTTGTTTCTTTAAATGGCAAGCAAAACAATTTTTTAGAAAAGATTAAATTTGCCTTAAATTGTTTTTTGGCAAAACCAGTATTTATAACCAATAAAAAAAACAAAGAGATATTAAAGGAGGCAAAAATAGACCTTCTAATTATTCCTTTTCCGCTTTTGCTGGGCTTTGAAAACAAAATACCCTATATTGTTTCGGTTCCAGATATGATGCACAGGTATTATTCTTATTTTTCCGAGTATTCTTTCAAAAATAGAATTATTCGTGATATAGTTTATAAAGTTGCAGTAAAACATTCAATTTTAACTATTGTTGATTCTCAGTGGGGGAGCAATGACTTGCAGAAATTTTACAAAACCCCAAAAGAAAAAATCCATATTGTCCCTTATTTGCCGCCAGGTTATGTTTGGCAATATAAAGATATGGATTTAATTGAGGCGACTAATTTGTTAAGAAAATATAATTTGCCTGAAAAATTTATTTTTTATCCAGCGCAATTCTGGGAGCATAAAAACCACTTAAATCTTATAAAATCAATAAAAATATTAGAAGAAAAATTTAAAGAAATTATTCCCTTAGTTTTAGTGGGTGACGAGAAAGCCAATTCTAAAAATTATAATAATATAATAAAGTTAGCAGAAAGATTAAATATAAAAAACAGAGTATGGCACTTAGGTTATGTTGAGGACAAAGAAATGGTGGCATTATATAAAAAAGCCATTGCTTTAGTTTTTCCTACCTTAATTGGTCCTACCAACATTCCGCCTTTGGAATCAATGGTTTTGGGTACTCCTGTTCTATGTTCCAATTTATTTGCTATGCCAGAACAGGTTGGCGATGCTGGTATTCTTTTTGACCCCAAAAGCCCAGAAGATATGGCAGAGAAAATTTACAAGGTTTGGACAGATGAAGATTTAAGAAAGAAAATGATTGAAAAAGGATATCAAAAAGTAAAAAATCTTACATTTGAGAATTACGCTCAAATGTGGATTTCTGCAGTTAAAAAAGCATTAAGTAATTTATGACAAAAGAAACTGAAACAATAAAAGATAAAAAAGGCAATATTATTGCCATAATTATTTACAACGATTTTCATAAAGAAGGGACTAATTTTTTCACTCCTTCTGATTTTTCCCAACAATTGGCTTTTATTTCAAGAAAAGCCGGTGAAAAAATTCCAGCCCATACTCATAATATTATCAAGAGAGATATTTTTTATACCCAAGAAACTTTATTTATTAAAAAAGGAAAAATAAAAGTGAATTTTTACAATAACGATAAAAATTATTTTGACTCAAGAATTCTAAATGAAGGTAATACCATTCTTTTGGCGTCGGGTGGACACGGTTTTGAATTTTTAGAAGACAGCGAGTTAATAGAAATAAAACAAGGTCCCTATCTAAACGATGCTGACAAGGTTAGATTTAATGGTATTGAAAAATAAAATATGATACCGGTGAATAAACCATTATTTATAAGCGATGAAAAAAAGTATTTAGCTGAATGTATTGATTCTGGATGGATTTCATCTGAGGGTCCTTTTGTTAAAGAATTTGAAGAAAAATTCAGTAAATATGTTGGAAAAAAATATGGTGTTGCTGTTTCTTCGGGAACAGCGGCTTTGGAAGTGGCTGTCGGCGCTATTGGTTTAAAACCGGGAGAGGAAGTCATAATGCCAACTTTTACAATAATTTCTTGCGCTTTGGCTGTTGTAAATTACGGCGGAGTGCCAGTTTTTGTTGATTCAGAGCCAGATACCTGGAATATGGACCCAAACAAGATAGAAGAAAAAATTACCAAAAAAACAAAAGCGATAATGCCAGTTCATATTTATGGTCACTCTTGCGATATGGATAAGATTTTAAGAATTGCTAAAAAATATAAATTAAAAATTATTGAAGATGCGGCCGAAGCCCATGGTGCAGAATATAAAGGGGAAAAATGCGGTTCTTTTGGAGATATTTCCTGTTTTAGTTTTTACGCCAATAAAATAATTTCTTGCGGAGAAGGCGGAATGGTTTTGACTGACAATAAAAATTATTTTGAAAAAGCCAAAGATTTAAGAAATTTGGCTTTTGGCAAGAAAAAAAGATTTATTCACAAAGAACTTGCCAGAAATTATAGAATGACAAATTTACAGGCGGCAGTGGGAGTAGCCCAGCTTAAAAATATTGAAAAATTAATAAAAATAAAACGAAATAACGCAAAAACCTATACAGAATTATTAAAAAACATTAAGGGATTGCAGTTGCCGGTAGAAAAAGATTATGCGAAAAATGTTTATTGGATGTACGGAATTGTTTTGGATAAATCAACCGGTTTTACCGCCGAAACTTTTGCTGAAAAATTAGCAAAAAAAGGTATTCAAACAAGACCATTTTTTTATCCTTTACATCTGCAACCTTGCTTACAAAAATTTATCAAAAAAACAAAAGAAAAATATCCAGTTGCTGAAAAATTGGCAAAACAAGGTCTTTATTTGCCCTCCGGTCTTGGCTTGAAAAAAGAGGAAATTGAGATAATATGTAGTATTATTAAAGAATTGTTAAAAAATGATAGACCTAACTAAAAAAAAGATTTTAATTACAGGAGCCAATGGTTTTGTGGGAAAGCATTTAGTTAAAAACTTGTTAGAAAAGAGAAAGGTTCCAAAAGAAAATCTATATTTGCCCACTATTGAAGAATTAGATTTAAGATATCGGGAAAATTGCCAAAAAGCCGTCAAAGGACAGGAGATAGTTATTCATTTGGCGGCAAAGGTTGGTGGTATTGGATTTAATTTAGAAAAACCCGGAGAGCTGTTTTATGATAATTTGATAATGGGAGCTCATTTAATGGAAGCGGCAAGACAAGCCGGGGTGGAAAAATTTGTTTCAATAATAACAGTTTGCGCTTATCCAAAATTTACACCCGTTCCTTTTAAAGAAGAAAATCTCTGGAATGGTTATCCTGAAGAAACAAACGCTCCTTATGGTTTGGCAAAAAAAATGCTTTTGGTGCAAGGTCAGGCATATAGAAAACAATATAATTTTAACGCAATTTCTCTTTTACCTCTGAATATGTATGGACCGGGAGATACTTTTGACCCGGAAAGGTCTCATGTGATAGCGGCGCTGATTAAAAAAGTTTACGAAGCAAAAAGAGATAAGAAAAACTTCATTGAGGTGTGGGGGACAGGTAAAGCGACCAGAGGATTTTTATATGTGGAAGACGGCGCCGAAGGAATTTTGTTGGCAACAGAAAAATATGACAAGCCAGAACAGGTTAATCTGGGTTCTGATTTTGAAATATCAATAAAAGATTTGGCTGAATTAATTTGTAAACTTATGGCTTTTAAAGGCGAAATCCGCTGGAACAAAACAAAACCGGATGGTCAGCCAAGAAGGTATTTAGATGTTTCCCGCGCCAAAAAAGAATTTGGTTTTGAGGCAAAGACAGATTTTGTTGAAGGATTAAGAAAGACAATTAAATGGTATGAAGAAAATCCTATTTAACTTTAATTACAATTAAAATTAATTTATTAAATATGCCTATAAAAAAAGCATTAATAACCGGAGTTACGGGTCAAGACGGGTCTTATTTAGCAGAATTTTTAATTTCCAAAGGTTATGAGGTTCATGGAATTGTTCGTCGGGCGAGCACTTTTAACACTTCAAGGATAGACCATATTATTGTTGACGAACAACATACACCGGGCGCAAAGTTTTTCTTTCATTATGGCGATATGATTGATAGTACAACCTTAATTTCTTTGATTCAGAAAATTCAGCCAGATGAAATCTATAATTTAGCCGCCCAATCACATGTTAAAGTGTCCTTTGAAATACCTGAATACACAGCCAATGCTGACGCTTTAGGAACTCTGCGATTATTGGAAGCAATTCGGTTTTTGGGTTTGGCTGATAAAATAAAATTCTATCAGGCATCTACAAGCGAAATGTTTGGAAAAGCACCAGCACCCCAGTCAGAAAAAACTCCTTTTTATCCACGGAGTCCTTATGCGGCAGCGAAACTTTATGCTCATTGGATAACAATAAATTATCGCGAGGCCTATAAAATTTTTGCTGTTAATGGCATACTTTTTAATCATGAAAGTCCAAGAAGGGGAGAAACATTTGTAAGCAGAAAAATTACTCGAGGTATTGCTCGAATAAAAGCCGGTTTAGAGAAAAAAATTTATTTAGGGAATATTGACGCTAAGAGAGATTGGGGGTTTGCGCCTGAGTATTGCGAAGCAATGTATAAAATGCTTCAAGAGAATAAACCAGACGACTATGTAATTGCTACCAGAGAAACACACTCTGTTAAAGAATTTTTGGAGGAAGCGTTTAAATATGCCGGACTTGGGGATTGGAAACAATATGTAGAAGTTGACCCTCGTTATTTAAGGCCAACGGAAGTGGAGGTTTTAGTTGGCGATGCTTCAAAAGCAAAAGAAAAACTTGACTGGGAACCAAAAATAAAATTTAAAGATTTAGTAAAGATAATGATAGACGCAGATTTTAGGAAATTAAATTTAGTTCCGCCCGGCGAAGGGGATAAAATTTTAAAAGAAAAATTTCCCAATCGCTGGTGGATTATTGATTAAGATGAAAACTGAAAAAATAATAGATAAAGATTTAACTTTGGCAATTATAATTAGAGACGCTGACTGGGAAGAAGGATTAAATTTTGCTTCAGCCGAGGAAGATTACCAACAAGTGGGATTTTGGAATTATAATAAAGGTCAAAAATTACAGGCACATTTGCATTTGATTGCGCCTCGGCAGGTATTAAAAACACAGGAGATTATTTTTGTAAAACAAGGAAAAATGAGAGCTGATATTTATTCAGAAAAGGAAAAATTTTTACAATCAATTGAATTAAAAGCAGGGGATACCTGCATCTTCCTTAATGGCGGCCATGGTTATGAGATATTAGAAAACAATACAAAGGTTTTAGAAATTAAAAATGGTCCCTATATTGGTCCAGATAAAGACAGAAAAAGAATATAATTTATGATAAAATATTCTTTTAAAGATATTATAATTCATGGCATAGGAGGTCGCATTAAGCGAACTTATTTTAGAATATATGAATTATTTTTTCCAAAATTGAAAATAAATGAAGAATTATTGAAAAAAATTATAAAAGATTATGATTTGGAAAGATTGACGCTTAAGCTCAAAGATAAATATAATAATCTTTCTTTAAAGGAGGGTGATAATGCAGAATATTTTAATAATATATTAACCTATAATTTTACTGATAAATATTTGCCGAATAATTATTTTTTTCTTTACCCGCCCAATGTAGCAGTAATAGATTTTCTTGTAAAAAACATAAACAAAGAAAGTATTATTATTGATTATGGATTTGGACTGGGAAATCTTGAAATTTATTTAAAAGAGATTGGATTTAAAAATGTTCTTTGTTATGATAATTATTCTCAAATAAGTAAAGAGACGATTATAAGTTATTTAAGAGATTTTAAAGCGGAAAATATCATTCTTTCAAAGGACCAGTGTTTAAAACTAAAAAATAAAGTAGCTATTTGTATATGTTATTTTTGGTCTAAATTAGAAAGGGAAATTATTGAAAAAGAAATCAATAACCAAGAATTAGAATATATTTTATTGGATTATCATTATGCTCCAAGGCGTATTAAAAATTTTAAAATAGCAGGAATATATGATAATTTGTTAATAGTTTTTAAAAGAAATGAAAAAAATTAATCAAATAGAACCCTTAATAGAAGAAGAGGAGAAAAGAGCGATAAGGGAATATTTAGATTCGGGGGGTTGGCTTACTGAATTTAAAAAAACAAAGGAGTTTGAAGAGATTATCGCTGGTTATGTCGGCGCAAAATATGCGGTGGTAGTCAGCAATGGAACAGTAAGTTTGACTGCGGCTCTAATGGCTTTGGGAGTTGGCAGGGATAATGAAGTTATTGTTCCTGATTACACAATGATTGCTTCGGCCAATGCCGTTGTTTTAGCCGGAGCCAAGCCAATATTGGTTGATATAAAAAAAGAGGATTTATCTTTAGATTTAGATTTAGTTCAAAAAGCTATTACCTCAAAAACAAAAGGATTAATTTTAGTAAGCATTAATGGTAGATGCCCACGGGTAGAAGAGTTTGTTGATTTTTGCAGAAAAGAAAAATTATTTTTAATAGAAGACGCGGCTCAGTCGCTGGGTTCAAGGTATAAAGGCAGACATCTTGGAACATTTGGAGATGCGGGAAGTTTTTCTTTTTCAATGCCCAAAATAATAACCACTGGTCAGGGCGGGGCAGTGGTTACCGATAATGAAGAGATATATAAAAAGATATTGAAAATAAAAGATTTTGGCAGGTCAAAAAGCGGGATAGATTATCATGAAATTATGGGCTATAATTTTAAATTCACTGATTTACAAGCGGTAATTGGTATTGCTCAAATGAAAAAAATAGAATGGAGGGTTAAAAGAAAAAAAGAAATTTATAAATTATATTACAACTTGCTAAAAGATATTCCAGAAATTGAATTTATTGAAACTAATTTAGAAGACACTCCTCCTTGGTTTATTGATATTTTAGTTCCGGCTGAAAAAAGAGAGTCTTTAATATCTTTTTTAAATGAAAATAATATCGGCACCAGACCATTTTATCCAGCTATCCATACTCAGCCGCCCTATTCTTGGGTAAGGGGTGATTTTAAAAACTCAGATAATATATCAAAAAGAGGATTGTGGCTGCCTTCTTCTCTGTCTTTAAATGAAAATGACATTGAATATATTTGCAAATTGATAAAAGAATTTTTTATTAAAAAATGAAAATACTTTTTATTGCTTGTAAATATGACTATGGAAAACCAGAGCTAGGTTTTAGTTTTGAATATTTTAATCTTTATGACGCTTTGGTAAAAATGGACAATAAAAACAATGAGGTTGTCTATTTTCCTTTTGATGAGATAGCAAGTCAAGTTGGTATAGAAAAAATGAATGAACGATTATTAGAAGTTGTAGAAAAAGAAAAACCTCAATTATGTTTATTTTTTCTTTTTGTGGAACAAATAAAAAAAGAAACCGTAAAAAAAATAACAGAAAAAGGATTTTTAACTATGAATTGGTTTGCCGATGATTTATGGAGATTTTATAATTTTAGCAGATATTGGGCGCCATACTTTAACTGGGTTTCTACTGACCAGCCTTGTCGATTAAAAGATTATTATAAGATAGGATATAAAAATGTTGTTATTGGAGGATGGGCATGCAATCACAATATTTATAAGCCCTTGAATTTACCTAAAATTTATGATGTTACTTTTGTCGGACAGCCCCACGGAAATCGAAAAAAAATTGTCGCTCAAATAAAAAAAGCCGGCATTAAGATTGAATGTTTTGGCCGCGGTTGGCCAAACGGAAAGGTTTCCCAGAAAGAAATGGTTAAAATTTTTTCACAAAGTAAAATAAATCTTAATTTTTCTAAATGCTCTGGCAGATTAACCCCAAGATATTTTGCCCAGATATTTTTAAGGAAAGAAGATAGAAAAATTAGATTAAATAATCCAAAATACTGGGTTCCAAACCTAAAATCAGTTTTAGCGCGGCGGCAAAAGGAAATAAAGGGAAGAATTTTTGAAATCCCCGGTTGTCGCGGATTTCTTTTAACCGATTATGCCCCCGGGTTGGAAAAATATTATGAAATTGGTAAGGAAATAGAGTGTTTCTATGATATTAAAGACCTGATTGAAAAAATAAAATATTATTTAGAGCATGAAGAGGAACGAGAAAAAATTGCCTTTAATGGCTATAAGAGGACTTTTAGAGACCATACTTATGAAAAAAGATTTAATGAAATATTTAAAATAATTGGTTTAATAAAATGAAAAATTCTTTAGTTTCGGTTATTGTTCCCACTTACAACAGGGAAAAATATATTACTAAGGCGTTAGAAAGCATTTTTTCGCAGTCATATCAGAATTTTGAGGTTATTATCGTTGACGACGGCTCTACTGATAACACCAAAGAAGTTATAAAGCCTTATCTTAAAGACCAAAGGGTTAAATATCTTTTCCAAAAAAATCAAAGAGTAAGCAAAGCAAGAAACAATGGAATTAGAATAGCCAAAGGAGAATATATTGCTTTGTTGGACTCTGACGATTATTGGATTGACTCTAAAAAATTAGAGAAACAAGTTTCTTTTTTTGAAAAAAATCCTGATTATGTAATAACCAGCGGCGGAATCATTAGAGTTAATGAATTTGGGGAAGAGATTTCCTGCGTTTTAAATCCAGAAAATGACAAAACCATTAGAGAGGGTATGCTTTTTTCCTGTCTTTTTGCTCCTTCGGCGGTTATGTTTAGAAAAAACGTTTGGGAAAAAATAGGCGGCTTTAATGAAAAATCTGATCTTTCTGAGGATTGGGAATTTTTTATGGAGGCCTGTAGATTGGGAAAAGGATATAATTTCCAAGATTATTTTGTGAGATATCTACAAGGCGGTCAAAACAGGTCTATTTTTAATCGCCGGCAAAATTTAAAGTATAATCTAAAACTAATTGCAAAATATAAAAATATTTATCCTCACTATCCAAAAGCGCGAATTATTCATTGGTGTTATTATCTTTATTCTTTTATACCTTTTAAAAACCATTTACTTTTTCTTTTTTCAAAAATAAAAAGAATGGTTTTCGGAAAACCATTCTACCGAGAATCTTAAATACCTCTTAATATAACGAATTAGTGATTTCTTGAACAAGGGTGTCGGAGAAACATTTGGCTGAAAAAGGATAGATTTTATCGCTTTGAATAAAATTTTTTATAGCGTCCAGATAAGATAGATATTTTTTATCCGGCATACTTTTAATGTAATCGTAAAGTTCTTCATAATTTTTAAAATTTCTTTTATCAATAAAGGTATTTTCAGGAATATAATCAGTAATATTGGGTGCTCCCAAATAAATTGGCACACAGCCTCCAAAAAAACAATCAAATATTTTTTCGGTAATATAGTCGGGAAACTGGGCGTTTTCGTAACAAAGAGCAAATTTGTAACTATCGTAAATTTCTTTTTTATTTTTTGCTGAACCGCGCCAGGAAGGAAAATTTGGTCTTAAAAGCTTGGCAAGAAATTTTAAGCGATTGAGATGGAAAAATTTATCTTTAAAATAATGCCTGTCCCAACCTTCTCCATATAAATCAAAGTCACTGGGATGGTTTTTTTCAAACCATCTTATTGCCTTTATTCTTTCAGAATAGAGTTCTTTGGGATGGGATTGTAATTTATGGCTGAAAATTCCGACGCAAAGTTTATTTTTTTTGCTTAAATTAAAATCTATTGTTTCTGGTATTTTTTGGCTGTAGCTTAATCTAAAATATTTTTTGTTATCAACCAAACCTGTATTCCAGGTAAATATTTTTTCAAAATAGCGGTGATACTTTATTTCTTGGTTCCTTTCATTTTTTATAGGCGATTCGTAGATTATTAAAAATTTTTTTACATAAAGATGTTTTTTAATAATCTGATGTATTTTTCTAGGGATGTCTTGAAAAAGGAGAGCGTAATTTGTCTCTGTTTTTTTGAAGTAATCATAGGTATTTAAATCTATATTTTTTTCTAAAAACCTTTGTTTTAGAAGATGGTAAGGATATAAAGCATTATCTCGATTGTTGTCGCTTTTTAAATTAAAAATATCATTTTTATAAAGAAATTTGGGACAAAGAAAGTATATTTTTGTTATTGGCATATGATTTTTGAGATATTTTTTATTTTATTTTTATTTTGAAATTTAGTCAATTTTGTGTTAGATTCAAAATATGGCTCAAAAAATTGTTTTTTTTCTTCCTTCTTTAGAGGCCGGGGGAGCGGAAAAAAATACAATAAATATATTAAAAGAGTTAAGTAAAAAACCTTATAAACTTATTCTTCTTTTGGCTAAAAAGAAGGGTTTTTTTCTTTCAGATGTGCCAGATAAGGTTTTGATAGCAGATTTAAATAGTTATTTTTTATTACCTCTTTTTTTTAAGGTACTTTTTTATCTGCGCAGAGAAAAACCGGATATTTTTGTTTCTACTTTTCCTCGTTTTAATTTAATAAATATCTTAGCAAAAATATTTTCTGGCGCCAAAACTAAATTAGTGATAATAGAACAAACAACGCCATCGCAACTTTGGATTACAACCAAAAGTTTTTCGCATAAAATCATTGCTTGCTTTTTTCTTCCTTTTTTAATAAAATGGTTGTATCCAAAATCTTCTTTAATTATAGCTGTTTCAAAAGTGGTTAAAGAGGACCTTACGAGATTTATCGGCAAAAAAAAGAAAATTGAAGTGGTATATAATCCGATAATAAATGATGATATTTATAAATTGGCAAAAGAAAAAATTGATCATCCTTGGTTTTTAGATAAAAAAATTCCTGTTATTATAACTGCCGCTCGTTTTGTAAAAGCAAAAGATTATCCTACTTTATTAAAAGCTTTTGCTAAAGTATTAAAGAAAAGAGATGGCCGCTTATTTATTTTGGGCCAAGGAGAGGATAAGATAAAAATTAAAAAATTAATTAAAGGGCTGGGATTAGAAGAAAAAGTTTTGATAAAAGATTTTCAAAAAAATCCTTATAAGTATTTTTATAATTCTTCTGTTTTTATTGTTTCTTCCCAAAGAGAGGGTTTTTCTAATGTGATAGTTGAAGCAATGGCTTGCGGTTTGCCGGTAATTTCAACCCAATGCGCAGGACCTAAAGAAATTATTACCGATGGGGAAAACGGTATTTTGGTTCCTATGGGAGATGAAAATTCTTTAGCCCAAGCGATAATAAAAGTTTTAGATAATCCTTCTTTAAAAGAGAAACTTATCAGAGAAGGAAAAAAAAGAGCAGAGGATTTTTCAATAATAAGAAGCGTTTCTAAATATGAGAAACTTTTTCAAGAATTATAAAAAATGATTGATATTTATCAGAAAAAAAATTTAATAATTTGCTTTGGAATAGTTTTGTTAATTTTGCTTGGACTTGCAGTTTTTTTTGATAAAGCGTTGGCAGTCGGACTTCTTCTTTTGGTTTTTCTTTCTTTCATTACTTTTTTGTTGCTTTTTAATTTTGGGATGAAAGATAAAAAATTGTATTTGCTAATTTTAATCGTCCTTTTTGTTCATTTAGCCGCTGTTTTATTTATTTATTACACGGGGTTTAGACCTTTTGGAGGGGGGGCTGATTATGAAGGATATAATAAAACCGCTATAGAATTGGCCCAGGGGCTTAAAAAAGGATTTTTTTCTTTAGAGGGATTGTATTTCAATCATTATTTTCCGGTAGTTATCGGTGTGATTTATTTTTTCACTTTGCCAAAAATGATAGTGGGTCAGATTTTTACAGTTTTTCTGGCGATTTGGGCAATTATTTTTATTTACTTGATAGTCCGGGAAGTTGGTGGGTCAGAAAAATGGGCTTTTTTTACCGGATTGATGGTAAGTTTTTATCCCAGTTATATTTATTTTGGCAGTTTATTGCTTAAAGACACATTGGTCATTCCTCTTGTATTAGCGTGCCTTTTAATTATTATAAAAATTTTGAAAAATTTCAGCGCCCTAAACTTTATTTTATTTTTTCTTTTGTTGACGAGTCTGATACATTTTAGGTTTTATGTTGGTTTTGCAATGATGTTCAGTTTTATTATTTGCTGGTTTCTTATATCAAACCAAAAAACATGGGATAAGATAGTCTATGGAATGGCAATGATTTTTATATTGGGTTTTTCTCCTCAGCTTTTGGGGTATGGCTATTACGGTGTAATACCTTTAAATACTTTTCTTAATAAACAAACAATTATAACATATAGAGAAATAGTTTATGCTCCCACCCCTTCCACCACCCCTTCTGCTCCCACCCCTTACACCCTTTCTGCAACCACCCATTCTGGCACAGGATCTTCTTTTGTCGTAAAAGCAGGTTTTGATAGTACTTTTAATTTTATAAAAAATTATTTTTTATCCTTTATTTACGCGCTTTTAGGACCTCTTCCTTGGCAATTAGTTAAACGTCAGCATTATTTTTCTTTAATAGAGACCATTCCTTGGTATTTTTTAATAATTATTTCTTTTTATGGATTTATAAAACTTATAAAAAAACAAGGGTTTTTGAAAACAATAAAAGATTACAAAACCATTCTTCCTTTATTGATGTTTGGTTTAATGGCTTTGGGAGCGCTTTCGCTTTTTATTAATAATTATGGAATTATTGTGCGAATCCGTATTCCTGTTTTTATTTCCTTTTTGTGTATCATGGCTTTTAATTTTAAAAATTCAGAAAAATATTTTTTAAAAATCATATGAGAACATTTTTAGTCACTGGAGGAGCGGGGTTTACCCGCCCGCATCGCCAGCGAGCACCTTCTTTTATACTTATGTTCTTGAAAGTTTAAAAGATAGAAAGTTATATGTCGGTTGGACAGATGATCTTAAAAAAAGGATTGAGGAACATCGGCAAGGAAAGGTTCCCTCGACGAAATATAGATTACCAATAGAGCTTATCTATTTTGAAGCCTGTTTATCTAAAGAGGCGACAATAAAAAGAGAGAAATATTTTAAAACAGGGTTTGGAAGAAGATTTTTGAAAAATCGACTCGCTGCCTCGCGTGGCGGGCGGGTCGGTTCTTAGAACGTTTTATGAATATTTTAAAAAACAAAACAATTTTGGTAACAGGGGGCGCCGGATTCATTGGTAGTCATCTGGTTGATAGATTAATAAAAGATGGTTATCGGGTGATAGTTATAGATAATCTTTCAACCGGCAAGAAAGAAAATATCAATCCGCAGGCGGATTTTTATCAACTTGATATTTGCGATTTTGAGAAAATAAAACCAATTTTTCAAGGAGTTGATGGCGTCTTTCATTTAGCCGCTATTCCTCGAGTGCCTTTATCTATTAAAGATCCAGTTGGTACTTCTCGGGTAAATATATTGGGTACAATTAATATTTTTAAAGCGTCAATTGAAAATGGTGTTAAAAAAGTTGTTTTTGCTTCTTCCTCCTCTGTTTATGGTAATCAAAAACGCTTACCCCTTAAAGAGACGATGATTCCAGCTCCTTTGAGTCCTTATGGTTTGCAAAAACTTGTTGGTGAAAAATTTGCTAAACTTTTTACGCAACTTTATAAAATTCCTATTATTTCTTTGCGTTATTTTAATGTTTACGGTCCTCGGATTGACTTTAATTCTGATTATAGTTTAGTTCTTGGAAAATTTTTAAGATTAAAAGCAGAAAAAAAACCTCTGACAATTTTTGGAGACGGAGAACAAACAAGAGGTTTTTGTTTTGTTGACGATGTTGTGGAGGCAAGCATTAAAGCGATGAAGAGCGATAAATTAAATGGCGGAGTGATAATTAATATCGGCCAGAAAAAAAGCTATTCAATCAACTATTTAGCCAAACTCATAGGCGGCGAGATTGTTTATTTGCCCCCGCGACCCGGCGATCCTCTTCATACTCGGGCGGATATTTCGTTAGCAAGAAAACTTTTAGATTGGGAGCCCAAAATTGATTTTAATGAGGGGGTTGAAATTACGAAAAAATGGTTTCAAGAAAGCTATGGAGAATAAAAAAATTAAAATATGTCATGTTGCTTCAGCCGACATTACGGTAAAATTTTTATTGCTTCCGCAATTAGAATTTCTGAAAAAGCAGGGATATGATGTTTCGGTTGTTTGTTCTTTGGGCAAATGGATAAAAGATATAGAAAGTAAAGGAATAAAAGTAAAAATAATAAGAATTACAAGAAACATAACCTTCCTCAGAGATACAATTAGCCTTGTAAAATTATTTTTTTATTTTAAAAAAGAAAAATTTGATATAATTCACACTCATACTCCAAAACCCGGCCTTTTGGGTCAGTTGGCTGGCAGGTTAGCCGGCGCGCCAATAATTGTAAACACCATTCACGGTTTATACTTTCAAAAAAGTTCATCGTTATTTAAAAAAAGTTTTTTTTCTTACATAGAAAAAATTTCAGCACTGTGTTCTGATTTAATTTTTTCCCAAAACAAAGAAGACATAAGCACGATAATAGATAAAAAAATAGCCCCCCCCAATAAAGTAATTTATTTAGGAAACGGGGTAGATATAAATAAGTTTAATTTTAAAAGATTTTCCAAAGAATTTATAGAAAATAAGAAAAAACAGCTTGGTATTGATTCTAATCTTAAAGTTGTGGGGACTGTTGGAAGATTGGTAAAAGAAAAAGGACATCTTGAATTGTTTTCTGCGTTTAAAAAGGTTTTATCGTTTTATACTCAAACATTACTTTTAATAGTTGGTCCGGAAGATTTAGAAAAAAAAGATTCTTTTAACAAAAATTTGGTTAGAGAATATGGAATAGAGAAAAATACAATTTTTTTGGGCGAAAGAGATGATGTTGATGAAATTTATCCTTTGATGGATTTGTTTGTTTTGGCATCGCATAGAGAGGGTTTTCCCAGAACAGTGATAGAAGCCATGGCAACGGAAAGGCCGATTATTGCTACGAATATACGAGGATGTAGGGAGGCGATTGAAGATGGTATTACCGGTAAATTAGTTGAATCCGGCAATTCCCAAGAATTGGCTGAAGCTATAATATTTTTTCTAAAGAATCCAGAAAAGGCACGAGAATTTGGATTAAATGCCAGAAAGAAAGCCGAAAAAGATTTTAATGAAGAAATAGTTTTTGATAAAATAAAAGAATGTTATGATAAAATTATTTCTCAAAAGATTGTTTGATGTTTTTGTTTCTGTGGTTGCGTTAATTATATTATTGCCGCTTTTTTTAATAATCGCTATTTTAATTAAGATTGATTCTAAAGAACCTGTATTTTTTAGGCAAGAAAGGATAGGTAAAAACGGAGAACCATTTTATATTTTAAAATTTAGGACTATGATTGAAGGAGCGGTAGATAAGGGTTTGGGATATACTGTGGCTCAAAACGACGAAAGAATAACAAGAATTGGTAAATTTTTAAGAAAGTGGGGGATTGATGAATTTCCTCAATTAATAAATGTTTTAAAAGGAGAAATGAGTTTAGTGGGTCCAAGACCGACTTTGAGATATCAGGTTGAGAAATATACTGATTTTCAAAAAAAAAGATTGCAGGTTAAGCCGGGAATAACCAGTTGGGCTTTAATTCACGGTAGAAACTTGCTTTCTTGGGAAGAAAGGATAAAATACGATGTTTGGTATATAGAAAATTGGTCTTTGTGGTTGGATATAAAAATAATATTAAAGACATTTTATCTAATTTTTATTAAACAAGAAGGAGTTTACGGCAAAGATGGCATAAACGACCCCTTTTAATTCTTTGATAACTCTTTTAAACAAACAAATAAGTAAAAAATAAGACAGTAAAATTAGTCAAAACAAATAATAATAAAAATTAAAAAACAACAAAACAACAAATACAAATAAAAAATAATTAAAATTAACTTCAGTTCTATGGTTCGGTCCGTCGAACTAAAAATAAAATGCCAAATTTTCATCTAAACGACTTACCTAAAGAGAAAAGAATTCAAATGATAGGCGAATTCTATGATACAATAGATTCATTAAGAAATAGAAACGAAGTTCGTCTTTTTTTCAAAAGTTTGTTAACCGCTGATGAAATCGCCACGTTGATGAGAAGAATAGAGATAGCAGTGCTTTTGTCCGCCAAATTTACATATGACGAAATAATTGAAATTTTAGGGGTTAGTAAAGGTAAAATCTCTAACGTTCATAAAAATTTATTACAGGATGACAGCGGATATAAAATAATTGTTAAAAGATTAATTGAAAATCGCAAGCAACGATTAAGAAGAATTAAAAAAGAAAACAAAGGAAATTTGTCGCTGTTTGAGGTTATAAAAAAGAAATACTCTGGTCATTTTCTTTTACAAAATCTATTAGATGCGGCAATAGAGAAATTAGAAGAAGATGATAAATCTTTAGAAAGAGAAGCAGTGCTTTTTACACCTTCAGCAACTTTTTTTAAAATTAATAAAAACAAAAGGTAATTATAAGTAATTCTATGGATCGATCCATAGAACCAAAATGATAAAATATTAAAATGATAAATTATGATAAATGATAAAAAATAATAAAAAATGGCGGAAGCCGATAATTAGAGAAGGGAAGCTAACGAAATGGAACTGGATGGTGCAAGGGATTAAAAGTTTTAAGTTGGGCAAAAAGGTTGATATTGGCGCTTTTACTTATATAAATGCAAAGGAGGGAGTGACTATTGAAGACGGGGTGAAGATAGGATCCCATTGTTCCATATATTCTGTTTCTACTATTGATAATAAAAAAGGGAAGGTTATTCTTAAAAAAAATTGCAAAGTTGGCGCCAATTCCGTTATTATGCCAGGTATTACAATAGGAGAAAATTCAATTGTCGGCGCGTTAAGTTTTGTCAATAAAGATATACCGGATAATGTTATAGCTTACGGAATACCGGTGAAAATAATTAAAAAATTGGACAATGTATAAAATTCCTCTTGCAAAGATAGACATTACGGAAAAAGAAAAAAAAGCGGTAGAAAAAGTTTTAAATAACTCATATTTAAGTTTGGGAAAAAAATATCTTGAATTTGAAAAAATAATGGCGAGGTTTTCCAGCGTAAAATATGCCATAGCGGTAAACAGCGGAACGAGCGGTTTGCATTTAATTATCAGGGCGCTGGGAATAGGAGAGGGAGATGAAGTAATAACAACGCCATTTTCTTTTATTGCTTCTTCAAATTGTATTTTGTATGAAAAAGCAAAGCCGGTTTTTGTGGATATCGATGAGAAAACTTTTAATATCAATGTTTCGAAAATTGAAGAGAAAATAACCAAAAAAACAAAAGCGATTTTAGCGGTTGATGTTTTTTCTCAACCCGCTGATTGGAACGAATTAGAAAAAATAGCAAAAAAATATAATCTTTTATTGATTGAAGATTCTGCCGAAGCTTTGGGGTCTGAGTATAAAGGAAAAAAGTGCGGCAGTTTCGGAGACGCTGCTATTTTTGCTTTTTATCCTAATAAACAAATTACCACCGGCGAGGGGGGAATGATTTTGACTAATAATAGAAAAATATATAATTTATGCAGGAGTATGGCAAATCAGGGAAGAAGAATAAAAAACGGCAAATGGTTGGAACATATAATGTTGGGCTATAATTACCGTTTGGATGAAATGAGTTGTGCCTTAGGCATAGCTCAAATGGAAAGGATACAAGAAATTTTAGAAAAAAGAAAAAAGGTAGCTGATTTATATAACAAAAAACTAAAGTCAGTAAAAGGGTTAGAAACTCTATATATAAAACCGGGCAATAAAATAAGTTGGTTTGTTTATGTGGTAAAGTTATCTGAGACTTTAATCGGTAAGAGAGATGAAATTATTAAAAGAATGGCAAAAAGAGGAATAC
This sequence comes from uncultured Candidatus Saccharibacteria bacterium, assembly GCA_964516865.1. Lineage (GTDB taxonomy): Bacteria > Patescibacteriota > Minisyncoccia > Minisyncoccales > Staskawiczbacteraceae > CAZEXD01. The sequence continues at coordinate 43,567 of CAZEXD010000001.1, forward strand.
AATGCGGCAATTACTTTCAATCAATCCACCTACAATCTTTTTATAGAAAAGAATTTTCATATAAGATAGGCGATTTTCCAGTCGCGGAAAACCTAAGTAAAAGAACATTGGCTCTGCCGTTTTTCAATAATCTAACTGAAAAAGAAATAGATTTTGTAGTTAGGAGTTTAAAAGAGATTATAAAAAATTATACCCAAGAGTAGAATTCTAATTCGCTAAAGTTTTTTTATCTTGAATTAAATAAAAAATGATTAATATTTTCAAGAAAACAGCCAGAACCAGATTTTTGTTTTTTGTCATTTCTGATATGGTTTTGATTATTTCTGCCGTGCTATTATCCTTTCTCATAAGGTTTGATTGGAATGTTCCGGCAAATTACTCCCCTTTTATTTTAAAGACAGCGGCGCTTGCTATTATTTTCATAATTCCGATATTTTATTTTTCGAAACTTTATTCTTTTTCTTGGTCTTATGTCAGCACCAACGAATTGATTTCTTTATTTAAAGCAATTACTCTTTCTTTTTTCTTTTTAGGTATTACCATTTATATCTCCAAAGATTTTCCTTTTTTCACCAATTTCCCGCGTTCCACTCTTTTTATAAGTTATTTTTTAGTTTTTATTTTTTGCGGCGCAATTCGTTTTGCTAAAAGAATTTGGTTACAGATATTTGGGTTAGGATTAATAAAAGAAAAAGAAAAAACTTTAATCGCCGGCGCCGGTGATGCTGGCGAACAAATTTTAAGAAGTATTTTAATGTCAAAAAAAAGTCCTTACTTGCCTGTTGGTTTTGTTGACGATAATCCGATAAAACAAAAGACAATAATTCATGGTATTAAGGTTTTGGGAAAAACCAATGATATTCCCAAAATAGTGAAAAATTATCAAGTAAAACAGCTTATTATTGCTTTTCCTTCAGCTGGCGTTTCAATAATTAGAAAAACGGTTGAATTAGGAAGAAAAGCAGGGTTGAAAAAAATTAAAATTATTCCGCCAATAACTGAAATTATAAATAGTGGTATTTCTTTAAAAAATCTTAAAGAAATTGAAGTAGAAGATTTATTAGGGAGAGAGCCGGTTGATTTAGAGTTAAAGGAAATTGAAAAATTTATTAAAGACAAAATTATTTTGGTTACCGGCGCCGCCGGTTCAATTGGTTCTGAGTTGTCAAAACAAATTGCAAGGTTTAAACCATCTTTACTTTTGTTATTAGACCAAGATGAGACGGGAATTTTTAATATTTCTGAGGAATTAGAAGATAATTTTCCATCTTTAAAAATCCAAGCGTTAGTGGCGAATATTAGAGACGAACAAAAAATAAAAGCAATATTTAAAGAGTTTAAACCAAATGTTGTTTTTCATGCCGCTGCTTACAAACATGTTCCTTTGATGGAAAAACATCCCGATGAGGCAGTAAAAAACAATATTTTTGGGACGAAAATATTGGCAGAGATTAACCTTGATTATGGAGTAGAAAAATTTATTAATATCTCTACTGATAAGGCAGTAAATCCAACCTCTGTGATGGGGGCAACAAAAAGAGTCGCGGAAATGATTTGTCAGGCGCTTAATCAAAACGCTAAAACTAAATTTATTTCCGTTAGATTTGGTAATGTTTTGGACAGCCGGGGAAGTGTAATTCCAATTTTTCGAGAACAAATAAAAAAGGGAGGACCGGTTGAGGTAACTCATTCCGAAATGAAGAGATATTTTATGCTAATATCCGAAGCTTGTCTTTTGGTTATGCAAGCTGGAGCCATTGGTAGGGGCGGAGAGGTTTTTATTTTGGATATGGGAGAGCCAATTAAAATTTTGGATTTGGCAAAAGAAATGATAAAATTGTCAGGTTTTGAACCGGATAAAGACATACCAATAGTGTTTACCGGAATAAGGCCCGGCGAGAAGTTATTCGAGGATATTTTAATAGCGGAAGAGGGCGCCGTCGCTACTAAAAATGAAAAAATATTTACTGCTAAACTTAATGATATAAATCAGGAAAATTTGAACAAACAAATAAAAGAACTGGAAAGATCGCTTTCGGCCGGGAAAAAAGAAATTGTGGAACATCTTAAAAAAATAGTACCTCTTTACAGGCCATAAAAATTTTTGTAAAAAGATATTTTTGTGTTAAAATTAAAATGCGATAATTTTAATTTTTATGAAGCATCTGCTTAAAAATAAAAAAATCATATTTTTCGGTCTCTTTGCTTTATCGTTTTTTTTTGTTACTCCCGCCGAGGCAGTCAATCTTAATGATTCGATAGTTTTTAATGTTGATTCGTCATACGACGCAACCGCCAGGTTCAATTTAGAAGCTACTTTAATTAAAACTACTTCAAAACTTTATTTTTATATTGAAAAAAGCTGGTGGGATTCTCAGATTTATGCCAAGCAAAACGAGATTCTTAATAATTTAGAGATTTTATCTCAGGAATTTGAAAACAAGATTTATCCTGTTTTAACCTCTGTCTTTGGTTCTGAGTGGAATCCTGGCATCGATTCCGATAGCAAAATTACTATTTTATTCCATTTAATGAAAGGGGAAGCCGGCGGATATTTCAGAACAAATGATGAATACCTAAAACTACAAGTACCAGATTCCAACGAACGGGAAATGGTTTATTTGCCCATTAACCAATTAGATAATAGTTATAAACTAAAAGTTATTTTGGCTCACGAACTTGTTCATTTAATAACCTTCAACCAAAAAGATAAAATGTTTGGTCTTAGCGAGGAAACGTGGTTAAATGAAGCACGAGCCGAATATTCAGCCACCATCTTGGGCTATAACGATAATTATACAGGAAGTGTTCTTCGAGAAAGAATGAGAGATTTTTTAGAAAACCCCTCCGATTCATTAACAGAGTGGCGCGAAAATAAATATGATTATGCGGTGATAAATGCCTTTACCCATTATGTGGTTGATCATTATGGCGTTCAAATCTTAATTGATTCTTTAAAGACAAAATCAGTCGGCATACCAAGCATTAATGAAGCACTGAAAAAAAACGGAATTAAAAAAGATTTCTCTCAAATATTTACTGATTGGACAGTGGCTGTGGTAGTGAATAATTGTTCTTTTGGTAATGAATACTGTTATTTAAATCCCGATCTAAGCAGTGTGCGCATTGTTCCCAATTTAAACTTTTTGCCTTTTGGCGGCCAGAGTTCTTTGTTTGTGGCAAATATCACCAAAAACTGGGCGGGAAATTGGCAGAAAATTTTTGGAGGAAGCGGCAATCTTAAATTAGAATTTAGTAGTTTAAAAGGACTTAACTTTAAAGTGCCATATTTAATCCAAACCAAAAGCGGCGAAACCTCTTTAAATTTTTTATCACTTGATGAAAACCAAAAGGGCGAAATTTCACTTAGTGATTTTGGGGCGCAAAATATGACATTAATCATTATTCCCTCTTTACAAACAAAATTATCAGGTTTTGACGGAAATGAGTTAACTTATCCTTATTCTTTTACTATTTCTGTTTCAGGCCAACAAAGGGGAAACCCCTTAATTCCTGTCGGATTTGCTTTTAATAAAAATCTTTATTACGGAATAAAGAGCGAAGATGTTATTTATTTAAAAATTATTTTGGCTGCCGAGGAATGCGTTTCCAACTTGGCAAACACCAATTATTTCGGCCCTGCAACCTTGAGGGGAGTAAAATGCTTCCAAAATAAATATAAATCTGAGATTTCGGCGGCCGCTGGTTATGCTATTAGGAGTACTGGTTTTGTGGGCATTGGGACAAGAATGAAGCTAAATAGTCTATTGGGCTTGACAGGGGAATAATAATTTGCTAATATTAAACTGTGAGTGCGATTCGCCTTCGGGCGAAAACTCTACAAAGTGGACAACAGACCTTACTTAAGCAAGGTCTGTTGTTTTTTTATTTTATTTTTATTTTGTATTATATTTATATTTTGTATTTATTTATTTTTTATTCATTATTATCGTATTAATTTGCCATGGCAGAATTATCACGATATAATAAAGTTAGAGTTTTATTTATTATTTTGTTTTTAAATTTAAAAACTATATGATTAAAAAATTATATGACTAAATATAAATTCTATTTTCGGAAACCAAAATCAGAAATTGTAAAAGATATTCTTCTTTGGTTATTTATGGGTGGCGCTATTTATATTGCTGCTACTTCTCCTTATTTTGCCTTTAATTTATGGAAAAATTTTAGAAAGTGGTCGAAAGGTAAAAAGAAAAGAGTTTATGATACATTTTACAGGTTGCAAAAAGAGGGATGTATTGAAACTACAGAGAAAAACCATCAAATTTATATTAAACTTACCCAAAAAGGACGAGAAAAAGCAGGCTGGTTGCAAATTGATAATTTAGAAATTAAAAAACCAAAAAAATGGGATAAAAAGTGGAGGATTGTTATTTTTGATATTTCTCAACTCAAAAAGGTTTATAGAGAGGCCTTTAGAGGAAAATTAAAAGAATTAGGATTTTATCCACTTCAAAAAAGCGTTTGGATTACTCCTTTTGAATGTTGTAATGAAATTAAATTATTAAAAGAATTTTTTGGTTTGACAGAAAAAGAAGTAAGATTAATTGAAGCAATAAATATAGGTGAAGACGATTATTTAAAGAAAGTTTTTAAATTAATATAAATGGGATAAAGATGTTTTTTTGTTATTCATCGTGTTAACAAAGCCATGGCATTACTAACACGATAATTTTAAATAATTAAAATTTTAGACATTGCATTGTAATTACATTATTATTTGTAATTTATTTTTGTTCTTCTTGATTGTATATCTTAATTTATTTATAATGAAATTGGCTGGGGGACAGCACTCACAAAACACTTTGAATTGGAGTTTAACTCCCCAGCCACTTAAAATCACCTCAGAGGTGATTTTAATTTTTCTTTTAGTTGTTAGAATTGATTATTTTGTTTATACTTTATATATTAAGAAAAAAAATGAAATTTAGAAAAATTTTTTTAGGCGTTAAAAATAATGTTTTGTTAGGTCGCTATACTACTTTTAAAATTGGAGGACCGGCAAAATATTTTTTTATAGCTAAAAGCAAAGAAGATTTAATTAAAGCCATTAAAACGGCAAAAAAGTTTAATTTACCATTTTATATTTTAGGTGGAGGAAGCAATTTATTAGTGTCAGATAGAGGATATAAGGGAATAGTAATCAAATATCAAGCATCAAACATCAAATATCAAAAAGAAGGAGAAATTTTTGCGCAAGCAGGAACACCATTACAAAAAATTGTTAGTTTAACACAAGAAAAATCATTAACCAATCTGGAGTGGGCAGTAGGAATTCCTGGAACCATCGGCGGCGCTATTTACGGAAATGCGGGAGCGTTCGGTTCGTTTATCGCCGATAACATTAAAAAGGTGGAAGTTTTAGATACAAAAAATATGAAAATTAAAAATTTTTCAAAAGAACAATGCAGATTTAAAAATAAAGAAAGTATTTTCAAAAAAAATAAAAGCCTCGTTATTTTATCGGTTCTCTTAAAACTAAAGAGGGGAAGAAGAGAAAAAATTAAAGAGAAAATAAAAAACTTTTTAACATATAAAGAGATGAATCAACCCTTAAATTTTCCTTCAGCCGGCTGTGTGTTTAAAAATTACCAAAAACAGGTTAAAAACAAAAAATTAGTAAAAGAATTTCCGGAATTAGAAGAATTTAATAAAAGGGGATTAATACCGGCATCTTATTTAATTGACAAAAGCGGGTTAAAAGGGAAGAAGGTCGGGGGCGCTAAAATTTCTGAAAAACACGCTAATTTTATTATAAACACGAATGGCGCTAAGGCAAAAGATGTAATAAAATTAATGAAATTAGTAAAAGAAAAAGTAAAAAATAAATTTGGCATTAAATTAGAAGAAGAAATCCAATACCTTAAATAAATTTTTTAATTTAATTTTCAATATAATTATGGAAATTATTATTAAAACAAGAAATATAAAACCAACTGAATCATTAAATGATTTTATTGAAGAAAAAATTGGAGGACTTAAGAAATTTATAAATATTTTTCAAAAACCGCAAATAGAAAAAAAGCCGTTGGGTCAATTTTTTGTGGAAATAGAAAAAGAAACAAAACATCATCAGACTGGTCCATATTTTAGAGCCGAAGTGCAAGTTCATTTGCCCGGCAAGACTTTAAGAGCCGAGGCGAGAAGCAGTGATTTAAAAATGTCAATTGCTAAAATAAAAGATGAAATGCAACAAGAAATAAAAAAATACAAATTAAAAAAAATTGATTTAGAAAGAAAAAAAGCAAGAAACATTAAAAAGGCGCTGCGCCTAACTCTTTAGCCATTTTTAAAATAAGAAAGAATAACAACTTAATACATTTTATTGCTTAATAACTAATAACTAATAATTAATAATTAACACCTAATACTATGTTACCAACAAAATTTTTTTTCACTAAAGGCGTAGGGGTCGCCAAAGAGAAATTAAGTTCTTTTGAACTAGCTTTAAGAAGCGCGGGGATTGAGAAATTTAATTTAGTTCCCGTTTCTAGTATTTTGCCACCCGGTTGCCAAAAAATTCCACGAGAAAAGGGTTTAACCTATTTAAAACCAGGAGAAATTGTTTTTTGCGTAATGGCAAGAAACGAAACCAACGAACCAAACAGATTAATAGCAGCCTCAATTGGTTGCGCTATGCCAGCTGATAATGGTCAATATGGTTATCTTTCCGAACATCATTCTTTCGGCGAAACAGAAGAAAAAGTCAGCGACTACACCGAAGATTTAGCGGCCACAATGCTGGCAACAACTTTGGGCATTGAATTTAATTCAGAAAGCGCCTGGGATGAGAAAGAAAAAGTTTTTAAAATGTCGGGGAAAATTGTTTACACCTCCAACATTACCCAAACCGCCGAAGGGAACAAAAATGGTTTATGGACAACGGTGGTGGCGGCGGCAATTTTCGTGCCTTGAGTTGCTTGAAGGGGTACTTTGTAAGAACGCAAGAACTTTTTCGGTGCCCGTTTTCGCAGAAAAAGATGATTTCAAAAACCGCCCGATCGGGCGGTTTTAATCAAACGCATAAGATCAAAAACATATTGGAAAACTCCGGGGTTTAAGACCTATGGAGTTTTTTAATCATATCCATTGTAAGTATACTGGTATTAGAGGTTTCGTCACCCTCTACAATGATTATTTTAAACACCGGTATATGATTCAAGCAAAAGCAAAAAAGAAGGCTGAGATTGTCTCTTTCTTTGAGAAATATGGTCTTGATGCCACTATCTCAGCCTTCAAGATTAGTAAATCATCAATTTACGCTTGGCGCAAGACCCTAAGACAAAATCAAGGTCGAATTGAATCCTTAAATGAGAAGTCTAAAGCTCCTAAAAATCCAAGAAAGAGCAAAATTAATCCAGCCATCAAAGAATTCATCAGGAATTATCGGAAAGAGCATCCCAGAATTGATAAAGAGAAGATAAAACCAGAATTAGATGCCTTTTGTAAGAAAATAGGGATTAAAACTATTTCTGAACCAACCATTGGCAGAATTATCAAAGAACTTAAAGAAAAAGGTGAAATACCTAAGAAATTCAAGGTTTCTTTCTACGGTAAAACAGGAAAGATAGTTATTCGAGAATTAAAACCCAAAAAGCCAAAATTGAGAAGAAAAGGATATCACCCTGAGAAGCCAGGAGATCTAATCCAAATAGATGCTATTGTTAAGTTCATCTGGGGATTAAAAAGATATATTATCACTGCTATCTATTTAAAATCAGAGTTTGCCTTTGCTCGGGCCTATAGCCATTTATCCTCTAAATCAGCTGCTGATTTCTTTGAGAAACTTCAAAAGGTAGCTCCCTTTTCTGTTAAAAGGGTCCAGACCGATAACGGAGCTGAATTCCATAAAAGATTTAGAGATAATCTGGAAAAGAAAGGAATCATTCAGTTTTTCAACTATCCCCGAAGACCCCAAATGAATGCCCAGATAGAAAGCTTTAACCGAACAATTCAAGAAGATTTTATTGACTGGAATTTAGATCTTTTAGCTACTGATATCAACACTTTCAATCAGAAATTAGTTGATTGGCTATTGTGGTATAATACCAAAAGAGCCCATTCTTCCTTGAATAATCAAAGTCCCTTACAATACCTGATAAACAACCTTGGATTTTCCAATATGTTAGTATCCTATGCATCCTATTGACATTTAAAATTTTATATGATATCATTAATAATATAAATAAAAATATGAAAGGGCTAACCAAAATAAATAAAAAAATCGTTCTTAAGCTTTTTCTAATATTGCTTTTTTGCGGCATATTTTTTAGCGTTTTTTTGCAAAATATTTTAGCCGAACAGAGCTTGCAGAAAATATACGACCAAGATTGGGACGTGGACGATTGGGCGGTAATTTGGGATCGCGACGGAACCCCCTTACATTCACAAGGCCAACGGCACGATGATTATGTTTATTGGAATAAAAACGTAGATGTTCGGGTTTATGCCGGAGAAAAATTGCTGTATGAGAGCCGGCGTAAGGCATATCTTTTGATAAATTATTTAGACAACAACAAAAACCTTATTCGTCAATATACCTTTGGTGCATATGAAAAAAGGGAGGTTAATTTAGAAAGCGATGGATATATCAGATTCCCGCAGGGGGCATATGCGTCAGAGTATAACAAACTTGTTTTGGCAAAGAATGTTATTCCCGCCCTAACTGCTTCTTGTTCCGCCTCTCCCAATCCTGCTAATACCAACCAAACAGTGACTTTCAGTTCCTCGGTTAGCGGCGGCAGTGGTTCTTACATTTATTCCTGGACAGGCGCATGCACTGGCTCTAGCGCTAACTGTGACAATTCTTTTTCCACTGCCGGAACCCACACTGCTTATCTCACTGTCACTTCCGGAACCCAAACCGCTTCAACCAATTGTTCAGTTAATGTAAATCAAACCTGCACTCCGAATAGTTACAGACAATGTTATAACGACGATGTTTATTGGTACGATTCTTGCGGCGTGAGAGGTTCTTTATATCAGACTTGTGGTCAGAGTGGCTGGACTGATAACTATCGCTGTTCCTGTAACTGGCTGCAACGTCAATGGGCAAACAGAGGTTGTTCCAGCACTGCTTGTTATGAGACCCTTAATTGGTCCAATTACGAGTATTGTTCTCAGGGTTGCCAAAACAACCAATGTGTTTCTCTCCCTTCTTTAACTGTTTCCTGTTCCGCTTCACCCAATCCTGCTAATACCAACCAAACAGTGAATTTCATTTCTCAGGTTAGCGGCGGCAGTGGTTCTTACAGGTATTCCTGGACAGGCGCATGCACTGGTACAGGAGCAAATTGTTCCACCTCTTTTTCCTCAGCCGGAACTCGCACCGCCACTGTGATCGTGACTTCCGGAACTCAAACAGCGTCGGCCAATTGTTCGGTTAATGTTCAAACGCCGGTTCCCACCCTTACCGCTTCTTGTTCCGCCTCTCCCAATCCTGTTAATACCAACCAAACAGTGAATTTCATTTCTCAGGTTAGCGGCGGCAGTGGTTCT
>CAZEXD010000002.1:0-49350 GCA_964516865.1 uncultured Candidatus Saccharibacteria bacterium
CCTCCCGTAGGAGTATGGCCCGTGTCGCAGTGCCATTGTTGGGGAACACGCTCTCACGCCCCCTACCCGTCATTGCCTTGGTGAGCCGTTACCTCACCAACTAGCTGATAGGACGCAGGCACATCCCAAAGCGGATTGCTCCTTTACCCTTGCGGGACCATCGGGGATTAATCTCGCTTTCGCGAGGTTATACCCGTCTTTGGGGTTGCTACCTACGTGTTACTAACCCGTTCGCCACTATCGCTCGTGTCTCGCTACCGTTCACCACTCGCTTAACATAATGCAAATCTACAAATGATATGCTAATCTCCAATCTACAAATTATGAATATTTGCAATTCGCATCATTGGCATAAGATTCGCATTATTAGCATCATGTTGGGGAGCGAGTATCAAACGAAAGTGAGACACGAACGACCGTCCGACTTGCATGCCTTAGCCACGTTACCAGCGTTCACCCTGAGCCAGAATCAAACTCTCAAAATAAATTGGTTTTATTCGAAACAACTTTAAGAACTAAACCTCTCTCCGATTTAACTGGTTTAAATCGGGATACCTTATGGACATCCTCTATATTTATATATGGATGTCTTTTTTCAATGTTCTTTTTTATTTTTGGTAAAAAACACCCGCGAAAATATACAATCTTTGTATATTTTCGCGGATATTTTTAAAAATATCTAATTTATTTTAAAGTATTAATTACATAAAACCAGAAAAATCTTAATTTGGCCCTATTCTATATTTTATTCCAAAATAAATCCTTGTCAAGAGTTTGTCTGCGTCCATGCCATTTTGGACTTTTGAGGAGTTAAAAACAGGTTGTTAATTATTTATTGCATCGGAGGTATTTGTTTTAAGGTCCAAGGCGGTCTTTCTGTGTTGTGCCACAGCAACCAGTCAATAAGTTTTTTGTTGAATCCGTCTAAGTCATACTAATGTCTCTCTGTTCTAATCAATGAAACCTTCCTGCAAGGTTCTGTTGAATCTTTCTATGACAGCGTTCATCCTTGGGTATTTGGGGAAGTTTTGGAAATGGATGATACTCTTTTTTTCGGCATAATCCCTGAGAAGGTGTTCAAATTCAGACCCATTGTTTGTCTGGATTCTTTTGAGGCGACTTTTTCCAGCAAAATCCTGACGCCGACTTCTAAAAAAGTTCGGATTTTATTCAGGACAGACAGCCAATTTCTAAAACGTCAAAAACTCCAATTTTATGGCCTCTTTTTTTCAGTTTATTTATTACAAAATCGCAAATAAAAAATTTTTTATCGCTTCCAATTGCCAATTTCATATAGTTAGTGGTAATTGTCGCACAATATAATTGTCGCACAATATAATTGTCGCACAATAAATGAAATTAACGAATGTTTTTACTTGAGCCACCTCGCAGATTTGCACTGCGAACCTACGGTTTACAAAACCGTTGCTCTGCTGTTGAGCTAAGGTGGCAAAAATCAAAATAATATTTATTAAAACAAAAATATTTTATTTGTTGGTACTCGATTAATTTAAGAATTTTGCGGTTTTTCTTTATTATTATCTTTTTTATTATCTTCTGATTTATGACAATAGAAGTTCTCTCTGATTCTTTGCAGACAACTATCTACATATTTTTCGATTTTTAAAACAAAAATTCTAATTTTTGAAAGAATCTTCAATATAATTATCTTATCTGGAAATATGCTTTTTATTTTATTTTTAAAGGCATTAAAAATATTTTCTTTTTGAATACCCTCAGGAATTGTTGGCATTTGAACTAAAACAGGAATTTTTTTCGTCAAAATTAAAACAATTCCTCCCACGCTAATTACTAGAATAATTAAAGCAATTAGTTCTAACATGTGCTAAATTTTTAATTTCCAATTTTTAATTTTTAATGAATACCCTAATTTTAATGTTTAAAAAATTAAGGCCTTAAAAATTACAAAATTAAAAATTATATCTCGTACCTTGTAAACCTTTTAATCTCTATCTTTTCGCCGGTTTTAGCGATTGCGTCATCTACCAGGTCTTTTATAATTTTAGAGTTGTCTTTTATCCAAGGTTGAGAAAGAAGAGAAACCTCTTCTTTGTATTTCTTTAATTTTCCTTCAATAATTTGTTCTACGACTTTTTGGGGTTTACCGGAATTTTTTACTTGTTCTAGATAAATCTTTTTTTCTGCTTCTAATAATTCATTTGGGATATCTTCCTCTTTAACAAACAATGGTTTCATTGCCGCTATTTGTAAACAGATTTCATGGGCTATTTTTTTGAATTCCTCGGATTGAGCAACAAAATCTGATTCGCAACGAATATCCAACAAAACTCCAGTTTTTAAATTTGGATGAATATAAGCGTCAATTAACCCTTTTTTTACTTCCCGAGTTAATTTTTTATTTGCTACCGTTTTACCCCAAATTCTTAAAATTTCTTTTGCTTTTTCTATATCTCCATTTGTTTGTTTGAGGGCTTTCTTGCATTCCGTCGGAGAAACACCGGTTTCTTCTCTTAATTGTTTAATTTGGTCAATAGAAATCATAGTAAATGAAAAATCCAAATATCAAGTTAATTACCAAAATTCAAGGCCCAAGAGTTTCTTGATATTAGGATTTAGAATTTAATTTTTCATTTGTTATTTGGGCTTTAGATTTCGCTTTTAATACCACTTCTTTTGTTTTTTCCAAAATATATTTCACTGCCGAGATAGCGTCATCATTTGCGGGAATGGGATAATCCGTTAAATCGGGGTTAATATTGGTATCGCAAATAGCAATAATTTTTATTCCTTTTTTTCTTGCTTCTTTCGCAGCCAAAGCATCTTTTTTCATATCAAAGATAAAAACAACCTCGGGCAGTTTTGAAATGTCTTTTAATCCTTCAAATTTATCGCGGAGCGCTTCAATTTCTTTTTCCATTTTCATTCTTTCTTTTTTAGTATATTTTTCCAGAGCGCCAATCTCTTGTTGTCTAACCAATTCTTTAAAATAATTAATTCTCTGTAAAATTGTTTCGAAATTAGTAAAGGTTCCTCCCAACCATCTTTTATTTACATACGGCAAACCACACTCTTGGGCAATCTCTTTAATTAAATTTTTTATTGGAATTTTTGTCCCGACCAAAAGAATGGTTTTCCCTTCAGATATGGTCTTATCAATAAATTCTAATGCTTCTTTGATTTTTTGAATCGTTTCTTCTAAATTAATTATATGAATGGTGTTTTTTATACCAGCCAAATATGGCTTCATTTTCGGATGAAGTTTTGAAACGCGATGACCTATTTGCAATCCCGCCCTTTCCATATCTTGTATATTTAAATTAAAATTATTTTCCATAAAATAAATATCGCCAAATACTTTTTACTTTTTTATTATAATTATAATATATAAATAAATATAAATAAAAAAACAAAATTAGAATTTCCTTTCGTTTACTGCTGTAATTGGCAATTATTTTTTGATTTTTCTTTTTGCTATTCTTTCTTTGAATTTTTGCACGCGACCCAAGGTGTCAATAATCTTTTCTTTTCCGGAATAAAAAGGGTGACACTTGGCACAAACCTCTGTTTCTATAAATTCTTTGGTTGAGCCAACAGTAAAAGTATTACCACAAGCGCAATGGACGTTGGCTTTTGGATAATACTTGGGATGAATATCTTTTTTCATAGTTTTTTGGTTTAGATTAAATTAGTTATACTTACTTATAAGATAATAGCAAAAATTCTTTTCAAAATCAATACTTTGTGATATTATTTGTATAAAATAAATAAAATCTAAATTTATAAAAAAATTACCAAGAAACAATTAATAAGGTATGAGTCATGAAAAACAATCAATAATTATTGAAATAAGGGCTGGTACGGGGGGAGATGAAGCGAGTTTATTTGCTTATGATTTATATCGAACGTACTCAAGATTTGCTCAATCGCAAGGTTGGAGTCAGAAAATTTTGGATTCTAATCCAAATGAAATAGGTGGTTATAAAGAAATTATTTTTGAACTAACCGGACCCAATGTTTTTGATATTATGAAATATGAAGGAGGAGTTCATCGAGTCCAAAGAATCCCCAAAACCGAAAAGGCCGGTAGAATTCATACTTCAACCGTAACAGTGGCGGTTTTACCAAAACCCCAAAAAACAGAAATAAATATAAATCCCAGTGAATTAAAAATTACTACTTACAAGGCCTCGGGGCCAGGCGGTCAATATGTTAATAAAACAGAAAGCGCTGTAAGAATACTTCATATTCCAAGCGGTATTGTCGTCACCTCTCAATCAGAAAGAAATCAAATGCAAAATAAAGAAAATGCTTTAGCGATTTTGGCGGCAAAACTTTTGGAAAAAAAACAAAAAGAACAAAAAGAACAAATTACGGACGCAAGACGAGAACAAATTGGATGGGCGAAAAGAGCGGAAAAAATGCGAACTTATAATTTTCCCCAAGACAGAGTAACTGACCACCGTATTAATAAAAGTTGGTATGACATTGAATCAATAATGGACGGAAAAATAGATCCCATTATTAAAGCATTTAAAAAATACGAAGAGGAAAAAGAAAAAGAAAGCAAAAATTGATTTGCTCGCCTATATCTTTTATAATCCTTTTTCCAACTCATTTATATCTTTTTGATATTGACGAGCAAGGCTTATCACTGAATTACCATAAAACCGATAAGTAGTGTTGGTGGTTCCGGAAAAATAAATCATGGCTGCTTTCCACTCGGCGTTTTCGGTTTTAGCAGAGGCGCCGTAATCAGCAAGATAAAGTCCTGCGGCAATAAAAGCATCCTTGATGTTCCAAGGATCGCTTAATTTACCTGTAATGGCACTTATTCTGTTCTCGTATTTTATCCAGGTAGAAGGAATAAATTGAGCCGGTCCCATTGCTCCGCCCCAACCATAACTCATTGGACAAGAAACAGGAGTAAAAGAATAATCTCTTCCCAATTTATTAGTAATATCTAAAAAGTAGGGCACATCTCTTGTGGGACTCATTACTCTGGAAACAACCGCGTTATCTTTTATTCTTTTTCCCGCGCCAGTATTGATATTGGTTAAATAACATTGACCGACATTTTTTCCAAGGTTTGATTCTTGGGTTAAAACAGCCAAAAGAAAAGCCGGTCGAACCCCTGTGATACTACTGACATATTTTGCCATTTCATATGCCTCGCCAAAAGTGGGCGCCTTTGGCACACCTATCAACTCGAAAATTCTTGCTCTAATTGCCGACACTCTTTTAACTGTTTCTTCTTTTTCTTTAAGTTGTTTTTGATATTCTTCTTTGGTTAATTTTAAGAGTTTTTCTCTTTCATTTTTAATTGTTTCACTTTCTTGTTTTTGTAAAGATTGTATTCTTACCATTTTTTCTACGCTGTCTTTTTCCTCGTCTATTTTTTGTTTTTGCTTCTCCAAGTAGTTTTTAAGATTTTTAGTGCTAGCGAGAATTTCACTAACTCGCGAATTTAATCTTTCTAGATAAACCAAATTATCAAAAAAATCAGATAAATTTCCTTCTAATAATATCTCTAAAGATTGTTTTTTATCTTCTTCGTAAATTGTTCTTAAAATATTGGTCAGTTGAGTTTGAGATTCATTAATTTTCAAACTAATCTTATCAATTGAGGACATTGTTTCGGCAATTTGTATTGTTAAATCTTTAATCATTAAATTACCTTGTTTTATTTGATATTCGAGATTTTTTATCTTGTTGTTTAGGGTTGAAAGTTGCGACTGGAGATTTTTTTTCTCTTTCTCGGTTTTTGTTAAATCCTGTTCAATTCTTTTGCTTTCTTCTTCATAAAATTGAGCGCAATCTTCCAATAATTTTCGACAATCGGTCCCACTCATTCCTGGGCAAGGGGTTTCGCTTTCGGCAACTTGCTGGCATTTTGTTTCCAAATCTTCCGCTGAAACAATTAAAAAAGGAAAGAAAAATGCGGCCTCAACAAAGAGGGTTAAAAAATATAATCCTATCAACGATTTAAAAAATTTCATACTCTTATTTATTATAATATTTTTCATTTAACTTGAAAACATAACAAAAACAGCTCCGCTTAGCGGGGCTGTTTGCCAAAACCTTTTTAATCTTTTTTAATGGGTTTTTTCTTCTTTTGCGGTTTGGTTTGGCTGTTCTTCTTCTACAACTTCTTCGGTTTTTTCTTTTTTCTCTACTTTTTCAACCTCCTCTACTTTTTCTTCAATTGGTTTTGCTAATTCTTCTTCCACTTTTGTGGGCAAAGCGACCTTCGCTACGATTTCATTAGGATTTTTTAAAAGCTTAATTTCAGGCGGAACCTTTAGGTCTTTTACCAAAATTTCATCATCAAAGGTTTTTAAAACACTCACATCAATTTTAATATCATGCACCAAATTTTGAGGGAGGCATTTAATTTTTATTTGCTGGATTTCTTTAACCAATGTTCCGCCTAATTCTTTAACCGCCGGCGCCACACCCTCAAAAATCAACGGTACTTCCACCTCTATTTCTTGCTTAAGAGATGGCTGATAAAAATCTATATGAATAAAGTCATCATTAATCGGATCGCGTTGAATAGCGTGAATTAACACCTTCTTTTCGTTTTTATCTCCCTCTAGTTTTAAAGAAATTAAAGACGTTTCTCCCATTTGTTCAAAAACTTTTTTGAAATCTTTAACATCAACTTCAAGTGGTATATTTTCTATCTCAGGACCATAAAGTATTGCTGGAATTTTTCCCGACCTTTTGGCTGACCTCGTTTTTTTCCCAAAAACCTTTCTAATTTTTGCCCTTAAATTAATCATGGTTAATTTATAATATTTTTATTTTTTAATTTTAATTATTATTTAATTATATGGATGCATTGCGCTGGGCAACTATCAGCCGCCTCCTGGGCGCATTCAATTTTGGTTATCTCTAATTTGTCATTATTTTTAGCGTCTCTTTCTCCGTTTTTAAGAGAGGACTTGCCATCATCGCTTAATTCAAAGTATTTTGAGCATAAAGCGGCGCAAGAGCCGCAGCCAATACATTTTTCTCGTTCAATAATTATTTTCATATTTTTATATTTTATTTTTACTTCTAAATAATTTTATTTTTTCTTCGACGATTGTTTTTACGGCTTTTTTTGCTTTTGGTAAATATTTATAAGGAATAATTTCTGTTGGTTTTAATTTAAATATCTTTTTCAAGGTTTCAGTATACGCCAATCTTAATTCAGTATTAATATTGATTTTTACAATTCCTATTTTGATCGCCTTTTTGATTTCGCTTGATAAAATACCCGAACCGCCGTGTAAAACCAAAAAGACATTTTTTACCGCTTTTTTAATTTGTTTTAATCGCTCTAAATCAAGATGGGGGTTACCATATGTGCTTATACCATGAAAATTACCGATATTTATCGCCAGACAATTAACTCCTGTTTCATTGACATATTTGATGGCTTCTTGAGGATTGGTTAAATCCTCTTTTTTTATTATAAATTTTTTATTATAAACCTTTGAAGTTTCAGTGCCAATAACCCCTATTTCTCCCTCAACCAAAACATTAAATTTTCTTGCATATTTGATTATTTCTTTTGTGCGGGAAACGTTCTCTTCCAAAGAAAAATTTGAACCATCAAAGTGAACCATATCATAACCGACTTCTATCGCCCTTTTTATATATTCAATTGATTTTCCATGGTCTAAATTTAGAAAAATCGGGATTTCTAATTCTGTTTGATAGGATTTTTTAAGGTCTACTATTCTTTTTAATCCCAAAAACCTGCTTTCTCCCTCTGAGGTCCCTAAAATTATAGGGGATTTTAAACTATTAGCCGCTTCAATTATTCCTGCCAGTTGAGATAAGTCAGAAAAATTAAATTGGCCAAGTACCCATCGTTCTTTACCGGCTCTTTTTAGGTAATATTCAAGATTTTTCATTTAAAAATTAATGATACTAATTTAGATGAAAATTAAATAATTTTTTGCTGATGAACTTTTACTTTACTAAATTTTTGATTTTTTTTCAAGAGGCCGTTTTTAGCTCCAAATTGGTTAATGCAACTAACAGAATTGGCAATTCCCAATTGGATGGCGCTAACAATATCTTTATTAAAGCGCAAATATCCCGCTAAAAATCCTGAACCAAAAGCATCGCCCGCCCCTGTTTTATCAACGACCTTGGTGGGTAAAGAGGAGGCGCTGTAAATTATTTTTCCATCCGAAACCACGACACCATTTTTACCTTTTGTCATAATAGCGATACCGGAACAAATTTCATCAATTTTTTTAAAAATTTCTTTCTCTCTTTGATAAGAAGTTTTGGTGAGTAAAGAGGCCTCTTCTTGATTCAAAATTAAAACATTCACCTTTTTTAAAATTCTTTTTAAAACTTCTTTTGCTGAAAAAATTTGAGCGCTGGCAGGATTTAGAGCAATCTTGATATTATTTTCAAAGCCAAAATTTACCAAATCTTCTAAAAGCGCTGTCTTTTCTTTTTTAATTTTGGAAAAAAGTGGCGCAATATAAAACCAATCGGCTTTCAACTCGCACCACGGAATATTTTCTTTGCTTAAATCCTCGGAAGCGCCTTTGTAAACAAGAATTGTTCTATCGCTATTAACCCCGGTAATGATGATGGAATGATTGGTTGATTCTTTCTTTGCTTTAATAATAAATTGAGTATCGATTCCCAATTTTGTTAGTTCCTCTATTATTTCTTGTCCAGCCAAATCATCGCCTACCGCCCCACAATAAGCAACCTTAAATCCCTGATTAACAAATGTGGCAGCGGTATTTGTTCCTCCCCCACCAGAAGAAAATAATATTTCCTCAATATCAACCTTTGAACCCAAATTAAAACAAACCCCCTTACCAGTAATAAAACTTTTATTTTTTATTACCTTAACGTCTTTGCTTTTTATAAATATATCTTTGGTTGCAGAACCAAAAGTAATGATATCGTACATACTCGTTTGCTCAAATTCAAAACTTAAAAATTAAATATAAGATTTTGGTTTTTAGTTATGTTTTGAGTTTTGTATTTCTGGTTTTAATTTAATATTTGTTTTTCTTTTTCCATTACAATTAAATATGTTTTAATAAGCGAGTCCGGATTAACGGAAATGCTATCAATTCCTAATTCTACTAAAAACTTTGTAAATTCTGGGTAGTTTGATGGTGCTTCCCCGCAGATTCCAACATATTTATCATTCTCTTTGCAAACCATAATCGCCTCTTCTATCATTTCTAAAACCGCCTCATTCCTTTCGTCGCCAATATAGGAAATTCCGCTATTGTCTCTGTCGAGGCCCAAGGTTAATTGGGTTAAATCGTTGCTGCCAATGCTAAATCCGTCAAAAATCTGCAGAAATTCGTTCGCTAAAATAACATTGGAAGGAACTTCGCACATCACATAAATTTTAATACCATTTTCATCTCTTGATAACCCAACCTGAGCCATTAAGTCAACAACCTTTTTTCCTTCTTCCAAAGTCCGGCAAAATGGTACCATTACATTCACATTTTTTAAACCAAAAACATCTCTAACTCTTTTTATTGCCACGCACTCCATTAAAAAAGCGGGTTGATATTTTTCAGAAATATAACGACAGGCGCCACGAAAACCCATCATTGGATTTTGCTCTTCTTCTTCATAATAATTTCCTCCAATTAAATTTCGATATTCGTTCGTTTTAAAATCAGAGAATCTCACAATAACCTCTTTTGGATAAACCGCGGCTGCTATTTGGGCGATTCCTTCTGCCAACTCTTTCACGAAATACTCTCTTTTATCTTTATGTTCTATAGTGAGTTCGGCGATAATTTTTTTTAGTTTTTTATCTTTTATTTTTTCAAAATCATAAAGTGCCATCGGATGAACCCTTATCTTTTCGGCGATTATAAATTCTTCTCTCGCTAAACCAATACCGTTATTTGGCAAAAAAGACGACTTAAAGGCGGTCTGGGGATCGCCTATATTCATCGTAATTTTGGTTTTAATTTTTGTTAATTCTGAAAATTTTGTTTTTTTCACCTCAAAAGGAATGTTGCCGGAAAATATTCTTCCTTTTCCGCCCTGGGTGCAATCAACCGTCACAATATTACCATTCTTTAAGAGTTTCGTTGCCTTCTCCGTTCCCACCACTGCTGGAATTCCAAGTTCGCGAGAAATAATTGCCGCATGGCAAGTTTTTCCGCCTTCATCGGTGATAATTGCCGAGGCGTTTCTCATAATCGGCACCCAGTCGGGATCAGTCATTTTTGTAACCAAAATATCTCCTCTTTCAAATTGGTTGATTTTAGAAATGTCTTTGATGACTTTTACCCTACCGCTTCCTATTTTTTCGCCTATGGCAATACCCGTTAAAATGGGTTCTTTATCTGTGTTTATATGATATTCCTCTAAAACCATTTCAGTTTTTGGCAGATGAACTGTTTCTGGTCTTGCTTGAACAATATACAATTGTTCTGTTTTGCCGTCTTTTGCCCATTCAATATCCTGAGGCATCCATTTTCCAAACTTTGTTGAATAATAATCTTCGATAATCATCGCCCACTTTGCCAAAGTTATTATTTCGTCTTCTCTTAAAGAAAACTTCAGTTGGTTGTTTTTTTTCACCTTTATTTCCTTTAATCCCCCATTTTTAGAATAACCATATTTTATTGTTTTCCGCCCCAGATTTTTAACAATTATTGATTTATAGCCATTCTTGAGGGTGGGTTTAAAAACATAAAATTCATCGGGGGTGATTTTTCCTTTTACAATAAGTTCTCCCACGCCCCAGATTGAATTTATTAACACTACATCTGGAAAGCCGGTTTCTGTGTCCAAAGTAAACATTATGCCGGAAGACCCCAAATCGCTTCTTACCATTTTTTGTATTCCCAGAGAAAGGGCAAATTCTAATTGATTTATATTCTTTTCTCTTCTGTAAGCGATAACGCGGTCGGTAAAAGCCGAAGCGAATCCTTTAATTATTGCTTTAAGCAATTCATCTTCTCCTCTTACGTTTAAATATGTTTCAAACTGGCCGGCAAAAGAAGCATTTTCCATATCTTCGCAAACCCCAGAACTTCTTACTGCTACATCGGGATTTTCACCATAACTTTCTGCTAATTTCGAATAAGCCATTAAAACTTCTTTTTTTAAATCATCGGGGAATGTTGCTTTTAAAATAATTTCTCGGCACCTCTTCCCCGTTTCTTGAATGCTTTCCAAAGATTCGGGATTAAAATCTTTAAAAATTTCTGCTAAGACTTTGTCTAAATTATTTGCTTTTAAAAATTCCCAATAAAATTTAGTGGTCAAAGCAAATCCATCGGGAACATTCACTCCTTTTGGCGCAAGTTCTTTATGCATTTCGCCCAAAGAAGCATTTTTTCCGCCTACCAAGGGCACATCTTCAATGCCGACCTCATTAAACCATAAAATATTTTTTTCTTTTTTATCCATATTTATATATTTTATTATTTATTATACTTTAAATTAATTTTTTAATATTTTTTTGGCAATGGCCAATTCTTCGTCGGTTTTAATTGCCAATATCTTTGTGTTTTTTAAAATATTTAAATTCTTGCATATCATATTTCTTATTTTTGCAGAACCTGAGCCAATTGCGCCGGTAAAAACCAAAACGTCACAGCCGTCCAAAATTGCAAAATAAGCGCCGATATATTTTTGAATTGAATAAACGAAAACCTCTAATGCTAATTTTGCCAGCAAATCCCCCTCTTTTATTTTTTTTAACGCTTCCAGCATGTCTTCTTTTTGGCAAATCCCCTTAATTCCCGACTCTTTGTTTAAAATTTCTTCTGTTTTTTCAATCCCGTATTTTTTAGCAATTTCCAAAACAATTCCCGCGTCCAGGTCGCCCGGCCGAGTCATCATCACCAAACCCTGAAGGGGCGTAAAACCCATTGAGGTGTCAACGGCTTTTCCATTTTTAATTGCCGCGATGCTGGCTCCGCCACCCAAATGACAGGTTATTATTTTTAATTTCTCAAAGGGCTTTTTTAATTTTTTGGCTGCTTCTTTGGCAACATATTCATGGGAAATTCCATGAAAACCATATCTTCGAAATCCAAATTCTTTTATGATTTGGTGGGGCAAGGCATAGGTATATGATTTTTTTGGCAATTGACTGAAAAACTCTGTGTCAAAAACCGCATATTGGGCGGTCTGCTTTAAAACCTTCTGACAAATTTTTATTCCCAACACATTAAAGGGATTATGTAAAGGAGCAAGGTGGTTTAATTTTTCTAATTCATATAAATTATCTGACGTTATTTTTGTGGGCTTTTGAAAAATATCTTTTCCGTGCACAACTCTGTGGCCAACGATCTGTATTTTAAATCCTTTTAATTTATTCAACTCGTCACGCAATATTTTTTTGTAATCATTTCTCGGAATCGCTACAATATTTATCTCCCTTAGGGTTTTTAAATTAAAGTCAAAAACTTTTAGTTTAATTGATTGTGACCCGCAATTTAAAACTAAAATCATATTAAAAGTAAAATCATAAATTTGAAATTAAGGTTTTAATAATAGTCCTTTCCCCTTCTTATCAATACCGGCGGCATTTCCCTCATCGGTGTCTAAGTGCAGACAAAGTTTATAATCATCTTTTACTCTTATTAAAACATTATTAAAAATTATTCCTCTTTTGCCATCAATTTTTACTGAAACCACCATTCCGTTTTTTAAGCCCAGTTCTTTTGCTTCATTTGTCGCACAATGAATATGGCGAGCGGCAATAATTATCCCTTCTTTAAACACAATTTTCTTTTTCGGACTAATTAATATGGCGCCAGGGGTTCCTTTTATATCACCAGAATTTCTAATACAAGGATTTATCCCTAAATTTATCGCATCGGTCATTGATATTTCCACTTGAGTTTTATCTCTCGTTGGTCCAACTATTCTAATATTCTTAAGAATTTTAGAATTAACCTTAAGGTTCACGGTTTCCTCTGCGGCAAAATCGCAAGGTTGGGTCAACTGCCTTAATTTTTTCAGTTTATAATTTTTGCCAAAAAGCGCCTCCAGATCTTTTTGGCTCAAATGAATATGTCTCGCTGAAACTTCAATTGGAATTCTTTGATTCATCATATAAAATTAACAACAAATTTTTGCCGTTGACACCATATATAAATATAAAATTATAATTAAAATCACAATTATACCTATAATAATTCCTCCGATTGCTATTTTTTTTCCGTTTAAACTATTTTTTTAATGCTAATAATTCCCAATATTATGGAAAATAAGGATAATAAAATTAAAACAATTAAGTAAGTGAATAAAATTATTAGGCCTAACGGATTCATTATTAAAAATTTCGCAAATATATATGGAAAAAAGATAAAAAGAAAAAAAGACACTAAAGACAATATCAAACTAATAACTGCTAGTTTCGATTTTGGTAATTGGTTATTTTGCGAATTCACGATTTTAAATTAATAAATTAGATTTGATAAAACTTGATGACTTGATAACTGATTGTATAATTTTAACAAAGAATATTAATAATATTCCAATTATTGTGAATAATAAAGCCCTTTTCCAATTATAACCCGCAATATGGAAAATTAATGATACAAGAAGATATAAAATAATAAGATAAGGTATAACAAACAACGGATTGTAAGAAAAAGAGATTACTGCATCAAGCGGCTGTATTCTTATGCCCAAAATATCAATAATAATATTTGAAAAAGTAAATCTTTCTATACAAGAAGGAGGTACGGTGGTTTGAACAAATCCCTGACAACTTCTTTGGATTGATGGTACGCCAAATATCAAAACTAAGATTATAAATAAAATAATTTTCGCAATTGTCGGTTTTAAAAATTGTTTCCACTTCATATTTTTACATTATACCTTTTTTGGAAAAAATAAAAAAGCTTTTGAGTTAATTTTTAATAATTGTTGACTAGGAGAAAAAACTTTAATACGATTTTAAATTAATAAATTAGATTTGATAAAACTTGATGACTTGATAACTGATTGTATAATTTTAACAAAGAATATTAATAATATTCCAATTATTGTGAATAATAAAGCCCTTTTCCAATTATAACCCGCAATATGGAAAATTAATGATACAAGAAGATATAAAATAATAAGATAAGGTATAACAAACAACGGATTGTAAGAAAAAGAGATTACTGCATCAAGCGGCTGTATTCTTATGCCCAAAATATCAATAATAATATTTGAAAAAGTAAATCTTTCTATACAAGAAGGAGGTACGGTGGTTTGAACAAATCCCTGACAACTTCTTTGGATTGATGGTACGCCAAATATCAAAACTAAGATTATAAATAAAATAATTTTCGCAATTGTCGGTTTTAAAAATTGTTTCCACTTCATATTTTTACATTATACCTTTTTTGGAAAAAATAAAAAAGCTTTTGAGTTAATTTTTAATAATTGTTGACTAGGAGAAAAAACTTTAATACGATAATATTAGTTTCTTAAATAACTCGCCAAAGAAAGAAGTTGAAGGGCTTCGCGGTCTTCGCCTTCATCAGTAAGTTGCCGACACCTGGTGTTTTCTTTCCAACGGGATACAGGGTTTGCCACTTCGGCCCTGGAAATCCTACCGGAGTAGCTGAGGGTAGCCAGCACCTCCTTGCATGGCGCCGATCCTCAGTAAAGAGGTAGGATGGGGAAACTCCGGAGAATTTACTGACTTTCTTTGGCGACAAAGCCCCTGCAATCATGCCTTCGGTTGCAGGGGTATTTTAATTAGTTTGACAAGATAAGAAATAATATTTATAATAAAAATAAGCTCTCTGAAAATCATTGACGATAGAAGGAGGAATATCAGGATCGCTTTCCAAAAGCGCGTCGACCCCCTCGGCAAAGGCAGCTCTGCTAAAAGGCGGGCAGTCCTGCGAGAAGACGCGACTCGCAAACTGCCAGCAACTGCAGCTAGAAATCTCTTACCAACGGGTAGGCTAAATTCTGTCGGAGTAGCTAGATGGAGTCGCCGTACTCCCGGTGGGCATTGATCTCTAGCGAAGAGACGGAATGAGAGATTTCTTTCTCCGCAGAATCCTCTACTCTTGCGCGGAGAGCTGAATTCCCCTATCCCGAGGGTCTGGCTGAGCTTTCTCTGGCGATATTCTCTAAAACCCCGTGCTCGGTGTTTTAACACCAGCGCGGGTATTTTGTTTATTAAAAAAATTTGTGCGTCTGAGTTGATGTTTTCGCTCGCATCATTTTAATATCAACTTGAGTAATTTAAGTAGTTGTATCGGTATAAATTTCCAAAAAATAGCGACCTCTATAATTATTCAAAGCAAAGAAAGCCGAAGAGAAATATCAGAAAATACAGGGTATGGGAAGGCGCTACTTTTTCCCACAAACTCCGCAAATTCAGCGAAATAAGTTGTTTAGGGGAATTGAGCCAATATATCGCCATAAATCATTCCTTGATTATGATAAGTTCTTCTTAATGCTTTTCCAACTATTTTTTCTTCAAAAAGATATTTCTCAAAAGAATTTGGTCTTTCTTCTCCTTCAACTTCTATTACTGTCCAGACCCCAGATTTCAACCAAGTTTGAGGCCAACAACAAAAGGAACTAGACCAATAATAAGTTATGTCTTGCATGCATGCAGCATCAACGTTCACAAATAATGACGGGGCGCCATTTATCAAAGAATAATTTAGTATGTCTTCGTTGGTGGTATAGATATATTGGTTTACCTCAGATAAATCTCTACTTGTTGTCGGAACAGGATCTTTAAAACCCAGGCCCAAAGAGTTTGGGTCCCCGTGAACGTAATACATTAATGAGAGCGGTTTCTCTTTTATTTTTTCGTTTATAGCAGAAAGATTAGAGTTTAATAAAACTTCCGTAGGATAAAAAAACTTAATATTATTATAGTTTGTTAATATTTCACTGGGACTACCAAGGTTTAGTGCCCCTGACCCACCTAATACATTATCATCCCAAGCAATGTATAATATTTTCCTAGCAAAAATCGGTATGATTGAGTTATAATTGTTGTGATAATTTATAAAATTAGAAAAAACAGCAATAATAAACTCCTTTTTTTGTGTTTCATTATATATTACTGGCTCAAAAACAAATGATAATGCAACGTCCTTACATCCATTAGCATTCCTGCCTATATAAGAGTAAAAATTATTCTCGTTATCTAAATCTAACATCCATTGGGCAGATCGGCTAATCGTAGACTCCCCCGTTTTAGGATCCGTCCAATATGCCGGTTCTTGTTTTTTAACAACGGGTAAATCTTGCCCGACTATAATAGCATATCCAACATTATCGTTTTTGACCAAATCTTCTATAAAAACGTCGAATTCTTCAATAGTAGAATTTGTAAACTTTCTTACGCCAATATTTTCGATACCTAAATGATTTTTTACCGCGGTAAAATATTGATTAAATACGCTAATATTATCTGGATTATCATAATACCCATTTTCCTTTATTATAATTGTTACCTTATTTCTGCTTTCATCGTAATCGCAATTAAAGGGTTTTGTTTTACCAGTACTTTCGTCAATACCATAAACAATCGTAGATGGTTCAAATTCAGTGTTGTGAGTAGTTTTTTTAAATAGCAAAAAAAAGTTGACGCTTATCGCAACCAAAATTATCAAGACCAATACTACTAAAACTATAGCGATTTTTTTTATTCATAAACAATCGTATTCGTCTTTATTACAATCTTTTTCCCACAAACTCCGCAAATTCCGCCAGCCGACACGCATAGCCCCACTCATTGTCATACCAACCAACCACTTTCACTAAATTTCCAATAGTCATAGTCAATTGACTATCTAAAATAGCAGAATGAGAATCGCCAATGAAATCAGCGGAAACGAGCGGCTCATCTACCACCTTTAAAATTCCTTTAAAACTTTTCTGATTAGCGGCTTTTTTAAACATTTTATTAATTTCTTCTTTTGATGCCGTTTTTTCTATTTCTACAATTAAATCCAAACTGGAAACCGTGGGCGTAGGCACGCGCATGGCAATGCCATCTAATTTCCCCTTCAACTCCGGTATCACCTTACCCAACGCTTTAGCGGCTCCAGTTGAGGTCGGGACAATGTTTAAAGCAGCCGCCCTCGCTCTTCTTAAATCTTTATGAGGTAGGTCCAAAATTCTTTGGTCATTAGTATAACTATGAATTGTGGTCATAAATCCCTTCACAATTTTTAGATTATCGTTTAAAACCTTGGCTAAAGGCGCAATACAGTTTGTGGTGCAAGAGCCCATATCAACAATTTTATCTTTTTCCGGATTAAACTTTCCCTCGTTGACGCCTAAAACATAAGTTGGAATTTCTTCGCTTTTAGCCGGCGCTGAAATTATAACCTTTTTAGCACCGGCTTTCAGATGCTTCGCAGCGCCTTCTTTATCAGTAAACTGACCGGTGCATTCCAAAACAATATCAATTCCTAATTTTTTCCAAGGAAGGTTTTGGGGATTGGTCTCACTAAAAACCAAAATCTCTTTTCCATTAACAATGATTGATTTTTCAGTTGAATTAACGTTAGCGTGATAATTTCGATAAACTGAATCGTATTTCAAAAGGTGCGCCAGCGTTTTAGTATCAGTTAAATCGTTTATTGCCACCACTTCCAATTGAGAATGTTTTTCCAAAATTCTTCTAAGGGTTGGTCGCCCTATTCTTCCAAACCCATTTATTGCAATTTTTATTGACATAAAAATTGAAAATTTAATAATTACGAAGTAATTTCTAGGAGTTTATCTATTCTTTCTTTATCAAAACCAATTATAATTTCTCCATCAATATCAACCACGGGCACACCCATTTGACCTGATTTTTCTATCATTTCGTTTAACGCCTTTTCATCTTTGGAAACATCAATATCTTCAAACTCAATGTTTTTGTTTTTTAAATATTCTTTTAGGGTAAGACAATAAACACAAGTTGGAGTAGAAAAAATTTTTATTTTTGGTTGGGACATATTTAAATTTTTAATTTAAGTTTACTCACAACCTCCTTGAGCCGAAGCGCCTGTTGCGCTTAATTGTTGTTGGCATTTGGGGGGTTGAGCATTAAAACCAGAACAAATAGCATTTTTATATGATTCGGGATTACGTGGCCCGTTATACTCTATTTCATTAATGAATAATTGAGGAGAACCCCTAACACTATATTTTTGGACCGCCTTTATTTCTTCGTCTAATAACGAATTTCCCTCTGACTTCTGGCAGTTTTTTATTTGTTGAACATTAATTCCCAACTTCCTTGCGGCTTCTTCCCAACACGTATCGGCGTTTTGAGATGTACAGCCTTTGTTTATCGCTTCTATAAACCTCCAAAATTTATTTTTTTGATATTTGAAAACGCATATTTCTCTAATATCTTGATGCAATTCTTGGTCGCCATGTAATGATTCATATTCTCCGCTTTTGTCTTTAGAGACAATATAATGCATTACAAAATCAATTTTATCTCCCAAAAGATCAATAACTGGCATCATTATTTCTTCGGCTTGGTTTCCATAAGGGCAAAAAGCCATCACAAAAAGTTCCACCTTCGGCTTATCGGTTTTTGGTATTTCTTTTTCTTCGTTATTACCGGTCGTTTCGCTCGTCGGTTTTTCATCTAAGTTAATAGGAAGTTCTGGCATTATCGGAAATAAATATTTTCCATCTTTTGTTACATAAACCATATGATCTTGTTTTTGGCCATTATAATCTATGGTAAGTTGAAACTTATAAAGACCGCTTTCTTCTTTAACCTCTTTAATGTCGCCATTTAAAAAAGCGCTTCCTTTTCCCCGCAAAAGATTTTCATTTATATAATTAATGGTTTTTTGGACCACTTTGTCGGCTGTTAGAAATTTAACTCCGATATTATTCTTTTTTAAATAAATGATATAACCACCTACGCCCGCTATTATAATAACCACAGTAATAACGATAATAACAATTACTGTGCGAAAAATTCTGTTTTTAAAAACTCTAATTTTTTTAATGATTTCTTTTAGTACCATTTTTTTATTTTTTTATTAATAATAATTACATTTTAATAGTTTAACATATTTATTTTAAAAAACAAACAGCGGGGGCTTAAATTATATTTTTGGATTGCAATTTTAATTTTTCATCAAATTCGTATTCAATTACGCCGGCATAAGGAATTTCAAAATCAATAATTTTTTCCTCCGATATTTTCTCTATATATTTGGCTATTGCTCTTAACGAATTATGACTCGCTACTATCAAAACATTTTTGCCTTCTTTTAAATCCTTTTCTGGATATTTCTTGAAAAAGGGAATCACCCTTTTAAAAACCTTTTTTAAACTTTCTCCGCCGGGAGGCGCTATTCGATAACTTCGCCGCCACTGTTGAACTATTTTCTCGCCATATTTTTTTATTGTTTCTTCTTTGTTTTCACCTTGCAACTTGCCATAATATCTTTCATTAAGTTTTTCAGAAACAAATACCGGAAACTCGTTTTCCTCAATATGGCCGTAATTTCCCCATTTTTGCATTTTCCCAGCATCAAGATGAATAAAAAGAGGATACTCTTTATTATCGCTATATTCAAACATTCTTGCCACTGTGTCCATGTTTCGAAACAAGGCGGAGGAATAAATTTTGTCTATTTTATGTCTATTAATTGTTTTAGCCGCTAAACTTTTTGCCTCTTCGATATCGTTTTTATTCAAAACCACATCTACCCAGCCGGTAAATCTATTATCAGCATTCCACTGAGATTTTAAGTGTCTTAATAAAAACAATTTAACCATGCTTAAGTTCTTGTTCAATTTTTAATAAACGATTATATTTTACCATTCTTTCTGGTTTTGCGGGAGAGCCGGCCTTAATAAATTCCGCCCCCAAACCAACCGCCAAATCAGCAATAAGGTCATCCATTGTCTCTCCCGAACGATGACTCACAATTGTTTTCCAGCCAAAAGATTTCGCCAAATTAGATGCCTCAATAGTTTCTGAAACCGTTCCCGCTTGATTTAACTTTAAAATAATTCCATTACAAGCATTTTTATTATGCGCCTCTTTAATTTTTTTAATGTTCGTTGTCGTCAAATCGTCGCCAATTATCAATAATTTTGGATTTTGGATTTTGAATTTTGAACTTAACATTTCCCACCCCTGCCAATCATCTTCAGCAAAAGGATCTTCAAAGGAAATGATTGGGAACTCGTTTGCTAAATCCATATAAAATTCCAATAATTGAGATCTGTTAATTTCGTTGTTTTCTAAAAGGTATTTGCCATTTTTGTAAAATTGCGAAGCGGCGCTATCTAAAGCAAAATTTATAATACCCTCCCTATCGCAAGCCGCTCTTAATAAAAATAAGGCCTTTTTCGTAAAAGAAATGGGCGGCGCAAAACCGCCTTCGTCTCCTAATACCAAATGATTCTTGCCAAACTCTTTCTCAATTTCATTTTTTAATTTGTTAAAGATGTTATTGCATTTTACTAAATTTTCGGCAATTGTTTTTTCGTGAGGCACTATCATAAATTCCTGAATAGCTAAATCATTAGAAGCGTGCTTACCGCCGTTTAAGATATTGAACATCGGCAAGGGAATAAAAAGTTTATTTTTGTTTTGAGATAAATCAGCGATATGCTGATACAATCCAATTTTTTTAACCGCGGCGCCAGCGCGGCATACCGCCATAGAAGCCGGTAAAATTGCGTTTGCACCCAGTTTTGACTTGTTTTCTGTTCCGTCTAACCTAATCATCAAATCATCTATCTCTTTTTGATTTTCTGGGTTTCTGCCTTTTATTGCTGGCGCTATAATTTTGTTTATGTTTTTAATTGCCTGCGATACATCAACCGTCAATGCTTCGTTTTTTCCCACTGATGCTCCGGCAGGGCAAGAAGAGCTAAAAATGCCTGTATTGGTTTCCAGTTCAACCTCTACCGTTGAATTTCCCCGCGAATCAAAAATCCTTTTTGCTTTTATGTTTTTAATTTTCACTTTTGTTTTCTTAAATATTCATAGGCGGCTAATGCCGCTTTGCATCCTTCGCCAGCCGCCGTAACAATTTGTTTGTATTTTCCCGTATTAACATCGCCCACCGCAAACAGACCGGGTGTTTTTGTCTGAAATGTTTCAAACTCTACTTTTATTTCATCCTTTTCATTAAAATCAACCAATCCTTTTGCCAAAGAAGTGGCTGGTTGGGTGCCAATTTCAATAAAAACCCCCTCAACATTTAAAACTTTTGTTTCTTTATTTTTTAAATCTTCGTAAATCAAAGAGTTTACAAACCTATTTCCTTTTATTTCTTTAATTTCCGCATTGGTAATTATTTCTATTTTCTTTGATTTTGCCGCCTCCTTTTGGTTTTCTGCGTCTGCCTTAACCTCAGAACCATATTCCAAAATATAGATTTTTTTTGCATAATTTGTCATAAAAATCGCTGCTTCAAATCCGCTATTTCCACCGCCAACAACAGCCACTGTTTTATTTTTAAAAAGCGGTCCATCGCATGTTACGCAATAACTCAAACCCTTACCGATAAACTCTTTTTCGCCCGGTACCTCTAACGGTCGAGGATCGGCGCCGGTAGCAATAATAACTGATTTACTAAAAAATTTTTCATTTTCACTAGTAATAACAATAAATCCCTCAATACCCTCATTGGTTCCCCTTTCTAACTTTCTTATTGTTGCAATTTTTTTTTCTACAAACTCTTGGGCGTCTAAATGTTTTTTGAATTTCTCAATCAACTTTTGACCATTGATTCTAAAAAAACCAGGATAATTACAAACCTCGGTGGCTTTTTTCGCCATTTGGCCGCCATATTCTTTTGTAATTAAAAGAGTTTTTATTCGTTGTCTTCCAGCATAAATTCCAGCCGTAATTCCCGCTGGTCCCCCACCAATAATAATTAAATCGTAAACCATAAATGTTTATTAATTTTTATTAATTAAAAATTATTATTTTATTTTACTAAAGTTTAAAAAATAAAAAAAGCCCCCAGCTCGGTTATGTCTTAACACAACAGAGACCAGGGGCCATGAAGCTGTCGTCAATATATGACTGAACTCCGCCAAATGGACAACTCGCCATATTCTTACTTCAACTCCCTTAAAGCCTCATCAACTAAATCCCTCTCCTCTTTATTGAGTTTATTATATATCTCCTTCCGTCTTTTCTCCTCTTGTTCTAGCGCTTCTTTACTTTTTTTTAGTAGCTCTATTGTTCTTTCCAACTTCCTACCCGAGGCCTCAAGCGACTTAATAAAATTTCCCATTAAGTTATCAATCTTCAACATATCCGTCTTCGCTTCTTCCATCCTCCTATTTATTTGCTTTATTTGCTTCCCGTGTTTATCTAAACTTTCAGCGAGATTTCCGACCATTACTTTTAGCATCTCCGTTAGCTCTCTCAATCCCTCTCTAATGTTTTTTTCTTCTCTCATTTCCCCCAGCGCCAATCTTCCTTCCCATGCCACCACAATAATAACCAACATTAGCAGCGTCTTCATAGGACGCCTCCTAAGAGAACAGGAAAGGGAAAAACAACTCAACAACGCTAATTATAATATATTACATTATATTTATTTTGTCAAATAAATGCGCTATTTTTAAAATTAAATACTAATGAGTGGCGCAAGAAATACACGGATCGTAAACTCGGATAAGAGTTCTAATTTTTTTATGGATTTCTTTTTGAGATAATTTGGAAATATTCGGCAAATAAATCTTTAAATCTTCTTCTAAATTATTCAAAAACTGGGCGGTAGGAGTAACAATATCGCAATCAATAATTCTTCCTTCGTTGTTAATTTCAAAATAAGTAAATAAAGTTCCTCGCGGAGCCTCCATTGCCGACAAGCCGGAACCTTTATTAATTTTTATCTCTTTATTTTTTTCACTAAGATTATGATTTAGAATTTCTTTTATTATTTTTTCCACCTCCTCAATGAAATGAATAACTTCCACCGCCTGAAAAAATAAATTATGAAAAACATTATTAAAAATTTTTTCCCTTCCTCCTCTTTTCTGGCTAAATTTATCTAAAAACTCTTTTGCGCTGGGATTTAATTTATCGGAGTTATTGTAAACTCTGGCAATGGCGCCAAGCATATAAGAATTTTCTTGAAATTTTACCCTTTTTACCGGTGGCTGTTTGCTAAAATCTTGAACTATTTGATTAGAATAAAAATCGCCGACGGAAAAATTCTTTCCGCCTATTTTAAAAATTTCCGTCTGATAAAAAGAATAATCAGTTAAAGCAAACAAAGAACCAAAAATAGTTTTTCTTGCCATTTCGGGGTAATTAATTTTAGATAATGTTTCCAATAATACCAACGAATTCTCTTTGGCTTTTTTGGCGGTTTCAAGAATTTCTTCAAACTTTTCTTTTCCCGCAATTTTGGAAAAACCGCCAATTTGGGGAGTGATAGGATGAATTGCTCGACCGCCGACATATTTTGCTATTTTTAAACCAAAATCTCTGATAAGTAACGCTGCTTTTGTTTCTTTGGGAAATTTTTTAAATAAATCTAGATCTTTTTCAATATCTAAAAAATCCGCCAAACTCAAAAAAAACAAATGCAAGGTGTGGCTGTGGATTATTTGGCCGGCTAACAATAATTTCCTCATTAAAACCGTCAACTCCGAAACTTTGATATTCAACGCCTTTTCTAGAGCCACACAGCCGTTTAAAATATGGACAATGGGACAAATACCGCAAATTCGCGAAATTACCAATGGCGCGTCTTTTATTTTCCTGCCGATTAAAATTCCTTCAATCTGACGCAAACCCTCAAGTGTTTCTATTTTTAAATGTTTTACTTTACCGGTAGCCGCAACTTCTGCCCAAAATCCCGCTTCACCCTCAATTTTATGAATATGAGGAATGCTTATTTTCATAAATTTTTCCTAGAAAAAAATTTTAATTAATTTTTAAAAATTAGAAAGCGTCTTTTAAACCAAATATTTCTAAATCACTTTCAATTTCTTTGCGCGCTTTAAATTTTTCCATTGCTGTTATAAATTTTTTTACTTCTGCGTTTTTCAAAAACCCTCGGCAAGCAAAACAAATTTCTCCATTTTTTGGACAAATCGCTCCGCAACCACCTAAAGTAATGGGGCCAAAACAAACTTTTTTTTGAGCCAAAAAACAATCACTTGTCCCCTTTAAAGAACATTCAGAACAGACTGGCAATTGCGGAATCTCGGGAATTTCCCCTTTTATCATTTCGGAAGCATATTTTAAAAACTCTTCGCCGTTTATAGGGCAACCGGGAATTATAAAATCAACTTTAACAAAATTATCAACCTCTTTAATTTTGGGGTTGGCAACTTTTAAGGTTTTATAAATATAGCGAATAGTTTTTTCTTTGTTCTGATAATTTTTAATTTCAGGAATTCCGCCAAGCGCCGCGCAATTCCCCAAAACCACTAAAGTTTTAGAGTTTTTCCGAAGTTTTTTAAGCAAATTAATATCTTTTTTTGTAATCGGATTTCCTTCAATAAAAGTTATGTCAATCTTTGTCTTTTTAAGCAGTTCGTCTTCTATTAATGGCATATCAAGCAACTCTGTTTTTTTTAGAAAATTAAAAAATCTTTTACCCAGGTCTAATAAAGCAAATTGACATCCCTCGCAAGAGGTTAAAGAAACAATGACAATTTTTTTCTTAAGAATTTTTTTTCTCATTTTATTTTTCTTATTCTATACCTTCTTTAAATAATAATATAAAAGTAGAAAAAAAGCGAGATTGTTAATCTCGCTTTTGGTCAGATTGATGAAATTGCAGCGCCTCATTGGTGAGATTCAACAAGCATTCAGCCTGTTTATAAGTAATTTTCTCTCGCCCCACCCCAAAGTGAAAAGATACAATATCACCCTCTTTTTCATCCTCCAAAAACCCCCTTTCTATCTCTATTTTTGTCTTTTTTAAATAAAGGGTATTGTCGGAATGCATCGCTAACGCAAATGTTTTAACCATCAAAAGTGACCGACCTCCAATCACATCTCCTTCTTTCTTTTCTACCACCGTACCTGGCCTAATCAAACAATGATTAATGTTGGCGATAACCTGCCTTTTTTTCCCAAAGTCATTTAGCGCCTGAAGCACCACGAAATTATGATGTGGTTTTCCTCTCACCAAACGAGGAATTCTCTGGTCTCTTATCTTTTCTAATATCTCTTTTCTGGGCGCCTCTGGGGAAATTGGGCAATTTTCCGAAAGATTCCGAACAACATCTGGAGAAATTTCGGTCAAATTAACTGATCCTAACCAGTGGTTGCGCACCACTTCTTCGGAAAAAATAGTGCTGGTTTTAAAGGAACGCGCTATCAACCGGTAATACAGGATTGGCTCAAGGTTATTAAGGAGAGCCAGAATCATCCCTAAATTCGCCAAGTCGGGTTCCTTAATGAACCCGTAAAGAAAAGAAAAAGGATCGAAGGTTAATGAATTCAGTCGGCCATCTTTTAGTTCGGGACAGCCAAAACTGTACAAACAAGCGATTCTTACGCCTTCCATGGCATTTTCCTTTCACTTGTCAAGTTGCAGAAAGATTCATCTGCTAAGCAGATGAATCGGCGGAGAAACTCCGCAATTCCAATTTTATATTATAATTCATGCCAGTCAATCTCCAAAACTTTTTGTCGCGAAGAGGCGCCAGAAACAAGCAAAATATCGGATTCTTTGATATTAAAATAATCTGCAATAAGGCGAATGACCGCTTCGTTCGCTTTTCCCCCTTCGGGCGATTCTGTTACCCACACCTTAAAATGATTATCGTTCATTTTTTCTATTTTAGCCATCTTCGCTTTCGGAATTACTTTTACGAAAATTCGCATATTGAGAGGGTTATTAACAAACCCCTAATCAAGAATGCTTTTAGGTCGACTTTTTTTTATAACTTTGTGGATTAAATAAAAGATAGAGCCCACCACTGTTATAAAAACAACAATCGCCATTGCTCCAAATATAACAAAAGGTGTTTTAAAAAATTCAGAAACAGGGGTATTAAAAAAATCTTTTTTTAACTTAGGGAGTATTAAGTAAAATTTTAAAATCTCGCCTAAAGAAAACTTTTCAGTTTTGCCGATTGCCAACACATATTTACCTTGGTTATTATTTCCGGAAATAATAATTTGATAAGAGCCGGCGGGAACAGTCTTTTCAAATTCCGGACCCTTTAAATAATAATCGCGACCAAAACTTTCCCAAAAAATTTCCCAATCGGTTCCTCCCGCATCGACAAAGGCAATAAGTTCTTTTTTGTTGTTTTTTATTTTAAAAATATTCGCTGAATACCTACCCTTGGGATTAGAAGACAAGGGAACCAAAATGTTTATATATAAATCAAAGTCCTTAAAAGATTCAATTATATATTCTGTTGGGGCGCCATCTAATTCAGCATAAAACGCTTGAGAAATTTCGGGATTTTGAACCAAAATTTGATTTCCTTTCACTATTCTCGGCAAATGAGCATAAGCCGGCTTAATTGCAAGGAAAGAAAAAAAGATAATTGTAAAAAACAAAATATTTTTTTTCATTTATTTTCGCTAATTTTTTATATTGCGATGTTCTAACCGCTTTGCCAAATCCCAAAGTCTCGATACTGATTTGGATAATGTGATATTTTTATTTTTGAGAATCTTTTTTCGATATTCTTTTTTTGTTTTTTGCGAAAGAAGAGAAAATTTTTTCTTCATTTTATTTCTTTTTTAAATTTTTATATCTCTGTCCCTAAAACTCTTTATTAATTTTTGGATTTTTTCTCGCAAAATACAAAAATGACTTTAACCATTTTTCTTTGTCTCCACATTCCAACCATTCGCCCTTAACCTCATAGCCGTAAATTATCTTTCCTTCGTTTAACATTTTTTCCAAAACTTCGGCTAAAATTATTTCTCCTCGACTAGAGGGGCTTGCTTTTTTAAGATAAACAAAAACTTCGGGCGTTAAAACATATTTTCCAATAATCGCCAAATCAGATGGCGCATTTTCCTTTTCCGGCTTCTCTACAATTTTTTTAATTTTATAAAGACGATTGGCGATTTTTTCCATTTCCACCACTCCGTACGCTGAAATATTTTCTTTTGGTACTCTTTTTAACGCCAATACTGGCGCGTTACAAGTTTTGTAAATATCAATTAATTGAGACAAAACCGGCACTGCGCTATCAACAATATCATCAACAAATAAAACGCCGAACGATTCGTCCCCGATTAATTTTGCCGCCTGTAAAATAGCATGGCCGTCTCCCAGCGGTTTATTTTGATTAACAAATTGAATATTAAGACTCTCCAATATTGATTCAAACTCTTTTAATTCTTTTAAAAGTTCTTCTTTTTTCTTTTTTAATAAAATCTTTTCCAGTTCTTTTGCCGGCTTTACATAATTTATTATCATTTTTTGATTCGGATTTATCACAAAAACGATCTCGGTTATACCTGATTTTTTTGCTTCTTCAATAATATATTGAACCATTGGTTTATCCACTAAGGGAAAAAATTCTTTGGGAATTACTTTGGAAAGAGGGAGAAACCTTGTTCCCATGCCGCCAATGGGAATTATTACTTTTTTAATTTCATTATTCATGTAACTTAGTAAAAGCAATACCAAATAAGTGTTGCCTGCCACATTTATGTTAGGGGGAAATTATTTTATCGGCATACTCATTGATATTACTTGATATTACTTTTTGATATTACTTTAGAGCTTTAATTTCATTTTTCTTAAAAAAGTGGGGATTTCCCATTCTTCTTCTTGTTTTAATCTTTTGCCTTCTTCTATCTCTTGAGCTTTTTTAATTTCTAATGCTGTTCTTCGAATCGTTTCTTTTTTTTCTTTTTTATCGCTAACTAAATCAATATTAATTGGCTCGTTAATGTTAGATATAATATTGCTCTCTTGTTCTTTTTGGGGTTTCTTTTTACTTTCCTTCGTTTTTATTTTTTTCTTTGCTGTCTCTGTTGGTTTTTTTTCTTTTGATTTTTTTTCTTTAGGCGAAGAAACTGAAATAGAATGGCCAGTAATTAAAATTGTAGTTTTAATTTTATTATTTCTTCTTAAATTTTGAGAAATTCCAAAAATGATTTTCGCTTTTGGATTAAGTTCTGCTATTTGCCGGCTAATTTTTTCCACCTCTAGCATGCTTAAATTATTGCTGCCACTGATGTTAAATAATATCTTTTCTGCTTCGACATTGCTGTTAAATAAAGGATTGTGAATAATTTTGGCAATTATCTTTTCCGCCCGATTTTTTCCCGACGCCTCCACGGTGTTTAAAAAAGCAAGCATTCCTCGGCCCTTTAAAATGGTTCGGAGATCCGCAAAATCAATATTTATCAAGCCTGGATTATAGATTATATCAATTAAACTTTCTAACGAGTTAATTAAATTTTTATTTACCAACGAAAAGGCACTGCTGATAGATGTTTTTTCGTCAATAATTTTGAAAATTCTCTCATTGGAAATAGTAATGATAGCATTTAAATTTTCTCTTAATTTTTTAATCGCACCTTGACTGATATTGGCTTTTTTTCTGCCTTCAAATTTAAAAGGAGTGGTAAAAATCCCTAAAGTAACATTTCCCTTTTTTCGGCTTTCTTCCGCGAAAATTGGAGTGGCTCCGGAACCAACTCCGCCACCCAACGAAGCCACTAAAATCACTATATCTTGCTCCTCCATTAATTTTGCTATTTTTTCTCTTTCTTTTTCTGCCACTTCTCGGCCCAAATCAAGATTCATTCCGGTGCCCAAACCATGAGTAACTTCTTCACCAAAGTAAAAATATTTTATTCCTGACTTATTTTTATTTGCCCGAATATCGGTGTCGGCAATTACAAAACTGGCTTTTTTTAATGACTTTTTGAATTCCGAAACAATGGCTCCCCCGCCCCCACCAATTCCAATAACCTTTATCTTGGGTCTAAATATCGCTTTGCTAGTGGAATTGTTCAAAACCATCTCGTTTTTTTCAAAAACATTTTTTCTCTTTTTTATATTTTTCTTTGCGCCAAAAGACAATTTCGCTGTTTTTTTCCGGCGAACCTGAGGTTTTGTTTTCCTTTTCTTCGTTTTCAAGACCACCCTCAAAACCTTCTTTCTCTTTTTCTTGTTTTTTGCCT
This sequence comes from uncultured Candidatus Saccharibacteria bacterium, assembly GCA_964516865.1. Classification (GTDB taxonomy): domain Bacteria; phylum Patescibacteriota; class Minisyncoccia; order Minisyncoccales; family Staskawiczbacteraceae; genus CAZEXD01. The sequence continues at coordinate 29,048 of CAZEXD010000002.1, forward strand.
TTTTCATAAACATTATATTATTTTATCTTTATCATCAAAAAAAAGCAAGAAAAACAAGGTCAACCCTCTTCTTGTAAAAACACCAATTAATGAAATTTTATAATCTTTTTACCCTTTTTTACGCTTTTTTTATACGCTTTTATCTTAGGAGGTTGACTAAAAAAATACGTTTTTTACAATAAAAATAAAAGGTCGGCTATATTTATTATTAAAAATTTAAAAGGTTTAAAAGAAATATGTCACTCATTCCGTGGAAACCATTTTCCGACTTGGGTAAATTTTTCGAAGACGATGACTGGTTTCTGCCGGTCTTTCCCCGTTTAGATTTTTCAAAACCGGCGATGGATATAAAAGAAACCGAAAATGATGTTATTGCCGAAATTGAGCTTCCCGGCTTTGATCCGAAAAACATTGAAGTGTCAGTAGAAAAGGGAGTTCTAAAAGTAAGCGGGAAAATGGATGAAAAAAAGGAAGAAAAGGAAAAAGGATATTGGAGAAAAGAAATTCGCCGAGGTTCTTTTGAAAGAATGGTGCGCCTACCAGTCTCGGTCAAAGAAAATGCGGCAGAGGCAACTTATGAAAAAGGAATTCTTAAGATTGTAATGCCAAAAGCCGAAACCAAGCCGACAGCAAAAGTAAAAATTCAAGTAAAAGGAAAATAAAAAACGATATCTTCAAAAAACAAAAATCCCCGTTGGCGGGGATTTTTGTAAAGGTTTTGCGAGGTTTTTCAGTTTTGCTTCTTTATTTAAAATTAACTCTTACAAACCGGTATTACCCTTTGTGGGTCAGTATAGTATTTTATTTTTCTCAAAAATTATTTTGAAAAAATTACTCTTGGCAATCTTGAGGACAACTTTCCGGCGTTTCAAGGCAAGGACAATTCATATCATCGGTACAAACTATCATTTGGCAAATTCCGTCACCGCAATCGTCGCGGCAAATAACAAGTTCTTTATTTTGCTCTTTGTTTTGCTCTTTATTTTCTTTATTATTTCCTTCTTTTTCCTCTACCGGACTTTTACTTTCGTTATTAGCCGACTCCATCTGTTCCGATTCTTGTTCTGTTTGGTTTTCCATTTTATCATTAGTTTGTTCATTGGACGGCTGTTCTGGAGGTGGTGTCGGTCTTTCTTGGAAAAAAACAAAGCGCCAATGCCGGAAAAAAACGCCATAACCCACCAATCCTATTAAAATCACCGCAATTAAAATAATAATTACAAAATAAAAAATTTTTTTGTTTAACATATTTTTATTTTTATTAAATAATATTTTTTCTGTTTGGCCTTTTTTGCTTTTTAAAAAAATAGAAATTTCTGCTCAAGTTTTTTCTAAAAATTTGGGCAAAACAAACTGAACAATCTAAAAGCAATTATAAAATTTTTCTTGTTATTTTGCAAAAAGGGGCTATAATAAATTATACTATTTATCATTTGGAATTAATAGGCTGATGATACCCCTTATAATTCTCAAAAGAGGGGTTTTTCCCTTATTTAATTAAAAAAAATATATGTTTAAACTTAAAGCATTATATAAACCAACCGGTGATCAACCAAAAGCCATAAAACAATTAGTTGATGGCCTAAAAAAGAATTATCGTTTTCAAACGCTTTTGGGCGTCACAGGAAGCGGGAAAACTTTCACTATGGCAAATGTTATTTCCCGCTTTGATAAACCAATTTTGGTAATTGCGCCAAACAAAACCCTCGCTGCCCAACTCTATCGCGAATACAAAACATTTTTTCCAGAAAACGAGGTCTGTTATTTTGTTTCCTATTACGACTTTTATCAACCCGAGGCCTATATTCCCATTACCGACACCTATATTGCCAAAGAGGCGGTTATTAATGAAGAAATTGACCGTCTGCGCCACAAAGCCACTTCTGCTCTGCTTAAAAGAAAAGACGTCATTATTGTTGCTTCAGTGTCTTGTATTTATAATCTGGGGCTACCCTCAAATTATTTTTCTTCAGCCATTCATTTAGAATTGAATCAACCAATCACCCGCAATGACCTAATCAAACAACTGATTAAAATTCATTTTGAAAGAACCAATAGCGATTTAAAGCGGGGCGCTTTTCGGATTCGCGGCGATACTTTTGAGTTAATTCCCGCGGCCGGCGAAGTGATTCAGCGTATTGAATTAAAAGACCAAAAAATTTCCAAACTTGCCATTGTTGATCCTATTACTCGCCATCTTAAAAAAGATTTAAATGAACTAATTATTTTTCCTATTAAACACTTCATCTCCACCCTTCCCCAAAGAGAACAAGCAATTAAAAATATCAAAGACGAACTTGAAGAAAGAATTAAATTTTTTCTTAAAAATAAAAAATTTTTAGAAGCCGAACGTTTAGAGCGCCGAACCAAAAACGATTTAATGATGATTAAAAATTTGGGTTATTGCCACGGCGTTGAAAATTATTCTCGCCATTTATTAAATAAACTGCCGGGCGAACCGCCGGAAACACTACTTTCTTATTTCCCCCGTTGCGAAAACAAGCCAGATTTTATCACCATAATTGACGAATCCCATATTGCGGTACCGCAAATTCGCGGCATGTATGAAGGCGATCGTTCCCGCAAAGAAACGCTTGTGGAATACGGATTTCGCTTGCCGTCAGCATTAGATAATCGACCTTTAAAATTCAAAGAATTTTTAGAAAGAACCGGTCCCATTATTTTTACTTCTGCCACCCCTGGCCATTATGAACACAAAGCATCCGAACAAATTGTTGAACAAATTATTCGTCCGACTTTTCTTGTCGATCCGGCAATAGAAATTCGTCCTGTTTTTGACAAAAAGAAAAGCCAAATTGACGACATTATTAAAGAAATTAAAAATGTTGTTAAAAAGAAAGGCCGAGTTTTAATTAATACCCTAACCAAAAAAACCGCAGAAGAACTAACTGATTATTTAAATAGCCGCGACATTAAAGCCAATTACATCCACGCAGACACCAAAACGATTGAACGCGCCGAAATTTTAACCAACTTCCGCAAGGGAATTTTTGATGTTTTGGTGGGTGTTAATCTATTAAGAGAAGGTTTAGATTTGCCCGAGGTGCAAATTGTTGCCATTTTAGACGCTGACCGGGAGGGATTTTTAAGAAGCGAGGTTTCTTTAATCCAATTAATGGGTCGCGCCTCGCGGAATGTCAAAGGAAAAATTATTTTATATGCTGATACGCTAACAAAATCAATTAAAAATGCTGTTAACGAAGCCAATCGCCGTCGAAAAATCCAACTTGAGTACAACAAAAAACACCACATTGTTCCTAAAAGTATTAAAAAAGAAGTACTCGCTCTAATTGAAAAAGAAGATTTAAAATAACTATATTTATTTTTAAAAGATATGGAAGAAAAAATTAAAATTATTGGCGCTCGAACGCACAATTTAAAAAATATTAATTTGGAATTGCCAAAAAATCAATTGATTGTATTTACCGGCCTTTCCGGCAGCGGCAAATCGTCGTTGGCTTTTGATACTCTTTTTGCCGAAGGTCAAAGGCGATATATTGAATCGCTTTCTCCTTATGCGCGGCAATTCTTGGGTCAAATGGAAAAACCAGATATTGACGACATCGAGGGGTTATCGCCCGCCATTGCCATCAATCAAAAAGCCCTTTCTCATAATCCTCGCTCTATTGTCGCGACCCTCACAGAAATTTATGATTATTTGCGCGTCCTTTTCGCCAGAATTGGTAAACCCTATTGTCCCCTTTGCGGCAATCCTATTGAAAAACTGTCACCAGATGAAATTTTTAATTTGATTTTAGAAAAAGCTAAAGAACTGAAACTTGATTTTGTCACTGTTCTCTCGCCGGTTGTCTACGGCCGGAAAGGCGAATATTATCAATTGCTCTATGATTATTTAAACAAGGGGTTTTCCGAAGCCGTTATTGATGGCAAACTTCATTCGCTCCATGATAAAATCATTCTTTCCCGTTATAAAATTCATACCATTGAAATTGTTATTGACCGCGTCCCCATTAAGGATTCGGCGCGCCTGTTTGAAGCAATTGAACTATCTTTGGAATACAGCAATGGTTTAATTAATGTTAGTTATCCCCGTAAACCAGAATTAACCATTCTTTATTCCTCGCGTTTTAGTTGCCCTAAAGATGGTTTTTCTTTTCCGGAAATTGAACCGCGCCTTTTTTCTTTCAATAGCCCTTATGGCGCTTGCCCCATTTGTCATGGTTTAGGCAAAGAAGATGTTTTTTTGAATACCATTTGTTCTAATTGCCAAGGAAAACGTTTAAGAAACGAGGTGCTTTCTATTAAAATTGCGAATAAAAACATTTGGGAAATAATTAGTTTAACCATTGAGAATGCTTATGAATTTTTTTTGGAATTAGAGGACAAATTAAACCAAAAACAAAAATTGATTGCCCAAGGATTAATTAAAGAAATTTTAAATCGTTTAGAATTTCTTTTAGAGGTGGGTTTAGATTACATTGCTTTAAACCGAGAAGCCGAAACGCTTTCGGGGGGCGAAGCCCAAAGAATTCGTTTGGCTTCGCAACTTGGTTCTAAACTTTCCAACACTTTATATGTTTTAGACGAACCGACTATCGGGCTTCATGAACGCGACACTGATAAACTTTTGAATACTTTAAAAAAATTAAAAGCGCTTAATAATACAATTGTGGTAGTGGAACATGACGAAAAAACAATTTTTGAATCAGATTACCTGGTTGACTTAGGTCCCGCTGCCGGAGTTAATGGCGGCAAAATAGTAGTGGCGGGAGAAACAAAAAAATTAATCAATGATAAGAAAAATAAATCATTAACTTTGGAGTATTTGCGGCATGAGCGCAAAATTCCAACTCACCATCGCCGCACCAATTTTACTGAAAGCATTAAAATTATTGGCGCTCGCTTAAACAATTTAAAAAATATCAACGGCGAAATTCCCTTACGAAAATTAATTGCTATTACAGGTGTTTCCGGCAGTGGCAAATCATCATTAATGGAAGTAATTCTAAAAAGCGTCAATCATAGTTTGGGAAAATTTACCGAACCAATGGAATATGCTTCAAAGATTTTGGGCACCGAATATGTTCGCCGCGTTGTTGAAATTGACCAAAGCCCCATTGGCCGCACCCCCCGCTCTAATCCTGCTACTTATACCGGTGTCTTTTCTCCGATTCGCGATTTCTTCGCCTCTTTAGAAGATGCGCGCAGCCGCGGTTATACAAAAAGCCGATTTTCTTTTAATGTTAAAGGAGGCAGATGCGAGGCCTGCGAGGGTGCTGGTTATAAACTTGTTGAAATGCATTTTCTCCCACCCATTCTCGTTCAATGCGAGGTTTGCAAAGGAAAACGTTTTAATCGCGAAACCTTAGCGATAAAATACGAAAAGAAAAACATTGCCGATGTTTTGGCTTTAACGGTTGATGAAGCATTAGAATTCTTTAAGGACATTTATCCGGTTGCCGAAAAATTAAAAATTTTAAAAAATATTGGTTTAGGATATATTCAATTGGGCCAAAGCGCCACTACTCTATCGGGTGGCGAAGCGCAAAGAATTAAACTCGCCAAAGAATTATCCCAAACCGCCACCAAAACAATTTATCTTTTAGACGAACCAACGGTGGGTTTACATTATTACGACATCGAACTCTTATTAAAGATTTTGCAACAATTAGTTGAAAGAGGAAATACTGTCATTGTGGTTGAACACAATTTATATTTTATAAACAATTGCGATTATATAATTGATTTAGGACCGGAGGGTGGTGAAAAAGGCGGAAAAATTGTTGCTACCGGTACCCCTGAAGAAATAACAAGAAACAAAAATTCTTACACCGGCTATTATTTAAAAAAACTTCAGCAATCGCTTAAAAAATTATGAAAAAAGAAATAATTAAAATAATTAAAAAAGCTCCTTCAAAACCTGGTGTTTATCTTTTTAAAGATAAAAATAAAAAGAATATTTATATTGGCCGGGCGATTAATTTAAAAAACCGCTTAAAAAATTATTTAAACGCAGTTGATCCGCGCATCAAACAAATGACCCAAAAAGCGGCATTTTTACAAATCAAGACAACAAAAAATTTATTGGAAGCGATAATTTTAGAAGCCAACCTTATTAAAAAACACGAGCCCTTTTTCAATATAAAAGAAAAAGATAACCGTTCTTTCGTTTATCTTGTTATTCCCAAAACAAGTTGGACCTGGCCCAAAATTGTTCGCGGCCGCGAGGTTGACAAATATCTTCTCTCAAACGCTTTTGTTTTCGGACCGCTACAAAGTTATTCATTAGCAAAAAATTTTTTGTTTTTGGTGCGAAAAATTTTCCCTTACGGCAATTGCAAGCCGAATCAGGGTCGACCCTGCTTTCATTTTCAAATCGGACTTTGTGCTGGAAAGTGTATTGGAAAAATCTCCGAAAGCGACTATCAACGCCTTATTGACGCCTTAATCGATTTTTTAAGCGGAAGGGTGCGAAAAGCAAAAAATTTCCTGAAAAATTATTACCCGGAAAAATTGGGCTTGGTTAATCAAATTGAAGACGCCACTTTAATTGTTAACGAATTGCCGATTGCTCCCCTCAAACAAAAAATTGAGGCCTATGATGTCTCACATTTCGCGGGTAAAGAAACAGTTGGTAGTTTAATTGTTTTTGAAAACGGAGATTTTAATCCCGCCGGTTACAAACGATTTAAAATTAGAAATGCCCTTCGTTTTGATGATTTATCGGCTTTAAGAGAAATGCTGATAAGGCGCTTTAATCATCCCGAGTGGAAATTGCCTGATTTAATTTTGGTTGATGGCGGAAAAACACAGGTTCAGGTCGCCGAAAAAGTTCTAAACGAGAAAAAAATAAAAATTCCGGTTGTGGGGATTGCCAAATTCAACAAGGACAAATTGGTTTTTGGCAAAAATATCAAAAAATCAGTCAAAGAACTTTTGGAAATTTCTTTCAACACTTTAAGAAAAATTCGCGACGAAACCCACCGCTTCGCCAATGCCTACCGTAAAAAACTAATGCGAATTGAAAAAAAGAGATAATTTGTCTGTTTTACCTGCTTATCGCTAAAAAACTCGCTCGTATTTTCTCGGAGGAGAACTCGTTAAGAAATCCACAATCCGTGAATATTGCAATATTCTCTGGCTTTAACTTTTTCTCCTTGAATTTCAAATTTTACCTCTGGTTTATCTCCGGGTTTTAAAAATTTTCTCAAAGATACCCCGTCGATAATTAATTCTATCCACTCAATATAGTGGTTTTTCTCCATCGGATGGGGCAGAGATCCGATCTCTACTTTGAATCCACCTTTTATTTTTTCAACTACTGGCACGTGTTTTTCCATTCCTTGGTCTTTATTTTTTTCTGTTAATAATTCCATTGGTTTTCCGCAGCACACTAATTCTCCACCGCCGGCATGTAAAACTTCAACAATGTTTCCGCAAATAGAACATTTGAAAATTTGTTTTACTTCAATCATTTTTGAATATTAAATAAATAACTTAAGGTTTACGACCTTTCAATTTTAAGTTTTGAGATTTGACTTTTGACTTTTGAGTTTTGAGTTAGTATTGGCACCTCACCTCAAAATAACTCTGAGGATGTCTGCAATTTGGGCATTCTTTTGGAGGTTCTATTCCCCAATGAACATAGCCACAATTTCGACAAACCCACATTACCTTTTCTTTCTTTTTGAAAATCTCTCCTCTCTCCAAATCATTTAATAATTTTTGGTATCTCTTCTCGTGCTGTTCTTCTACTTCAGCCACTTCCTTGAAGAACTTTGTCGCGTCCTCAAATCCTTCCTCTTTTGCCACTTTCTCAAACTCCGGATACATTTTCGACCACTCATAATGCTCTCCTTCGATTGCCATTTTCAAATTTTCTTTTGTATCGGCCCATTTGCCCAATAGTTTCCAAATCATTTTGGCATGTTCTAATTCATTTTGAGCCGTCTCTTCAAAAATAGCCGCAATTCCCTGATAACCTTGCTCTTTGGCAATTTTAGCAAAATAAGTATATTTATTCCTTGCTTGAGCCTCACCGGCAAACGCTTTCCATAAGTTTTCTTCTGTTTTTGAACCTTTTTTAACTGGTTTTGGGTTTGAAATAGTAATTGGGTCTTTCATGTTTTTGTTATTAATTTTAGTTTTAGTCTTTTACTTTTATTTGTTGATTTTTATACTCTTTTCGCTCTTCATATTCTCTTTTCTTTCCTAAATTCCATTGCTGAACTGGCCTGAGATAACCAACCACTCTTGAATAAATTTCGCACGGCTGATAATTTCTTAATTCTTGAGATTTTCCAAAACAATCATTACATTTAAAAATTGTGGTTTTTTTTCCTTCGTTTTCATAAACCAACATTTTCCCGTTTTTAATCTTTTTGCCTTCAGTCTCTATTTTTATTTTTGTTTGGCAATCATGACAAATTTTATTTTTTGCACTTTTTACAAATTCCATAAAAAATTATTTGATAACTTTTAACTTCCCCGACCTTTGTTTTTTTAGTTTTTAGAATGGGAAGTTTTTTAAAAATATCGAAAATTTTTTTACACTTTTGGCAAATAAAATGAATATGATAGCTCGTATCCCCGTCAAAATGACTAACTTCGGTTAAAATTTTTTGAACTTCGCCTTTTTCTTTTAATTGATTCAAAATTCGGTGAACCGTCCCCAAACTAATCTGGGGCAATTTCTTTTTGACTTCCGAATAAACCTCTTTTGCCGAGGGGTGGGTTTTAACTGATTTTAGATATTCCAAAATAACTTTTTTTTGGTTTGTTAAGCGTTCTTTCTTATTAGTAATCATTCTTAATTAAATTTTATTACCATTAAAGGGAGATGTCAAGTAGAAATTATTAACAGCCCCGCTTTACTTAAGGCATTCTGGCTGGGATTCGACTTTTGACACTCTCATATTCTCAAGAATATTGGAATGTTTTATTTATTGCTCATTGATTTATGCAATACGCTATCAAATAGAAAATAGAGTTGACCTCATTTTTTCCTACCGGGTTCGACTTTTCGCCTGTTAACGACATTCTCACATTCTGCAGAATGTGAGAATGTTTGTTTTTAATTCCTCAATTAATTTTTCAACTTTTTGTTTTGAATTTTTTTAAAATCTTTCGGCGAATATTTTTTTACCCTTCCTTTATCATCAATAGAAAAAATAAATAAACATAATTGTTTTGCCGCTTGCACAGGGATTCTACGTAAGGCCTTTTCGGCGCTTACTTTTGGCAAACCAAGTCCGTATTCGTATGCATAAGGAGCAATAACTCTCATTCGAGTAATCAATTGACCAAGGGCATACAACCACACAGTTTCATTTACCGCTCTTGCCGACTTCGCATAAGATTTTCCTTTACATTCTATTAAAAACCTTCTTGCCTCTCTTTTGTTTTTAATATCTTTTAATACTAAATCGCAACCTTTCTCATATAATTCTTTTTGAGATGCAACTTTCCACTGCGGTGCGAGATATTTTTTTATTCTTTCAATTACAAATTTTTCAGTTATTTTTGAAGACATAATTTACAAAATTAAATCTTCCCAATTATTAAAATCATTATTTTTAAGATCCTTACTCGTTTTATCAAAATACACCCAGCGCCTGCGATAATTTTGACTTTATCAGTTAATAGAAAACGCTGGGGTATGAATATAATCTCTATACAACATAAATGCTTGCTGATAAATTAAATTTGTTATTTCTTCTGTTTCTTCTGGTTTAAAATCATTTCGTAAAAGTAAAAATCGGACATTATCTCTTATTCTTGCTTTAACAATTTCGCTATTGGTCCAATCAATAGTTAAATCTCTTCTTATCATTCTAACCAACTCCTTAACTAATTCTTTTATTTTTTCATCTTGCTTAATCATTTTTTTACTGGCGATTGCATCATAAAAAGCTAATTCTTCTTCACTCAAACCAGTTTCGCGCGCTTCTTTATCCGCTTTTTTAATTTCTTGCGCAAGTTCAATTAATTTCTCTATTACTTTAGAAGCATTAATAACTCTATTTTCATATTCTTCAATAATTTTTTCTAATAGTTCCGACAAAGAATAATAACGAATCTTATTTTTCTTTATTCTTAATCCAATTTCATCTTCTAATAATTTTCTTAAAATTTCTATTGTTAAATTTTTATATTTTAGTTTCTTTGCTTCTTCTAAAAAATTTTCATCTAAAACAGAAATGTTTATTTTCTCCTTTCCTTTCATCGCAAAAATATCTATTATACCCTCAGCAGCAATGCTTTTTGATAATAATTCTTTTACTGTTGAGTCAAAATCAAAACTAATTTCAGAGATCTCTTTTTTTGTTGTCGTTTGCTTAATTAAAGCCGACCTTAACGCCTTAAAGAAATCTACATCATTTTTTATTTCATAAGCTTCTTTATGAGGCATTACAAAAGCGTATAATTTAATTAACGCCAATGATTCTTTTAAAAATCGCTCTTTTTTATTATCATCTAAAGTTTCATCTTCTGGATTAGTTATAATTGTATTGATTGCTTGTTGAAATAATTGAGATAATTTTTCGCCTTCTAAATATTTCCATTTAGAATATTCAACACCGCTTAACATTGATTTAACCACATCATACTTTTCAAGCATTTTATTAACAATCTCATCAATAGAAATCATTGTTTCATTTCTTGTCGGCTCATCATAAATACTCAAAGCCTTTTTCAAATCATCGGCAATACCAATATAATCAACAATTAATCCTCCCTCCTTGTCTTTAAAAACTCTGTTGACTCTTGCAATTGCCTGCATCAAACCATGATTTTTTAATGGCTTATCAAAATACATCGTTGTAAGGCAAGGCACATCAAAACCAGTCAGCCACATATCGCAAACAACAACCATTTTTAATGGATCTTGAGGATTTTTAAATCTTTTTTCTAATTCGCTTGCCTTTATTTCTTCTTGAATTTCATTTTTAAATTCATTTGGATTAGAAATAACAACTGCCACTTCCGGCGCATTTGGCAATTCTTTTATTAATTTATACATTTCAACTGCCACCCTGCGACTAATAGTCACTACCATTGCTTTTCCTTCTAATCCACGACTATTAAAATGATTAACAATATCGTCGGCAATTTGTTTTAATCTATCTGGCACACTGACTGCCTGCTCCAATCGCGCAAACTTTTTCTTTAACGATTCTTTAACTTCAATATCGCGCACCTCTTGCGTTAACTTCTCAAATTCATCGTCTATAAAATAATTTGTTAAATGAAGTGGAACTAAACGACTTTCATAATAAATTGGCACAGTAGCGCCATCTTCAACTGAGCGGCTCATTGGATATTTATCAATATAATCTCCAAAAACTAAACGCGTGTTCCGATTTTCTGCATCAATCGGTGTTGCAGTAATTCCCATAAAAGAAGCGTTTGGCATAGCTTTTCTTGCTCTGGCTGCTAATTCCGCATATTCTGAACGATGCGCCTCATCAGCAATAACAATTATATTTTCTTTTTCTGATAAAATCCCGAAATTCTCGCCAAATTTTTGAATAGTGGTAAATATCAATTCTGCGCCCGCTGTTTTTAATTTTGCTTCTAAATCTTTAATGGTTTCTGCTTGTTTTGCTAAGGCAGAATAGCCTGTTCTTAAAAATGTTTTATAAAATTGATTATCTAAATCATTTCTATCAGTTAAAAATACAAAAGTTGGACTTTGAAGTTCTTTTAATTCTTTAGCTTTATTAACATAAAAAACCATTGATAAAGTTTTACCACTGCCTTGTGTATGCCATAATACGCCAATCTTACGATTGACATATCCCTCATCATATCCTCTCCCAGTGGGAGAGGTATATTGCGCTATATCCTGCAGCACACCATCTAAATCTTCAAATATTCTTTGATTTGAAAAGCGCAAAATATTATTTCCAAGAGATTTTAAATATGCCTCTCTTTTAGAATCTTTTTTAGATTGTTCTTCCGTATTATGAATTTCTCCATCAATCTCAATAATAAGCTTAAGTTCTGGACAATAAAAATCTACTATATAATCTCCAATTTGATGTTGTCTTCTAAATTTAAGATTCAAAAATTGCCTATTTCTTAAAATTTCCCACAAAATTTCTTCTGCTTTCGTTTGATTTTTTCTCAATTCCCGAGCCTTACTAATAAGACCTGAAAATTCAAAATTTCCTCGATAGTTCTTCTCCCTCTGGGAGAAGTTAGATGAGGGAAGCTGTCCAGAAGCCCGAAGGGTTTCTCGGATAGCTTTATTTACTCCAAAATATTGATGATACAAACAAATTTTCTTTGTAAATTTTGAAACATCTTTTTCACTATCTGCCTCAAAAATAATAAAGTTTTTAATAATATCTAAAATACGCGATTTTTGAAAAATGCCTTTAACTAAAACTTCTAATTCTGAAACTCCTTTTAATTTTTCATCTGAGTCTTCAATCCCTCGCCATTTTTTAAACCATTCCCATGAAGCAGAAATTGTCCCATATTTTGCCTCAACCAAATCAGAAATTGCTAAAATTTGATTATATTTAAAAATTTCTGGAATGTCTTTTTTATAATCCTGCAATTGCTGATAAGCAGTTTGAATGGTTGCTTCTTCTATAGTTGGATTTTTTAATTCAAAAATTGCAATTGGCACGCCATTTATAAAAACAACAACATCTGGCCTTCTTACCCTTTCGGCTCCTTGAACAGTAAATTGATTAACAACTAAAAATTCATTATTTAGCGGATCTTCAAAATCAATTACCTTTACAAACTTTCCCCGCAAACTTTTATTTTCATCTTCAACATCAACTTTTATTCCGTTTCTTAACATCTCATAAACTTCTTTATTAGCAATTTCTAAATTTGGAGATTCAATTTTCTTTAATTTATAAATTGCCTCATCAATTGCTTTTTCTGGTAAATCGGGATTTAATCTTTTCAAAGCGCTTTTTAATCTCTTTTCCAAAATCACATCCTTAAAATCTCTTTCAACCAAAATCCCACCTGGCGAAATCTCCGGCCCAAATTTATACTCATAACCAAGCTGTTTAAACCACTCAATCGCTGGCTGTTCTGTTAAATTTTGCTCATTTAGTTTATTCATTTTAGTTTATTCATTTTTTTGAATTATCAATTTTTTTATTAATTTTTTCCACTCACCGATACATCTATCAGCAACTTCAACGACATCAATAGGAGTACCAAATCCCCAAACATCGATACCAAATCTTGATTTTTTATCGAAATAATCATAATAACGCGAAATAGGAGTTGAAACGCCCACTCTAAAATCAACAAAATCATTATTGGGGATATATTTGTCAATGCTTTGATGTTTCTGTTTATTTGCTAAATCTCGACACAACGAAAGCCAAATATTTTGTGATATAAAATCATCAATAAAATTTTTATCAAATCCACTTTTTATAATCCAATCCCGCAAATGATAACACTGGATAAAAAAAGAAGTAAAAGTATCTATTGCTTCCTCGAAATTATTATCGGTTGCAATAGAAAATTGTTCAATATTCTTCTTTAATCTTTTTATACGGTTAAATTGTTCTTCGTAAACGATTTTATATTTCATACTCTTATTTCCCCGCTCATTAATTTTGGTAAAAGCAAATCGCGGAGCGCGGTTAAGGTTTGGTTTTCATAAAAACTTGAAAGTTTCTTTTGCTCAATATCGGCGACTATTGACTCAAACTTATTTTGTAAATTTTCATCTACTATAGGTAGCTCTAACTGCTCTAAATCTTTTATGGTAATTTGAGGCTGCGCGCTTCCTCCAACTACTGAGTCTAAATTTTGATTTTTTAATAAATAATAGAAGAATATTTTTTTATTATTTCTGGGCATAATAATTAAAGAATTATGAGTAACTGAGCAGTTTGGTAAGGTTAATGTTACATTGCCAACAACCCCTCGACATCCAATAATTATTTGACGTTCGGAAAAATCATAAGAATCGGAATAACCGATTACTCCATTTGCGCCATATACTGGATAACCACTTTTTTTAAGTTTATTCGCAGCTGGCCCCTTCCCGTATTTTATATCCGCTAAATCGCCTAATTTTTGATTTTTGATTTTTGATTTTTGATTTTTCATAAACCACTCCTTAAAAACCCCCTGCGCCATCTCCTCCAAAGTTTTAATAATTTTATTATTCACCTCAATCTTATCATCAAAAGCAGAAAGAATATCAGCAATCCGTTTTTGTTCATTAATATTTTCAGAGATTGTAACTTCTAAACTATGCGCAGTGTCTCTGTTTAATCCTGGAACTCCTACATTTATGTCTACTTTTTTAAAATCAATTGTTTTGAGTAAATAATAAAAAAATTTTAAATCACCTTCTTTTTTTAACGAATCAATAAAATATACTGTATCTATTGGATAAAACGGATTACTTGAAAAATAGACTGCTCCCACATTACCCTTTCTTCCAATAATAATTCCTTGATTATTTACTGCTGGTTTATTATGATACCCCACAATTCCACTTGACCCATATACAGGAATATTACCTTTTATTCTCTTTTCTTCAGGCAATCCAAAACCATATTTTAATTCGATCCATTCCCCCAATTTAATCTTTCGCCAACTTTTAGATTTTATTTTTTCTTTATGTTGCATAAATATACAAACTTTTTAATTCGGTATTCAAAGAAATATATTCTTTTTTAAAACCAACAAGTGCAAATAAAAATGGAGATTTTTTGTTTTCTTTTTGAATGCTTCTGGAACTCGCGAGTAAATATATACCAAGCAAAAAAGGTTTTTTAAGATTTTTCCTCATCATTTTTACCATTAAGCAAGGTATATTATTATATTTGTTTAAAACTTTTTTCTCTTCAAAGCCCCCAAATCCTACTATTTTAAAAAATATTCTATTTTCAGGCACAACTGCTAAAGAATTAAATTCATTTCTTTTTATCTTTGGAAGAAAATCCTTAAATTTTTCTAATCCTTCAAACTGAATGGTAAAAATATGTTCATCATCAAGTTTTTCGATAGGTGTAGCTTGAATCTGAATTAATTTAAAGCTTAAAGGTAAATTTATCTTTTGAGGAGAAGTGGGTTTAAAATTTACAATCCCGCTTAGATGATAAGAAAATTTCACAGGTATAGATGAAATTTTAATAGCATTTTGTTTAGCATTAAAATTTTCTAGTTTTGATTCGCCTTGTGGAATTATCATAACTCCACAATAAAATTCCGAGGATTGAAAATCTGGGAAAGTAATATAAAAATCAGGGCTGTTTTGACTTAGAATTAACTTAAATATTCTCTTAACCGAATCTCCACGTTGAATACAAAAATTTAAAGATTCTATTTTATGATTTTGTAATTGAATTTTGTTACATTTTGTCATTTTGGTTTCCCCCAACTTCACCTTTCGCCATCCTCTGGGTAGATTGTTATTCTCAAATTGTAAATTTTGTTTTTGCATTTCTAACTTATAATTTAAATTTTCTTAAATTCTCCCTTATTTTTTCTTCTAACTCACGGTTTTGTTTGAAATATTCTTCTAATTCTGCTGTTAATTTTTTCATTTTTTCTTCAAATGGAATTCCATCATCTTCTTCTGGTTTTACGCCAACATATCTTCCCGGAGTTAAAACATAACCATTTTTTCTGATTTCTTCTAGGGTCGCTGATTTGCAAAAGCCGGGGATGTCTTCGTATTTGCCAAACCCTTCTTCTCTGCGCCAAGCACGCACAGTATTAGCAATTTTTTGAATTTGTTCATCCGTAAATACAACTTGCTTTTTTGAAACCGGCTCATAAATTTCTCTGGCATCAATAAATAAAGTTTCGCCTGTTCTATTTCTAAATCTTCCATTCTTTTTATTTTTAGTTACGAACCACAAGGAGACGGGAAGTGAAACATTTAAAAAAAGTTTTGGCGGACAAGCGATAATCACATCAACTAAATCATCTTCAATAATTTTTTTTCTAATTTCTCCTTCTTTATGACCTGCCGCTAAAGCGCCATTTGCTAAAGCGCCATTTGCCATAACAAAACCCGCCATTCCATTTGGCGCTAAATGATAAATAAAATGTTGAATCCACATAAAATTGGCATTGGTCGCTGGCGGTGTTCCATACTTTAATCGTGGATCTTTGTCTGACAATCTTTTAGGATCCCAGTCAGCATTAAATGGAGGATTAGACAAAACAAAATCAAATCTAAAATCAGAAAATTTATTATCATAATAAGAATTGCCTTGTTCTATTTGTCCTTCCATTCCTCGTAAAGCCAAATTCATTTTACAAAGACGCCAAGTATTAATATTAAATTCTTGTCCATAAAAAGAAATTTTGCTTGAATCTTTTTTATGAATTTGTAAAAATTTGCCTGATTGCACAAACATTCCACCAGAACCACAAGCTGGATCAAAAACTCTTGCTCCCTCATATGGTTCCAAAATTTCAACTAAAAGTTTAACAATTGAACGCGGAGTATAAAACTCTCCTCCTCGTTTACCTTCGGCTGAAGCAAATTGCCCTAAAAAATATTCATAAACTCTTCCTAGAATATCTTTTTCTTCATCAAAATGATGATTAAATTTTATTTTTGAAAATAAATTGATAAGCTCACCAAGGCTATGACTTTCAACCGGTGTACGTGAATAAACTTTCGGTAATATACCTTTAAGCGATGGGTTTTCTTCTTCTATAGCTTCAAGGGCCTCGTCTAAATATTTGCCGATGTCATGATGCATCGTATGCCTTTGCAAATAATCCCAACGCGCTTTTTCTGGAATAAAAAAAATACCCTTGGCGCGATAAGGATCTTTTTGTTCTACATAATATTTCCTTGAGGATTCGTCGCGAATAAATGAAGCACCCTTGGGGTCAGAAACTAATTTTTCTAATTCATTTTTTCTCTGATAAAAAGAATCGGAAACATATTTTAGAAAAATTAATCCTAAAACAATATATTTATATTCTCCGGGGTCAATATTACCTCTTAATTTATCTGCCGCTTTCCAAAGTTCTTTTTCAAAATCCAAATCTTTTGAAGGTTTTTGGCTAAGGTTTATAACTTGCTCTGTTGTTTCTTTTTGAACTTTTTTAATTCTTTCTTTTATATCCTCGGGTAATGTTTCAATATCATATAAAAAACCAGCGCCAACTTTTTTGATTTTAACACCTGAAGCATCTTTTAATTGCTTTTGAATTGCCTGTCTTGTTACACCTAAAATCCGCGCTAAATCTGAAGTTGAAATATGTTTATCTTTTTCCATTATTTTCATTTTAATAAAATAAAAATGGTTGTCAAGTGACAACCATTTTTAAATCAAATTTCTTTTCTTAAAATTAAAAATTTTGTATCTCAATCTTTCAACTCCTTTTTCAACCGCTCAACTTCGGCTTTCAATTTTTCAATTTCTAATTTTCTATTTTCTTTTGCATTTCTAAAAGTTCTTGCTGCGCGTCAAGAATCTGCTGATACTACTCAATCTTACCAGTTTCCTGCAAAATTTTTCCTATTGATTTTAATTCATCAAATATTGCCATAAATTTATAAAAATTACCTCAATAAGCCGTTAGAAAGATTGCATTTATAAAAAACATCATTCTTCCAGTTTTAAAAATACTTTCTAACGGGGTTTACTTATCATAACGGGCTTTTAAGGCGGTAATTTCTTAACTTTAATTCCTGTTTTGCTTTTTCTAAATATTCTTCTATAATTTCATAAAATTTGATAAACTAAAGTAAGTTCGTAAATATACCATAAAGAGTATTTGCGCATCAATTTTTAAAACAAATCAACTGAAATTTGTTTTTGCCTTATTAAAAATATAGAGTATTTTGATGAATTAGGTTCTTTAAATCTGCCCGCAAGAAAGTTTGCGATTTTCGGCAGTGGACCAATGGCGATCAAGGGTATTAGAGAGTCAAAAGACATAGATGTTATTGTTAACCAAGATTTGTGGGATATTTTATTTCAAAAGTATCCGGAATCGTTGCGCCACAATCCGACCTGTCTTAAAATTGGCAATATTGAGATTTACAAGGATTGGCCAAACTTGACGGATAGGATAAAAAATGATTGATGGCGCTGAAATAATCGCAAATTTTCCATTTGTGCAACTTAAATATGTTGTGGAATGAAAAAAAACAATTCGGTAGAGATAAAGATCTAAAAGATAAGAACTTATTCAAATTAGGGCAAACAATCACAAAAACCGATTTTTTTCGTTATAATTTATGGAAATAAATAATTTGCAAAATAATCCAAAAGAACTGATGCGACTGGCAAAGACGGGCGATAAAAATGCTTATAGCCAACTTTATAAATTGTATTTTACGCCGGTTTTCCGATACATCTATTTGCGAGTTAAAAACAAGGAAGAAGCCAGTGATTTGGCGCAAACAGTATTTTTAAAAGTTTTTACAGCCCTGCCAAATTTTACAGAGCAAAAAAAATCGCCTTTGGCATATTTCTTCACTATTGCCAGAAACACAATTATAGATTATTGGCGGACAAAAAAGAAAAATAAGGTTGACGATTTTGACGCTATCGCCCAAAAAACAGCCGATAACAGCGAGGATCCGCAAAAAATATATGAAAAAAAAGAAGACCAAGTATTTATCAACCGAGTTTTGCGGGAACTTACCGACATTCAGCAGGAAGTGATTGCGCTCAAATTCATAAGCGAGTTGTCTAATAAAGAAATCGCCGAATTGTTAGGAAAAACAGAAGAAGCGGTGCGCCAACTCCAATGCCGGGCATTAAGGTCATTAAAAGATATTTTAAAGAATCAAAAATATTATGAATAATCACAATGACAAAAGAATAGAAGAAATTGTAGAACAAGTTCTCCGATATATTGATGAGGGAAAAACGCCGATGGAAATTTTTGATTTATTTCCGGATTATCGCGAAGAATTAAAAGAAGTGTTTTTTGTTATTAACTTTATTAAAAAAGAGGGCGGAAAAATATATCCAGACAAAGAAATTTTTAAACAAGTGATGGAAAAAATGCCGACAAGCGTCACAAATCAAAATAATTCTCGTTATTCTTTTATGAAAGAGGTGCAAGGTCGACCCTCTTTACCAATAATTAATAGTTTAACCAAAATATTAAATCATATGACTATGAATTGGAAAATTATGGTGCCGGTTGGAATTGTGGTCGTTATTGCGCTTGTTTTGATTGGTATAAATCAATTTGGCACAAAGTCGCTTCAGAGTCCGATTGCCGAACAGGAGACACCGATTGCGATTTCTCAAGATCTGCCGACAGCAAGTTTGCAACCAGCCACAGGCAATATTGAGGAAACAGTCAATGCCATCATTGCCGCCGCTTCTGCCGAAGAAACATACTTTGCGGACGCGATAAAGGATAGCGAACTCATAGCAGTCGATAGTCAATTAATTAATAATTTTGGTCAATCTTACAATGAAAATGAATTCTAAAAAAATGTTTGCGAGTTTAGCCGGCTTGGCGCTCGTTTTGGGCTTGATTTTTCCGGTTATGTCTTTTGCTCAAACAAGATTTAAAAATACTGCTTTTTGCTCAAAGATTGATCAAATTATTGCTCCGATTGAACAAAAAATGGCAGATCGGGAAACAAAACTTCAAGCAAGATGGCAGGAAAGGAGCGCTAATTTAGCGCAGCGCAGGGCAAACAGAAGCGCCCATTTGTCAGAATATAGAAATATCCACGATGATAATCGGGAAGCGTTGTATGCAAAATTAGAAGAGAAAGCCGCAACCGATGTTCAAAAACAAGCGGTTGCTAAATTCAAAGCCACGGTTGAGGCGGCAGTTGCTGCCCGTAAAGCCGCAGTTGATTCTGCTATTTCAGCCATGCAGCAAAGCCTTGATCAGTTAATCGCTAATCGCCAAGAAGCAGTTAAAAAAGCGATAAATGAATTCAAGGACGCCAAATCTGCTGCTATTGAAAAAGCCAAAACTGATTGCTCTGCCGGAGTTAGTGTAAAAACTGTCCGCGAAAATTTTAGAACAAGTATGAAAGCAGCGCAGGAAAAATTTAAAAACGATTTTCAGGCGATTGAAAAGATAAAAGATTCATTTGAATCGGTTCGCGCCGCTAAACAAGAGGCAATAAAAAAAGCCATTGCTGATTTTAAAACAACAATGGAAAAAGCCCGCGACGATCTCAAAGCCGCTTTCGGCAATAATCAATAAATAATAAATACACCCAAAAAAACAGCGAATCTTTCGCTGTTTTTTTGTGGGGTGGTGTTTGTTGGATAAAGTCCGAACTCACTTTGAACAAAATCCCGACTGATTCGTTCCGCTCCGCCGCCCGGCGCCCCCAAGCCGCGGGCGGCCTCGCACAAAAA
>CAZEXD010000003.1:0-44923 GCA_964516865.1 uncultured Candidatus Saccharibacteria bacterium
GTGTTAATCTGTGCGGTTTTAAGAGCCAAGGGCGAGCAAAACCATTGCATTTCCATTTGTTCAAATTCTCGCGTCCGATAAATAAAATCTTTCGGCGTTATTTCGTTGCGGAAGGCTTTGCCTATTTGAGCGATTCCAAAAGGAATCTTTTGACGCATTGTGTCCAAAACGTTTTTAAAGTTCATATAAATTCCTTGACAGGTCTCTGCTCTTAAATAAGTTATGGCTGCCTCATCCTCAACCGGTCCCACAAATGTTTTCATCATTAAATTGAATTTCCGTGGCTCAATCAATTCTCCTCCGCATTCTGGACAATCAATCTTTCGGGGCTGGTTTTTTAGGTTTGTGATTTCATCAAAACGAAATCGCTTATGGCATTTTTTACATTCTACTAATTCATCAGCGAATCCCGCTGTCAAATGACCAGATGCCTGCCAAACCTTAGGACTCATTAAAATTGCCGCGTCTAAACCAAAAATATTATTATGCAATCTTGTCATTTCTTCCCACCAGGCCTTTTTTATGTTGTTTTTCAGCTCTACTCCCAAAGGTCCGAAATCATAACAAGAACCAAAGCCGCCGTAAATTTCTGAAGAGGGGAAAATAAATCCCCTTCTTTTACATAAAGATATAATTTTATCCATCTTATTAGAAATTTCTTCAAGTTTTTTCTCCATGTTGTTTCGTTCGTTTTTTTATTTTTTTATTTTATCATAATTTCGAGAAAAAATCACCTCGAATAAAAAAATAAATGCAGCACTCTTGCGGCATTTATTAAAAATTTCCTAATATTTAAAATTATTCGCTGAAATCTTCTGGCAAATTATCAACCTTTTCGTCAGGCGCAGAGAGAGTTGTATCAATTGGCCCGCTCTCCCCTTGAATAGTTTTTTCCGTCCATTGATCTTCACCCGTGATTATTGCTTTGTTTACCAAAGTAATCGGTTTTCCTGATTGTGAAAAATCAGGAGAAACAGAAACCTGAAAAGAAACACTTGGTCCCGGCGTCAAAACCCCTGCTCCCGCCGGCACCTCGCTGGGAATTGTCCAAATTATTTCTCTGCTTACACTATCAAAAGAAAGCCTACTCGTTTCGCTTTCTGGAAAAATTTTTCCCGTTAAGGAAACACCAAGGGGCAAACTGGCTTTTACTTTTACATTTTTAACATTGTTGTAATAATTTTTTACCTGCCAGACAATAGTATAGGTGGTGGTTTGACCCGGAATTGGCGGATGCGGACCAAAGTTTCCAAAATTAGCGTCCTCGTAAATGCCTTTTTGAGAAATTTCCAAACGGGAATTAACTTTTGTTTGAAATTCCTGACTTATTTGCGAAATGGTAACTTTGTTTTTGACAAATGTCTCATTGGACGTCGTTTCTGTTGGTGACCAACAACATTTTAAAGTTATCTCAAAATCAACCCTTCCCTCTTCTTGAACGTCTAAAAATCTCAACTCTGGAATCTGTCGCCAGTCCCAAACAATAAGATTATTATCAATCATGGCCTGCCCCAAATCTACTTTAATGGTTGATAAATCAAAAATGGGACTATCTAACCGATTTATCAAGAACAAGTTTTCAAAAGGAGATGTCCCTATGTTTTTAAAATAAATAGTATAATGCAATTTTTCACCCGGCTTAGCAACATAATTAGACGATTTATTAATTTGTTGGGAAATATAAAGCAATGGTTCTATTACCTCTACTTCAGCACTAGTTTCTTTCAATACAACGAATTCACCCTCCTGCCAAATGCCAATTTTAGCGCTGAATAAAGATTTTTTGCCTACTTCCTCAAAAAGATTTCCTGTAATCTTTACTCTTCCGCCCTGCGCTTTTTTTAACTCAGAAATATCCCATTCGTTTGTTTCAATGGGATTTGGTTCGGCTTTGATAAACTTAAAGTTTTCCGGATATTGAACCTGTAATTCAAGGTTAGAAAGTAAATAGTCAAGATTAGAAAAATAGTTAAGGGAAAACTGAACGTCTCTCCCTTTTTCTAATTTTAAAGGCAAATCAAACGCTAAGGTTAAAGGAACTTTGGCAATTTTAATGGTAAAAGTGGTATCAGATTCATAGCGCGCCTTTAAATTCTTTGGTTTGTAAGACAAATAAGTCTTCGCAATCTTTAAATCATTTTCTTTCCCTAAAAGACGGGCTTTAAATTTAACAACCTCTTCATCTCCCGGATAAATGTCTTTCAATAGCCGAGTAACCCTTTGTTTTCCTTCTTCACCGATACTATATTCTGGGTATTCAAAAATAAGTCGCGGTTCTTCTAAGGTAAAACTACTATTATTTTTATATCGCACAGTATATTCAAATTCTTCAGCCACTTGAACGGTTTCAGGTCCTAAAATTTCTAATCTTAAAATACTTTTTGAAAAAACTCTTTCTTTGTAATACCAAAAACTGATAATCAACAATAAAATTACCGTTAAAATAAGAATCAACAAAATAGTAAACTTTTTCTTCATAATTCCTTCAATTTGTGTATTTTATTATATCACAATAACCCTAATTCAAAAAGTCTAACTAATCAAAAGAGCATAAAGAAAGTAAATAATTGGAATAGTCCCGAGAAATGTTTCTTATCGCTTTCCCTAAAAAAGATGATGTTTTCAATTTAGATAAAAGCGACCATTTCCTTTTTAAAATTAAGCGCAAGATCTTTATGGTATTAGCATCTGTTTTTAAAATATTTTTTATTTTTTTAGCGCAAGAAACGCAAACCACTCCGCCTTCCTCGCTGGAGAAAAAAAGTAAAACCGGCGTTGGTTTTTTTTGACAAATAACACACTTATAAAGTTCAGGGGCATAACCCAAAAGAGAGAAAAGATTCCAAAGAAAATAATAATAAAAAATTGCTAATTTCCAATTTCTGGCTTCTAACGAATTTTCGGTTTCCAGTTTTAAATTATTTAATTTATTAAATGTTTCGCTTAATAAATTAAAAATATTTTTGTCTCTTTCTTCTTGAGGAGTTAACCTATCTACCAGTTTCGCAATTTGATGGGCTATTTTAAGTTTTAATGAGTTGTTTTTAATATTTTTAAAATTATTTATTATCCCTGCGTCGGTTAATGTCTTATAAGTTTTCCCCTGAATAAATTCTATTTCGGAAAAAAAAATTAAGTCAATGCCGGCCCTTAATTTAGAAGTAATTTTCCTAATTGCCCGTCCCAAAATATTGATTTTCCCAAAATCTCGACTAAAAACGGTAAAAATCCTGTCAGCCTCACCGACATCCATTTTTTTAATAATAAAACCGCAGGTGCGATAATGAATTGCCATTATTATTTAATTTTGGGAATAGCAATAAAATCTTTTTTGTTTTCTTGAATTTTTATTTCTTTCTTAAGATAATCTTGTGGTATTTCCTCTTCGTGGGAAAGAATTACTGCTTTTTTTGCACCAACCTCTTTCAAAAATTCTGCTCTGGCAAAAGTCGGTACCGTTGTTTGAAGATCGGTAATATAAACGCCAGGGGTATAACCGCCAATTTTTCTCAATTCTTTAGTAACCCTAATACCCTCTCTTATTTCGCCTTCGAGTTTTAGTTCCTCAGTAATATTGGTGTCTAGTTCTATTTCTTTTGATAAATTTTTGCTAAAATAAATCTTTTTTACGTTAACCTCTTCTTTCAAAATTTCTAATAATTCTTTTTCTTTTCTTAACTCTGGATTTTTAATTTTTAACTCGGCTAATGGTTGGCGAACCTTAATACCCAAAACCGTCCTTTCCGCCAAAACCAAATTTACAATTTTTCTAATTTTATTCATTTTTTCTTCCAAGTTTTTATCTATTTTCTTTTTATCAACTTCTGGCCAATCAACTAAATGCACTGATTCCGGCATTTTATCTGATTTTAACTGCTGATAAATTTCCTCGGCAAAAAATGGCATTACCGGCGCAATAATTTTTATCAATCCCAAAAGAAGATTATAAAATGTTTGAACCGCCTCCTCATTATCTTTCCCGGTTTCATGGAATCTCTGACGCGATCTTCTTAAATACCAAAGCGATAAATCATTAATAAAAAAATCTTCTACGGCAATGATCGCTGGTCCCGGATTATAACTATCAAGACTCTCAATAACTTTTTTAACTAAACTGTTGAACTTAGAAATTATCCATCTATCTAAAATATTTTCTGGCAAATCGGGGAAATCATTTGCCGGGAAATTCTCCCTTTTAACGTAAGTTTGAAGAAAAATGAAAGAATTATATAAAACCAAAAGTCTTCTTTTCACTTCGTCTATATTGTGATAACCGAACAAAAGATTGTCTGCCGGGTTTTGTCTCGCATAAAGCCATCTCATTGGGTCAGCGCCGACTTTTTCCACCGCCTCGTCAAACCAAATAGCATTGCCCTTGGATTTGTGCATCTCCTCTCCCTTTTCGTCGCGGACCGAAGCATAGCCAAAAATCGTTTTCACCGGCGCAGTATTTTCTAAAACCGTACTCATCACAATTATAGAATAAAACCAATTTTTGAACTGGCCGGGAAAAGATTCGCAAACTAGTTCTATCGGAAACCATTTCTTCCAGTATTTTTTATCTGCCATATAACTTATTTTTTTTGTTTCCGGGTCAATTAAAGTT
Source organism: uncultured Candidatus Saccharibacteria bacterium (assembly GCA_964516865.1). Lineage (GTDB taxonomy): Bacteria > Patescibacteriota > Minisyncoccia > Minisyncoccales > Staskawiczbacteraceae > CAZEXD01. Next base: position 4,607 of record CAZEXD010000003.1, read on the forward strand.
GAAAAAGGAACTATGCCGGCATCCAACCAGGGATTGCCCACATCGGTTATTCTTGAAACCTTCTGACCGCACTTTGAACATTTTATTTTTACGTTATCAACCCAAGGCCTGTGAGGTGAATGGCCTTCAAATTTTTCCCATCCCTCAACTGCTCTTTTTTTTAGCTCTTCGTTTGAACCAATAACTTCAAAATTACCGCACTGACATTCAAAAATCGGCAAGGCCAAACCCCAATAGCGTTTTTTAGAAATCAGCCAGTCGTGCATATTTTTTAACCAGTCCAGCTCCCTTTCCAAACCGAAAGAAGGAATCCAGTTTATGGTTTTAGCCGTTTCCATTAACTTCTTGCGGATTTTTTCCATCGAAATGTACCATTCATCAACCACCCGCCAGACTAATTCCTTTTTGCACCGCCAACAAGTCGGATACCTATGCTGGTAATTTTCAATTTTGAAAAAGAATTTGCCGTTTTGAAATTCCTTAATATGGTTAAGGATTATTTTCGGATCTTCTTTAGCGTTTTTCCCGGAAAATTCTCCGAGATTGTTTAAATAAACAGCGTTTTCGTCAATAACTTCAATCACTGATAACCTTTCTTTTTGTCCTAATTTAAAGTCCTCTTCCCCGGCGCCGGGAGCGGTATGAACAATTCCTGTCCCTTCTTCGGCTGTTACTAAGTCCTTGTCTAGGACAACGGTGTGGAAGGTGTCGGGATTCTCTTCTCTGGCTTTTTGAACGCGAGGCAGCTCATCAAAAATTCCTTCATATTTCAGGCCTTTTAATTCTTTCCCTTTTAAAACTTTTCTCAATTTAAAATCTTTTCCTAATATTTTTTCTGCCAAGTCTTTTAGTAAAATTAGTTTTTCGCCATTTATTTCGAAAACACCGTAATCAAAATCAGGATTTATTGCCAAGGCCACATTCGCCGGTATAGTCCAAGGAGTAGTAGTCCAAACTAAAAAACTAATTCCTTCGAACTTTTTATCTAATATGGGAAGTTTAAAATAAATAGCTTCGTGAGTAACTAACTTATACTCTTCGGTTAAAATCTCATGTTGGGAAATTGCAGTTCCGCATCTCGGACACCAAGGAACGCTATCTCTACCTTTGTATAATAATCCGTCTTTCCAACATTTCTTCAGGAAGTACCAAATCATGTAGTTATTTTCGTCTGACATCGTGTAGTAGGAATTCTCCCAATCCATCCATTGGCCCAACCTGATTGATTGCTGTGTTTGTATCCCAGAATATTTTCTAACCCTTTCTTTACATTTTTCCACAAATTTATCTATTCCGTATGTTTCAATGTCTTTTTTTGTTTTAAAGCCAAGTTCTTTTTCCACTTCTACTTCAACCCAAAGCCCCTGACAGTCGAAGCCATTTTGAAATCTTTGGTCAAAACCCTGCATTGCCTTATATCGCTGAAATAAATCTTTGTAGGTTCTCCCCCAGGCGTGATGCACGCCCATTGGATTATTGGCGGTTATCGGACCATCTAAAAATGACCACGGTTTTTTGCCTTGGTTCTTTTTTCGAAGCTTCTCAAAAATTTTATTTTCTTGCCAAAATTTTAGTATTTTTTGCTCTAATTGCGGAAAATTTAACTCCATTTAGATATAATATAATTTTTGGATAATAAATTATTTTAACAAATAAAACCAAATTCTCAAAAAACCCAAAAACCTCTGGCAAAATAACTAAATTAAAAAAAGAGAGCAATCGTTTTTTGGGGCATCAAAAAGAATGCCCCCCAGCACAATACCCCTTAGTTAGACATCCATTTTTTATCCTTAAAACAAATTTATTCTTCAGCGTATCGTATTGTTTCTAACCTGCAACAACTAATCTAAAGCCACTTTATATGTTTCACTCATATTTATTTTATTGTTAAGGACAAAAAAGCGCTCCTTCTTGGTCTAAATATTTAAACATATTCAATATATAATCAAGATACATTCTTTTCGTAGGACTAGAGGACTAAAACCTTCTACTCCCATCAGTTTTATTAATTATTTTTGTTACATTTTTTCTGGCGCCGATATCCCCATTAAATCCAAAACGTTCTTTAAGACGATTTTTGCAGCTTTAACCAACCCCAACCTCGCTAAGACGAGTTTTTTGTCTTCGCTCATCACCCGACATGTTTCATAAAAGTGGTGAAAAACATCAGCCAATTCAATTGCATACTGGGGCAGTCGCTGAACCTGATAATCACTTGCAATTTCATTAACAACCTCCGGCAATCTAACAATTTGTTTTATTAAATTTAATTCGCTTTCTTCTTTTAATAATTGAAAATTGGGTTTTGATGGAAAACTAAAAATTAAAAATTTGAAATTTCTGGCTTTCCGAAGAATTGAACAAATTCTCGCATAAGCATATTGAATATAATATACCGGATTTTTTTCTGATTGTTCTTTGGCTAAATTTAAATCAAAATTCAAATGAGTATTAGCGCTTCTGGTTAAAAAGAAAAATCTAGCCGCGGCTATGCCAATCTCATCGAGTAATTCATCGAGGGTCACATAAACACCACCCCTTTTTGACATTTTTACCTCTTTGCCGTCTTTAAAAAGGCGAACCATTTGCAACACAATGGCTTCTATGTTTTTTTTGTTAAAACCCAAAACGTAAGCGGCCGCTTTCAGGCGCGGCACATAACCATAGTGGTCGGCGCCAACAAACAAAATAATTTTTTTAAAACCCCTATCAATTTTATTTTTAAGATAAGCAATATCTGAAGCAAAATAAGTTCTAATACCATCTTTTCTTATTAAAACCCGGTCTTTATCATCTTCTAATTCCTTGCATTTAAACCAAGTCGCACCTTCGCTTTTATAGGTCCAGCCTCTTTTTGTCAGTTCCTCGATAACCCTGTCTATTAATCCACTTTCATATAACGTGCTTTCCGAAAACCAAACATCAAAATGAATACCCATTCTTTTAATGGTTGGTTTTATCATTTTTTCTAAAATTATTTCTGCTGCCATTTTCCCTGTTTTTTCAACATTATTCCCCCACACCTTTTTTCTTAATTCATCTATATAATCACCTTTATATACTGCCTGTTTGTCACCTAAAACTGAATGTCCCAATTTTATAATTTGTTCTCCCCGATCATTAATGTAATATTCCCGCACGACTTCATACCCTGCTTTTTTTAAAACATTTGCCAAAACATCGCCACAAAAACCTCCGCGGCCGTTTCCCAAGGTTAACGGCCCTGTCGGGTTGGCAGAAATAAACTCAACGTTTACCCTCTGTTTTTTACCAATATTTAAATTCCCAAATTTTTCTTTTTCTCTCAACACTCTCTGCAACTGTTCTTGTAAATATTCTTTAGAAAGAAAAAAATTAATAAAGCCACAACCGGCAACTTCTATTTTTTCAAACATACCTTTTTCTCTACCATTATTCGCTCGAATAAGGGATTTACGAATTTCTGTAATTAGATTCTCGGCAACTTCTTTCGGATTTTTTTTTAATTTTTTGGCTAAAATTAAAGCCACATTTGTTGAATAATCCCCGTGAACAAGATTATCAGAGGTCTCAACCGAAAATTCTAAAACACTTTCTCCTGTTGCTTCTTTAATTATTTTTTCAATTTCTTCTTTTACCATAAATATCTAAAACTAACTAATTATTGTGCCGATGAAGGGCTTGTTGTTTAAAAAGTCATCTAATCTTTCTAAATTCTTGCCGTTAATTATCACCACTTTTAATTTTAGGGATTGGGCAAGTTGTGAAGCAAGGGGATCAAATGGCGAAGAATAGCCCGGCAGCCATTTATTTCCAACAATTTTTCGGAAATCAGACCAATTTATTTTTTTTATGGGTTGCGCATCGCGAAATTTTTTCGGATCTTTTGTATAAACATAATCAATATTGGTTAAATTTACAATTGTCTTGGCTCCTGATCTTTCGGCTGCCAAAACTGCCACATAATCAGTTGAATGGCCTGGTTTCCAACCCGCGCCAACTATTATATTATTTTTAGCGCTTAATTTTTTTGTAGGGTCAGTAATAATTTTAGAATAAGAAACGTCTTTAAACAAATTTCTGATAACTTCGGCGTTAAGCCGGGAAACGTTTATGCCTATCCAGTCGCAATCCGCGCTTTTTGCCCCAAACTCTTTTAGCGCTTTTTGATATTCCCGACATATCTTTCCACCGCCAACAAAAATGATAAATCTTTTTTGAGAAAGATGCTTCAAAACGAAACTTCGGAATTTTTTTAAAAACCCTATGTCAATCTCTTCCGGCGCCACCAACGACCCTCCAAGCGAAAGAATAAGGATTTCTTTTTTTGTCATATTTAAAATTTTATCACAAAATCTCCAAAAAACAAAACTTGCGATATTTAAGTATGAATGGTAAAGTAAATTTAATGAAGGTTTTTTCTGAGAATAGAAAGGCTAGTTATAATTATAATGTCCTGGAAAGATTCGAGGCAGGTTTGGTTTTAATGGGAACAGAAGTCAAATCAATCCGATTGGGAAGAATAAGTTTGGACGGCTCTTATATTATCTTTAAGGGAAACGAACCATTTTTAATTGGCGCAAAAATTCCGGCTTATCAGCCCAAAAACGCGCCAGCCGGCTATGAACCGGAAAGAAGTCGCAAGCTTCTTTTAAACAAAAAAGAGATAAATTATCTCCTCGGAAAAGTCCAACAAAAGGGGTTAACCTTAATTCCCTTGAAAATTTATTCAAAAAATGCTAATCTTAAAATTGAGTTTGGGTTAGCCAAGGGAAAGAAAAAATATAATAAAAAAGAGGAAATAAAAAAAAGAGAAATAGAAAGAGAAATGAGACGAATGATAGAAAGAATTTAACATGGGGATGAAAGGTTTCGATGATAAGTTCTTTGAAACAAGGCGAGCCGAGGTTTCTTGGAACTCGTTAATCTCCAAGAAAAAATATAATTGCCAATTTATTCAACAGGCAACCAGCATTAGCATACGCTTAATGCTGCATTCTTTTCACTGATTCTCAATAGGTGAAAAAGGGTGTTATAATATTGAGATAGAAATTTTTATTGCCCCATAAAAATTATCGAAAATCCTAGGGCTAGAATAATTGGATTTTGTTTGTTTTCTACCCTTTATTCAAAATTAAAAACAAACTACGCTCGTAGAATTGTTTTCAAAGATTTATCAGACGAGGATTCACCTCCTCCATCTCCACCTACATAAGATTTCTTGCTTTGCCATCAAAGCAAAGCGGAAAATTAAAAGAATTGAATAAAAGAATACCAATAAACAATTATATAAAAGCAAAAGAAGTAAGGGTGATTGATGAAACCGGCAAACAATTGGGAATAATGCCAATAGTAGAAGCATTACATTTAGCCAGCGAAAAAAATTTAGACTTAATCCAGGTCACGGAAAGTGTTATGCCCCCTGTCTGTAAAATTGGCGATTTTGGCAAGTACCTATACCAACTTCAAAAAAAAGAAAGAAAGATCAAACAAAAGGGAGGAGAATTAAAAGAAATAAGAATAGGGTTTAATATTTCGCCGCATGACTTAGAAATAAAGGCCAAACAAACGGAAAAATTTTTAAAAAACGGTGATAAGGTTAAAATAGTTATGCCCTTAAGGGGAAGGGAAAAAGCAATGGGAAAATTTGCTTTAGAAAAAATTGAATATTTTTACCATTTTTTAGAATCGTTAATTCCGCTAAAAACCGAAAAAGAGTTAAAAAAAGAACCGCAAGGATTTGTAATGATTGTTTCCAAAAAATAGCACTGCCAATGACACTAACTCGCATACCAAGGATACCAATCATTTAGATGTACGTTTATACGTAATTCGTATATTAATAAGTATCGCGTTTATAAAGTGTATGAAAGCAAAACAGGCAATATTAAAAAGATTTAAAATAACCAAAACCGGCAAAGTTTTAAGAAGGCCAACGGGACAAAATCATTGTCGCGCCAAAAAAAGCGGCAATCAAAAAAGAAAAAGCCGAAAGTGGGTTTTGGTTTCAAAATGGGAAGCAAAAGCAATTAAAAAAATGGTCGGAAAGATAAAATAAAAATTTCAAATTTTAATTTTTTAATTTTTAAAAATGGTTCGAGTAAAAAAGGGAGAAACAGCCCGCAAACATCGAAAGCATATTCTAGAATATACAAAGGGATTTCGTTGGGGGAGAAAATCCAAATATCGTCTAGCAAAAGACGCTATTAAACATGCCCGGAAATGGTCGTATCGCGACCGAAAAAATAAAAAAAGAGCGTTCCGCCGAATGTGGCAAACTAATATTAATGCGGCTTGTCGCGAAAATGGAATCAATTATAGTAGATTTATAAAAGCGCTTAAAGACAATAATATTGGTTTGGATAGAAAAATTTTAGCTGAATTGACGCAAAAAAAACCGGAAATTTTTAAAAAGATTGTTGAGCTAATTCGTCCGAGTTAAATCTTAATTCTGTTGGAGCTTATTGGAAATCGTTCTAGGGGGACATTACACTTGGAACATAAATCCTGGAGAAAACCCAGGTTTAAAGAATTTAGATGTGCTGGTTGCGTAATTAACTTTAATGGTTGAAGTTTATGAAAGAAGAGAGAGGTTGTATAAAAATTGATACAACCTCTCTTTAGTTATTATCCTTAGATATGCTGTCAACTTTTAATTATCCGAGTTTTATTCAATTAAATTAACCATCAACGAAACATTGATAAATGATAAAAACATTAAATATCTTTCTGATGTAGATTGCGTCCAAGCCAACCTAGGCAGGAAATCAAGGTTTATCCATCGGGATTTTCCTTAAAATAGATTCAGATTTCGCCCAACAAAGTCACACCCTCTTTTTTCAATAAATTCCTCTTTTTTCTCGGACCTCTGTTGTATCCTCCTAATTTTCCATTGCTTCGTATCACTCTATGGCAAGGTATTTTTGGATCGTAATTTTTATTTAAAATAGTGCCCACTGCTCGCGCGGCTCGAGGATTACCCGCTCGCCGAGCCACTTCTCCGTAAGTTAAAATCTTCCCCTTAGGAATTTTTTTAACAATTTTTAAAACTTTTTCGCGAAACAAGGTAATCATTGGCTTCTTTTAAAATTTCCTTAGCGTTTTTAAAAGTTAGTTGTTTTAACGCTTCTTCATAGATTAACCATTTATATCCCTGATGCTCGTGAGAAATTTTTATTTCTTTTGTTTGGGTTTGAGCCAAATAAAAAATTACCAATTTAAATACTGGCTTAACTTTTTTCTTCTCTTCTTCTGATAAGCCATAAGTGGGCCGGAAAAAATATTTCACCCATTCTTTGAATCCGGGCATTATTTTTATATCACCAATTCCAGTTTCTTCTGCCACCTCTCTTTTTACCGTCTCTTCTTCTCTTTCCTCTTTTTCAATATGACCTTTGGGAAAGTCCCAATGGCCGGAATTGTAATGCAAAAGCAAATAGTATATCTGATTTTTTTCTCGCCGAAAAATTATGGCACCGGCTGATTTTTCAAGCATAATTATTTAAAATATTCTAATAATTTTTTTAGCGGTTGAGTATTTACAATGTCTTCTTTTTCCGCCCAACCGCGACGGGCTTGAGCAATTCCGTACTCTATAAACCTCATCTGTTCTTTTTGATGTGAATCAGTGTTAATAACCATTTTTACCCCTGCCCCTTTTGCGCGCCTAATATTAGCATCATTTAAATCAAGCCGAACAGGAGAAGAATTTATTTCCAAAATGGTGCCGGTCTCTTTCGCAACTTTTAGAATTTTATCAAAATCAATTTGATAAGCGTCACGATGGCGGAAAACTCGGCCGGTCAAATGGGAAATAATATCAACGTGAGGATTTTTCATCGCCTTAATTATTCTTTCCGTCATTTCTTTTTTAGTCATTTTCATTTGCGAATGAATCCCGGCAATCACGTAATCCAGTTTGGCTAAAGTCTCATCTTTAATGTCAATTGAACCGTCGGGCATTATATTTGCTTCGCAACCTTTTAGAATTTGGAATTTGGAATTTGTTTTTTGGATTTTGGAATTTATTTTATCTATTTCCTTGATTTGCTGTAAAATTTGGTTTTCCGTAAGACCATGTTCAACGCGCAAAAATTTTGTGTGGTCCGAAATACCAATATATTCATAACCCATCTTTTGCGCCATTTTTACCATTTCTTCAATTGAATCTCTTTCCTTCACCCCGCCCCAATTAGAATGACAATGCAAATCGCCTTTTATCTCGTGATAACCAATTATTTTGGGTAAACCCGGCTTCTTACCCTCTGCCTCCCGAAGAGCCGCTTCAATTTCTCCTTGGTTTTCTCTTAATTCCGGCTCAATCCAAACCAATCCGAGAGCCCTATAAATCTCTTCTTCGGTTTTGCCGCCAATCATTTTTGAACCCTCAAAAAGACCGTATTCGTTCAGTTTTAAGCCTTTATTTATCGCAATCATTCGCGTCTCAATATTATGCTCTTTAGAACCGGTAAAATATTGAAGAGCGGAGCCATAACTTTTTTCGGGCACCACGCGAATATCAACGTCAAATCCCTCTTTGAAACGAACCGAGGCTTTTGTTGTCCCCTTTGCCCAAATTTTTTCTACTTCAGGAAAATTACAAAAAAAATCCATCACCTTCGCGGGATTTTTGGAAACGACTAAAAAATCAACATCACCAATTGTCTCTTTCATTCTTCTTACCGACCCAGCCGGACTTATTTTCTCCACCTCTTTCAAACTGCTCAATCTTCCAATAATCTCTTTTACAATAGGGATTATTTCTCCCAAAAGAAATCTTCCTTTATCGCGCTTTAAAAAATTAATTCCTTCCAAAATATTTTTTTCTGTTTTTTCGCCAAAGCGGAAAAGTAAAGCAATTTTATGTTGTTTAGCCGCTTTTTCAAGATCTTTTAAATTTTTAATTTTCAATTTTTCATAAAGAATTTTAATTTTCTTGGGACCCAAACCCTCAATTGACCGTAATGTTGATAAATCAACAGGATACTTTTTTTTATAATTTTCATATTCTTTGATTTTGCCGGTTTTCAAATACTCTTCAATTGCTTTGGCAATTCCTTCGCCAATACCAGGAATTTTTTTTAAGGATTCTTTTCCGCCTTGTCGGTAAATTTCTTCAATATTTTGATCCAGCGACTCTAAAACAATGGCTGCTCTTTGATAGGCGTATGGCTTAAAGGCAATATTATCCATTTCAAGATAATCTGCAAAAGTATAAAATATCTTTGCAATTTCTAAATTTTTCATATGGTTTATTCTTGTTTTGGTATTTTGGGGGGTAGTAAATGAATAACATTCGCTTTCCCTGAAATATCTTTGCGAATTAAAAGAAGCAAAAAAGAAGAGATAAGGGTTAAAAAACCAACTGAAACAAGCACTATTTTAAAACCAAAAATAGCAGCCAACGTTCCACCAACGGCGGCTGCAAAACCCGCCCCAACACCGATTGCTGTACTTTCCAAACCCCACTCAATTGCTTCTTTCCCTTTATCAATATGTCGGGTAAAAATAGCCATCCAAGAGGGTATGACCAATGCCGTTGCAACACCGTGGAGGGTTTGAGCAACATAAATGTGCCAAGGGGAAAAAACAAACAAATAAATAAAAGGGGTGATCGCGGTGGTAAAAGTTCCTAAAACCATAAAGATAAAATCATCTTTTTCTCCATGATTCCTATCAAGATATCTTCCTATTGGAATTTGTAAAAGTGATTTGGGAATCCAATAAAAAAAAGTGGAGAGCCCGGCCACGGCTAGCGCCTTATTGATATCTCCTCCAGTAATTTTTTGGGCAATGAACAAAGCGAAAATCGGTCCCAACAAACCCCAACCACAGTTTAAGATAAAATCACTTGTTATTAAAATTTTTATAACTTGATTAATGGTCTTTGGCATATTACATTATAAAAATTTTAGAAAAGATTTTATTCTTGATGTTGATGTTGTTTTCTCGATTAAAAAATATTTTAAAAATTCTCAAGTTTTTAAAAAAATGTATTATTGGGGACATCTGTTTGGCATTACTCATTATAATATTTTAAACCAATAAAAAGAAGGGGTTGCTGTCCTCTTCTTTTTTTGTCCTAGAAAAAAATATCTTTTTTCTAAATTTTTGGTTTATTTTTGCCGTAAAATTTTTCTTCCATTATTTTAACAAACTCCAAAGAAGTGGATTCGTCAAAAAATTCACTTGCCCATTCTATCCAGGGTCTTTGAGGAGGTTTTTTATATTTTTTCCAATATTCAAGAGCCTGAAGAAAATTTTCTATTCTATCTGCCTGTTTAAAAAATCTTCCTTCCGGGGTTAAACCTTTTTCATAATCTAACCAAAGATTTTTTATTTCATGTTTCAGTTTGGAAGGCAAACTTTTAATAAGCTTATCCAGGGCTTTATTTTCTTTTTTGTGCTTTTTCTTGGTAATCTTCTTTTTTTCGCCATTAGAAAACCTTGGCCAGGTTTTCATTAGTTCGCAGAGCTTTTTTTTGTCTTTCGGGAGAATACTATCATAAGGAGTCGTATCGCCGGCATATACTTCGCAAAGATCGTGAATTAATGCTATCTTAAGGAGTCGTTCGATATTAAGCCCGCCCCTTTTCTCGCCCAATAACCAAGCCATTATAGTTGCGCGAAAAATATGTTCAGCAATACTTTCCGGATCTTTCAGTTGGTTTATCACCCATCCCTTTCTTTTTATTAGCTTTAATTTTCCAATTTCAATAAAAAAATTAAGAAGATCTTTCATATATTTTTAAGAAATATGATATTTAATTTTTAAAATTTTATAGCTTATTTTGACAGGAGAAGAAATCACAACTTCATCGCCTACTTTGCGCCCCAACAATGCCCTTCCCACGGGCGACTCATTACTAATTTTGCCCAAAGAAGGACTGGCCTCTAGGGTTCCGGTAATCGTAAATTCGTCTTTTTCTTTTCCTATTGCTACAGTTACTGTTGCCCCCAATCCAACAACATTTTGACGGACTTTAGGGGGTGCTTTTATTATTTGATGATTCTTTAAAATATTTTCTAATTCGTTAATGCGAGCCCTTAAAAATCCTAAATCCTCCTGAAAATTAATAAATTCAGGATGAGAATCTTGGGGCCCAAAAAATTGGGAAATTTCACCTTTTGTTTTCTGAAACTCAATGGCTAATAATTTCTTATATTCCCTTTTAAGTTCTTCAAATTTCTCTTTGGTAATATAAAACACTTCCGGCATATGACCTATCAAATTTAATCCTTACTATATCTCCCCACCCTGGGGTTAAATATAGTGATTAACTAATATTTTACCCTCCTTAAAAAAGTTTTAATTCTTCGGTAAAAAGAAGAGGTTTAAAGATAACTATATTTGGCTATTATAATTATAGTTACAAAAAAAACGGTTGTCAATTGGTTAAAACTTTTTAACAAGTCAGATGGAAAAGACCAATAACCCTTCGCTCAACACCCTCTTCTTCAATTGATTCTTCTTTTATAATATTAAAGGTTTTTATTGCTTCTTCGGTTTTATCAATAATTAATTCAATTCCTCTTTCTTTGATAAAATTTTTCGCTTCTTCGGTTACCTCCGCCAAACCGGATTCGCCGGTGCCGATAATAATCGTTTCTGGATTTTGTTCCACTGCTCTTCTTACTTCTTCAACGTCAATGAGGTGCCGTTTTCGAAACTTCCATCCCAAAACCTCTTCTCTCCAACGAACCTCCACATCCTCATTGTAGATTTTTTTATTAATTACTATTTTACCAAAATGATATTCTTCAATCATAATCGCTTCATTCAAATTCAAAACGCAAAGCGCAAAAATAAAAATTATTTTTTATCTATTTTACGTTTTGCGTTGCTATTTTGCATTTTAAGGTTTGAATTTGAATTATCAAAATAATGTTTTTTGTTTTGATTTTTCCTTTTGTTCTTCTTTTGAAAAAATTCTAATTTTCCCATAAACCCCATCAAATCCCGGTTCAATGCTCACCCTTCCCTCCCTTGTTTTTATTATACCATCAGCAATAGCCGAAGAAGTGGCTTTTTCTAAATCTTCACGAGAAATATCAAGCAAAACCCTAAATTCGTTTCCAAATTGTTTTATTAAATTAAAATATTCTTTCTCTACCTCTTTAGATAGGGTGGTTGTTCCTTTCCCCTCTGCTATTATTTCTTGTAAGGGAATCAAACTGCGAAAGGGAATGGCGTTATCCGGCTTAAATCCTTGGGGCCTGTCGGCTAACTCTTCCACTCGGTTTAAAACGCCAATAGTGAGAGGCTTGCCGCAACGCGGACAAAGATTATTATATTTCTTTGATTCTTCGGGAGACAATCTTATGCCACAAATCCGATGACCGTCATAATGATATTTTCCTTCTTCGGGATAAAACTCAATTGTATAAAGAAACTTTTGAGAATTTTTTGTCTTTATCGCTTCCGTTATCGCAGAATAAGAAAGTTCGGTATCAAAAACATTAGCCTCTCTGCCAATTTTTTGCGGCGAATGGCTATCACTATTTGAAATTAAAGTAATCTTATCTAAAGCCGAAAGTCGCCAGTTCATGGGAGGATTTGACGACAATCCAGTTTCTCCGGCAAAAATATATTTTGAATATTCTTCAAAACAATCTTCTATTGAATCAAATCCCGAATTTGAACCAAAAATAGAAAACCAGGGAGTCCACATATGGGCTGGCACAATAAAACAATTTTTGTCTATTTCTAAAACAATTTTTATTAATTCTTTGGCATCCAATCCCAAAATCGGTCTGCCGTCCGATTTCAAATTTCCAATCCACCCCAACTGAGTATTAATTTTTTCTACACTCTTAAATGATGGCGAAAAGATAATAAGATGGATTTTCCGAACTTGATTTTTTTTGGAATAAATACAACTAACTTCGGCCGTTAACAAAAAACGCGTTGGGGATTCGCTATTCTTTAGTTTAAATAACCCGACTTCCGCCGGCTCTAAATTTTGCTGTAAATGTTTCAACCACTCGGGATGAGTAAAGTCGCCTGTTCCCAAAACCCTAATTCCTTTTATTTTTGCCCACTTATCCAAATTTTCTAAATCCATTTGTGGAGAAGTGGCTCGGGAATATTTGGAATGAATATGAAAATCGGCTATAAATTTCATTATTTTTTAAACTAAACCGCCCTGATATTTTAGTTTGTAAATTTCTTTTTCCCCAAAAAATATCTTTTCTTCTCCGCAAAAACGCTTTATGTCTCCGCTTCCTTTATCTTTATAGCAAAAATCTTTTTGTGTTAACTCGTATTTTCCACCAAAGCGACATTGACCTGCCAAATTAAATAATGTTTGTTTCAAAAATATCTCTGCTTTCTTCTCTAAGGGGTTGCCAAAATACTGAAAAATCCAAACTGGATTGTTGTTATAATAAATTAGCTCTTGGCCGATAAAATTATTTTTGCCGCAAAAACAAATGTTGTGATAAGTCCAGTCGTCTTTTTGATACTCAAACTCTTTTGAGCCCTTCAAGCGGGGGTTATAGGTCAACATAATTTCGTCAGCAAAAAAGCGGCGTCGCGCTTCAATAATAAAATTTTTAAGAAGAGTTAAATTTAAAAATAATAATTTCGGCGCTGAAAAAATATATTTTTCTCCTTTTTCTATTATTTGGTTTAAAACCCTTGGCAAATCTTTTTTTTCTACTAAAAACCTCGAAAAAATGCTTTCTTTCTGAACATCTTGGAAAACCTCAAACTTTAAATTTTTATCTTTCTCTGTTTCGCTAATTTCAATGAATTTAATAGCGGGAATCAACCACAAATAATCGCTAATCCCCTGACTCACTTCATCGAAATTAACAAAAAGAAGGTAGCATTTGTTATCCTGAATAATTCTTTTTTTCGGTATTTCCACTCGAAAAAAACCTTTTTCTTTTCGGCATTTTTGAACCTGAAGGAAAAGCACATTATTGTTGTAATATTTTCCTCTTTTCTTTACTACCAAATCAACCAATGGCATTTCTTCCGTGGGTTTAAAAACCATCAATTGACCGGTTGAAACTTCTGCAATTAAATCAATGATAGAATTTTCTATCTCTTCTTTATTATCATTTAAAAAAATTGAGGGTTCCATTCTGGATTGTAAATTCTGTTATTAAAACAAAATTACTGCTCTTCGTTTTCTGTTTTTTTAAAATATTTTTCTTCAAATAAACCAAAAACAACCAAAATTCCTAAGGTTAAAAAAGCGGCAAAAACCGCTAAAAGATACATTTTTATTCCAATAGTGATTCCTATCGCCGCCACTATCCATACGCCCGCGGCAGTTGTCAATCCTTCTACCCTAAATTGATGTCGCATTATTAAACCAGCACCAATAAATCCTACACCCATTACAATGCCGGCAATAATCCTTGAAGGATCAAAGCTTATACCGGTTTTACCTGCTAAAAAAGAAAATGACTCATAAGCGATGATGGTAAATAAGGTTGCACCCAAACAAACCAAAGAATGAGTTTTTAATCCCGCTGCCCTTTTGCGACATTCTCTTTCAAAACCAATAATTCCCCCTAAAATCGAGGCAAGAATGAGTTGAAGAAAAATTTGAATTTGAGGATTTGCTAAAAAATCCATAAATAATAAAACTCCAAGCACTAAACACCAAATTACAAACAAATTCTAATTTCTAAATTACAAATCCAAAACCATTTTGGTTTTAAGGATTTTGCTGGACCGAACAAAGTTCGGAACTCGCCGTAGGGTTGCTTTTGATATTGTTTGGAATTTGGAATTTGTGATTTGAGATTTTACACCTTGTACACCTTATATCCCTCTCTTACTTTCTCTTTAATCTTTAAACCAACCGAATCGCCCCTTTTCGCTGATTTAACCTTCTGATGGTCAATTTCCATTGATTCAACGCTTTGAGTAAAATCAGTGTTTTCGCCACCCACAATTCTAATATTGTCGCCCTCTTTAAGACCACTGGACAAATCAATAACCGCCACGCCAATCTGCGAAAAATAATGCGTAATTTTACCAATTAATTTTCCTTCTTTTTCATTGGGCATATTAAATTTTTTATTTTTATTTTTTTATATTTTGAATCGACCTTTGCCTTATCTTTATTTTATCATAAGAAAAAAATAATCAAAAACCGCGATGGACTTTTATCGCGGATTTTGATGAGGGGGGATTATATCTCTCAATACTGTCAGTCTACGCTCGAGCCTGATTTGGACAATTAAACCAGGTTTATAAATTCAACCTCCAGCATTAAGAAATATTTTGTCCTCGAGAATAAATCTCTCACCCCCTCAATTTTATATTCTAATCGAAGAAACAAGCTTGTCAACCCTTAGGTGGAAAGGGTTAAAAACCAGAAAAATCAAAAAATCTCTACACACATTATTCACAATTTTTCCAGATGGTTAAATTTCAAAACAAAAACAAAGAGGATGCTTAAGCGTTCTGTTTATATAAATTTTTCCAACTGGTGGTACCTTTTGGTTAAAATCCGAACCTATTTTAAGGAAAATCCCGACGCTGAATTTTAGTCCGCCGCTGCAGGCGGCGGGCAGGAAAAGCCGTCGGCTCGCGGGCAAAAAATTTCCTCCCCTAAAACCCCTCCATTTTTTGCCCGCTCGCTAGAAATGATTAAAAATTTGAATTCTACTATTTACAATTTTCCTCTAACCATTTATAAATATCAAAAAAATCTTGTTCCGAATTAACTAATCCCGTTTTGTATTTCTCAAATTTCGGTATTTTGTTGTCTTTTATATGTTTTATAGAAAAATCACATTTATAAATTCCGCTTTCTCTCCTGTGTATCTTTTTCCAGTTAATATCTTTTTTACATACAGCAGTAAGATATATTTCATTTGGAGCGACATCTATAAATAATATGCCATCAAAATCTCTTTGAGGGTGCAAATTTTCATGCTGAAATAATCCTGTGCCGATTGTAATAGTGGCAAGTTTTGTTTCTATTTTCAAACCATTAGAAATAAAATCCCAACCTTTTTCTGCTCCTGTAATGCTTGCTTCATAACTAATTTTACAACGAAAATTCTTTAAAATTTCTACCGTTATTTCCTCTCCTAGCTGTCCTCTTTCATCAATCGTTAAAAATTGTATATCTTCATATAAACTATCATTCCAATCAAATTTTTGTGGAGGTTTTCTCCTTTTTATTTCTTTTATTTTTCTTAAAATTATATCCGATATTTTCATACTAACTTTAAATGTTTATCAAAATAACCTGCTTTTATAATTACTTCTTTAATTAGGCTGGCCCTCAAATTTAATGCAGAATTAGTTGAGAAAAATGATACTTTTTCCCAATCCGTATTAAAAAGGATTCTTTCAATTTCTTTTTTATTCTTTTTAATAACTATGCCATATCCTCTCTCATTTGGTAAATCATAAAAAGATTTATATGCCTTCATTCCAGTAAAGGTAGTTGATGGTAGATAAACATCGCATTTTCCAATCATCTCTTTGTTTCTGGTATTTGCGGGCAACCCGCCATCGGACAAAGAATATATATCAATAAAAGTATCGCAAGTTTTTGGCGGTTTCATTTTTATTTTATCAGTATTTATTTTGGTCCAAACTTGAAAAACAGTATTTATTTTTACTTCTTCACCATTTGGATACATAAAAGAGTCGGGCGATAAATGTTCATTATATGCCAATTTATATCCTAACACTCTCTTTCCTGCCACTCCTTTCCCATCGCTATAAAAAAGTTGGGGCAAAATAAAAGCCACCATATCAGCAAAGAAATAAGACTTGTTTATAAATTGAAGTGCTAAATTACCCCTTAATCCAAATGGCGGATTTCCAATTACAATATATTTTTTCTTCTTATTTTTGGGATACCACTTAAGATAATCGTATTTTATTATTCCTTTATTATCTATACCCAAGAGTTCTTTTGGCTCAATATCAATTCCTATCCTGCGGTTTTTTGGTAAAATCTGATAGAAACAACCACAGCCGGCCGCAGGTTCAATAAAAGTATATTTGCTTAAATTAACTTCAAGGTCGTTTGCAACTTCTTGAAATTTCTTAAAACAATACTCGGCTACCTTCGGCTTTGTATAAAATTGGTCTTTTAATTTATACATACTACTAAGGGGTTTATTTTATTATACCAAATTTTGAAAACAAATAGTAGAATTCAAATTTTTAATCATTTCTAGCGAGCGGGCAAAAAATGGAGGGGTTTTAGGGGAGGAAATTTTTTGCCCGCGAGCCGACGGCTTTTCCTGCCCGCCGCCTGCAGCGGCGGAAAAGCGAGGGCGGAACGGGAATTTTTACCCCGTAGGGTCGCGAAGTGACTCCTTCGGGGCATTTTCCCCATACCCCTTTTTCTTCCCGCCCCGCCCGAGCGGAAAAGTTTTAATCAAAATTCGCAATCCGGATTTTCGTCAAAAAAAGTTCGGATTTTGTCCAAAAGGCACCGCCAGCAACCTCTTTTTTCGATTGGCGGTGGGAGGAGGATTCGAACCTCCGATACCCTTTCGGATATAGCGGTTTTCGAAACCGCCCCGTTCAACCGCTCCGGCATCCCACCGCAGTTAAACAAAACTTATTTTTATTATTATGTCCCCGGGCTGAGTCGAACAGCCATTTCCTCCTCCGGAGGGAGGCGCTTTATCCATTAAGCTACGGGGACGGGCTTTTCTGCTACTAAATAAATATTGGTTCTTGGATCTTCTCCTTCTCGCCAAATTTCTTTTATTTTAAACCCGGCTTTTTTAATTAAGTTTTTCAGTTCTCCCTGCGTAAAACAATGAAAATAGCGGTTTGCTAAAATATTTCCATTTTGATCTTTCCAAGAAACAAAAACATCTTTAAAATCAAAATTTGATTTTCCTAATAATTTTAGTAAAGTATATTTAGAAATCAATTTTAAAGCCATTTTTCTTTTCCAGAAATCCCAGACCCTTAAAATTAAAAGACCTCCCGGTTTTAAGGTTCTGTTTGCCTCTTTTAAAAATTGCATTCGGAAATCATAAGATGGAATATGGTGCAAAACCGAAATAGAATAAATTTTATCAAAAAAATTATCAGAAAAGGGCAATTTTCGGGCGTCGGCTAAATAAAATTTTCCGTTGCGATATTTGTTTTTTGCCATCTCAATCAACTCCCGAGAAAAATCCACACCATAAAAATCCACATTTTTATTTTCTAAAACTTCGTAGAATCTGCCATTAGCGCAACCCAAGTCCAATATTTTTTCTCCGCTTTTAGCGTAGTTGCCTAAATTTTTCAAATCGTTGGAAATAAAAGCTCGCGTTCTACTATAATCTTTAGCAATAAGATTATAAATTTCTCGCATTTCATTTAATAAAAGTTCGGCGTATTCTTTTTTCATGGCAGTGAATAGCGCAATCTCGCTACGCTCGGCTAGGTGAATGCGCCAAGGCGAATAATTAATGAACACTAAAAATTACGAATTTAAACAAATTGCGAATAATGTTTTTAAAGAATTAATCCAAAGCAAGGTTAAGACCGCGGCTGATTTGGCTCGTTTTAAAAGAAAAGTAGCGAAAAAATACAGAATTTCCTGCCCTAGCAATATGGAACTATTAAAAGAATACCACAAATTAATTAAAAATTCAAAAATTAAACAGCAGAAATTAATAGAAAACCTACTCAAAACAAGACCGATTCGTTCCCTTTCCGGCATCGTGAATGTTTCGGTTTTAACCAAACCCTTCCCCTGTCCGGGAAAATGTCTTTATTGCCCAACAGAAAAAGGAATGCCGAAAAGTTATGTCGCCGACGAGCCAGCCGCTCAAAGAGCAAAAAACCTAAATTTTGACCCATTTTTGCAGATTCAAAAAAGAATTGAAATGTTAGAGGAAGAAGGCCATCCAACCGACAAAATAGAATTAAGAATAATCGGAGGCACTTGGTCTTATTATCCCCCCAAGTACCAAGAATGGTTCATTGCGCGCTGCTTTGAGGCCTGCAACGAGAATTCAAAATTTCAAATTACAAATTACAAAAAAAATCAGGGTTCTAAATTTCAAATATCAAAATTGCTGTGGGAGCAAAAAAGAAATGAAACGGCAAAACATAGAATTGTTGGCCTCTCCATTGAAACACGACCTGATTTTATTAATGAAGAGGAAATTAAAAGATTGCGAATGCTGGGAGTAACAATGGTCGAATTGGGGGTTCAATCAATTTATGATAATGTTTTAAAAAAAAATTTAAGAGGCCACAATGTTTCCCAAACAATTATTGCCACCAAATTTTTAAAAGATGCTGGCTTTAAGGTTTTATATCAAATAATGCCAAATTTATATGGCTCTGATTTAAAAAGCGACAAAAAAATGTTTAAAGAGTTGTTTTCCAATCCTGATTTTCGGCCGGACTATTTAAAAATTTATCCTTGCGTAGTGATGAAAGAGGCGCCACTTTATAAAATATGGCAAAAGGGGAAACATAAACCCTATACTGAAAAACAATTAATAGAACTCTTAAAATATGTAAAAAAGAAAATAATTCCTTATTATTGTCGAATTCAAAGAATAACTAGAGATATTCCTGCCAAATTCATTATCGGCGCGCCTCCTCAAATAGCAAATCTTCGTCAGTTTTTGACGCAAAAAGCGAAAAAAGAAAATTGGTGTTGTAAATGTATTAGATGCCGCGAAGTCCGGGAAGATTACAGGCCTAACGAAAAGCTCTATCTTTTCCGCCAAGATTACGAAGCTTCCAACGGTAAAGAGATTTTTTTAAGTTATGAAAGCAAAAATCGTGAACGACTATATAGTTTGCTGCGCTTGCGTATTCCTTCGTCTCTTTGCTCAAACAAACAAAAAACCACGCAAAATGAAACTATTGTTTTCGGCTGCCTAAAAAATGCTGCTATAATCCGCGAAATTCATACCTATGGCCAACTTCATCCCCTCAATTACAGAGATCGTATCTCTGTAAGATCTCCCCAGCACAAGGGACTTGGAAAAAAAATGATTAAAGAAGCGGAAAGAATAACCAAAAAAGAATTCGGGATAAAAAAAATAGCCATCATTTCCGGCGTTGGTGTCCGCGGCTATTATCAAAAATTGAGTTATAAACTAAAAAATACTTATATGGTAAAAAAGTTATAATAATCTAAAAATCTAAATATTATGCCGCTCTTTTTTCTTCTTCTAAAAATACTTTTGTTTAACCACCTCAATAATCGTCCCCTTATTATCAATCTTCTCTTCTAGTGCTTTTTAAGGTCCTCAGAGGTAACTTTATTCAACCCCTTTCTTTTGATGGTGTCTTCAGCCTTTTTTGTATTCTTTTAAGCCCCTAACAACATCAGATTCACTTTCTGACAAACCGTCGGAATTAACTTTCAACATATAAGCCAACAATTCCAAGCCTTCAAGGGCTGAACCCCCCTTGTCAACCCGTATTCAAAAAGGGTATCGTGCATTTTTTTTTCCATTCCATTTTTTCTGCTTCATTTTTTTGTTCAAAAATTCTTATCTCTGGCGATTTTGGCATATTTTTAAAAAATTGTTATATTATATTTTATTAATCCGACCTATTGTTAGAATACCTCTTTTTAAGGAAAATCAAGTATTTTTTCCCCGATTTTATTTTTTTATTTGTTGAAATTTGTAATAAATAAATCTTTCTGGCTTCCGATAAACCAGTTTCCCCTTTTTCGCTTGCTTTAATGAATAATTTTTCATAATCTTTCTTTTATTTTAGCCAAATCGTCTTGACAACCCTTTATCTTAGAGATAAAAATAAATTAGAACCTAGAAAAATCAAACTTGGTTTGGTAGTCGCCACCAAAGGGCTTAAGGGGGAAGGATGTCTTCGCCCTGGCCAGATTGCTGGGGTTCCTTCCAGTCGCTTTTTCCCTGAGCTCGCTGCAATGCGAGCTGAAATCGCGGACCTAGTTCCTCGTCTAATTACGACTTAACCATTTCCGCCCTCTGGCTAGGCCGTAATTGACTGACACCTGAGTCCCGACAGAGAAAATGCGCTAAAGACAAAATTAGTTGGGTCAAACCCAACTAATTCTCTCGCCCTGAGCGACTACCAAACCAACCAAAACAAAGAGACCACCCAGTGGTCTCTATTTTTTTAGCCCAAGAAAAAACAACTTCAGTCCGCCTTTTGGACTACTCTTTTTTTACCCTTGAAATTCTTATCAACCCCGAACAGGGCATAATTTCGATTCCTTGTTTTTTGAGCTCATCTAAAAATAAATTCATCCCCAGAGAATCGGAAGAAATGTGGCCAGCAATAACTACATTGATATTGGCTGCTTCGGCTTCTTTTTTGTGTTCTTCGGAAATGTGCATACCAACAACCGTCCCAATCCCTGCCTGCGCCATTTTTTCGTAAAGTTTTGGCGAGTTTTCCGTTCCACCAGTAATTTCAGTCAGGGCAATTTTACCGCAACGATTTTCCGGCGAACCGACAAAAATTGTCGGCCCTGCCCCAAATTTCATCGCTTCTTTATATTCGGGAATTTCTTTTAATAATTTCATTAAATCTTCAATTCTTTCCAAATTTTTCCCCTCAATTTTTTCTTTTAAAAATTTAGCGGCTAAATTGTCGCAAGGAGTATGCAGGCACATCAAATTAAAGCCAAGAATTCTTGCCGCATCTATCGTTCTTTGATGATTATATCTATTAACCCCTCTTGCTACCTCGGAAATTTTTTCTTTTGTCAATCCTTCGGCAATATTTACCGGTACGCCATATTTTCCCAACACATCAATTTGAAGATCCATTACTTCGGCCAAATTTGCCAATGCCTTTCCCAAAGGATGATGAGAAATTATCAAATCTATCCCGCCAATCTCTTTGGCTAACAGAATTTCCGCCGGCTCAATATCAATGCCAACTAAAACTTTTTTTATTTCTTTTTTTTCCGAGATATTTAAAATTCTTGAATCAGAATAGGGATTTTCCAGGCTTTCCAAATCAAATTCTTTCTTTTCTTCCGGAGAAAGTTTTTCGTATTTTTCTTTTTTCCTATTTAAAATTTTTTTGATATCTTCTCTCTCTCTAAAATCTGCCTCAATCCCCATTTTAATCGCCAAATTGTAAATTTCTTTTATTTTCATAACTGCCTTACAAAATTACAAATTTTTACAAAAAAATGAATTGGTTTATTGTTTATTTTTGGTTGGCGTATTTGTAGATTCTTCATTTTTCTTAATAAATTTTTGGTAAAGTTCTGAAATCAATTTATTTTGCTCTTCTATGCTCAAAATCTCCCGACGAATCCGGGCTTTTTCTTTTCTGATAAACTTGCGGATAGACCTTGAAAGTCCTGATTTTGTCATACAAAAAAATAATCACTTCTAAATCAAAATAATAATTTGAAATAAAAAAAGACATAATCGCTATTTTTTATATCCTAAACTAAAAAAAAGAAAAAATCAATCTTTTTGTCTCTTTTTAATACAATATAAAAACTATTCTCCTTTAATTACTGCTAAAGGCACCAATTTTGCCACTTTTTTCGAAAGTCCTGCCTGATGAACAATTTCCACCACCTCCTCAATATTTTTATATGCCTGAGGCGCTTCTTCGGCAATTCCTCTTAAACTCCAACATTTTACAATAATTCCTTTTGCTCGAAGTTCTTTAACTATTTCATCTCCGGAAACCGTTCTTGTCGCGGCATGCCGCGACATAGTGCGGCCCGCGCCGTGGCAAGTAGAATAAAACGCCTGTTCTCCCTCTTTGGTTCCCACCAAAACATAAGAAGCAGTTCCCATGCTGCCGGGAATTAAAACGGGTTGACCGACTTTTTTGTATCTTTCAGGAATTTCTAAATGATTTGGGGGGAAGGCGCGCGTTGCTCCCTTCCGATGAACACAAAGAACTGTTTCTTTTCCTTCGATGATGTATTTTTCTAACTTGGCTATATTATGAGCCACATCATAAAGAGGAGTCAAAGAAGATGCCTTATTTTCTATAACCTTGTTCCAGGCCTGGCGGACAAAATAAGAAATCATTTGACGATTAGCCCAAGCATAATTTGCTCCGCAAGCCATAGCGCTGAAATATTTTTTACCCTCTTCTGAATTTATGGGGCAGGCAGCCAACTCTCTGTCGGGCAATTTTATTCCATATTTTGGCATTGCCCTCATCATTATTTTAATATAATCAGTGGCAATTTGATGCCCCAAACCCCGAGAACCAGTGTGAATCATTATTACTATTTGGTCTTTAAATAATCCAAGGGTTTCAGCCGTTTTTTCGTCAAAAATCTCCGCCACTTTTTGCACTTCCAAAAAATGATTCCCGCTCCCCAACGTTCCTACTTGATCGCGGCCGCGATTTTTAGCCTGATAAGAAACTGTTGTCGCGCCTGCATCAAGCAAATGACCGCCGGCTTCGCAGTTTTCAATATCTTCTTTTTCTCCGTATCCTTTCTTAACCAAAAATTCCGCACCCCCTTCTAAAATTTTATCAATTTCATTAATTGAAATTTTTATCTGTCGCCCCTTGCCCAATCCTGACGGAACTTGTTTTTGGATTTCGGTTGCTAAATTATCAATAAATGGTTTTATTTCTTTCTCCGAATAACTTGATTTCAAAAGCCGCATTCCGCAATTGATATCATATCCCACCCCGCCAGGAGAAATAACGCCATTATCCATTCTCATTGCCGCCACTCCGCCAATGGGAAATCCATAACCTTCGTGCATATCAGGCATAGCGATACTATAATTTGCAATTCCAGGGAGTGTCGCCACGTTAGTCAACTGTTCCAAGGACTTGTCTTTAAAAGCTTCTTCGAGCATTTTTTCTGAAATATAAGCCCGTGCCGGCACCCGCATGTCCGATCTAAAATTTTTAGGAATCTCCCATAAATAATTAGAAATTTTTTGGAAGTCCTTTTTGAAAACCATAACTTTAGTTTTTGGGTTTTGATTTTTGACCTTTGGTTATTTATATTATATATCAAAAAGCACTATTGCTTCCCAATTCCCATCATTTTTTTGTTTGATCTCCAAACTATGATGGGTGACTGCCTTAATATCATCTTCGAATTTTTCTACTTTATTTCCGAAAAGTTCAGCCTTAATTTCTTTATCGGTAAACTTGTTAAATTTAATATTATGGTAAATTTCTTTATTTGTTTGAATTAAATACAAAACCTCGTTTAAAAAATCAACCAATAAAGCCGGGAGATCAAGGGAGTTTATTTCAATTTTTCTGTTTGATATTTGATGTTCAACGCTTGATGCAAATTCTGGCTTTAAATAGTCCTTCATTGCCAAAAGCGCGTTCAAAAAAAACTCTTCTTTTGTTGTCCCAAAAACCCTTATTTTCAGGTCTGCTTTATGCTCTAAAATTTCATATTTTTTCATAAATTTCTTTTTATTTTATATCCGCCACCATCTTAACTTGCAGAGATCGTATCTCTGTAAACTTTCTGTAAACTTTGCCTTTAGGTGTCTTTAGGCATCTCTAGGGCGTTTCTAGGGCGTTTCTAGGAAGTTATTCAAATTTGTTTATTCCAAATTTATTTATTCAAAATTATTATTTGTTTAATTTATTAAATTCTTCCCGAACAACTTTTCTGTCGTCCCAGGAAATCTTCTTGTCAGCAATCATCATCAATTGTTCAGTTCCCTTTCCCAAAACCAAAACAATATCGTTTTCTTCCCCCATTTCTAATGCCTTTTTTATTGCCTCACGCCGATCTAAAATTTTCTCATATTTTGTCATTTTTAATTTAGATTTTGGAATTTGCGAAAATCCGCTTTCAATTTACGCCAAAATTGAAAGCGGATTTTCGCCGTAGGGGTCTTAGTTGGTTAGAATAATAATATCTGAATTTTCCGCCGCTATTTTTCCCAAAACCGGCCTTTTCCATCTGTCCCGGCCGCCACCGGCGGAACCAAAAACGGATATAATTTTATTGTGAGGCATCTCCTTAATAGCTTTAAATACCTCTTCGTAAGAGTCTGGAGTGTGTGCTAAATCAACGATTGCTTTAAATGGCTTTTCTATCACAATTTCCATTCTGCCCGGCATTGTTGTTATTTTTTCTAGGGCTTTTTTGCAGATTTCCAAATGAATGCCATAAGCTTTAGCAACGCAAATCGCAGCTAAGGCATTGTAGACATTGAACATTCCGGGCAATTTTAAATAAAATAGAGTGTTGCCAATGAAAAATTCTGTATTGCCGCCTTGTTTCTGATTATATAAAGCAGAAATTATTTTAAAAGTAGGAACAAGGGTGGTGGAAAAGTCTTGGACCGCAGAACCAGAATTTTCTATGCGGTAGCCCCACTTATTTTTTGCTGCAAACTGCAAAAAATATTTAGCGTTTTCATCGTCAACATTTATAACGTGAATGTTTTTTGTCGCCTGAAAAAGTTTCCCCTTACTTTTTTTATAATTCTCAAAACCACCATGCGCCTCAATGTGCTCTGGCTTTAAATTTGTAAAAACAGCAGTATCAAAATTAATAAACTTATGGCGGTATTGTTTTATACCCTCTGACGTCACTTCTAAAATAGCGTATTTACATCCTTCTTTTACGGCTTTTCTTAGAAACCTTTGAATAGCAAAACGACCCGGCATTGTCATGTGGTATGGGTTTAATTGTTCTTTTTCATTAATTTTAATAGTCGCCGAAGTAAGCCAAGCCACTCTGGAACCCCCTTCTTCTAAAATTTTACCCGCTAATATTGCCGTGGTTGATTTGCCTTTCGTGCCAGTTACTCCAATTACAATCAATTTCCGAGTCAACTTGCCAAACAATCCTTGCTTCTGATAAGAAGGAAATCTATACCAAAAAGCACTTAAAATAGCCAAAAGATAGTGATAACAATCCAACAAAAAAGAGGGGGCTATTTTTTCAATCAAAGATTTAAACATTATCTTTAATTTAACATATCATCGCAGGAAAAAAAAGCCGACCAGAGTCGGCGTGGCAACAAGCGAAATTACCAAATTATTTCATAACCCACCCTCCCCCGTTTTTGCCTTTGTTTTCTTGCCATAAAAAATCAAAAACTTTGTTGCCCCAATAAACAATAATGCCACCGCTGAATTTATTGGGAAAAATCTGACAAGTAATTTCACCAATTTTTAAAGTACACCTGCCCATTTGAGGCAAATAGGAGGAATTTAGCCCGTTAAGCAATTCTTGGGGTAGTTCTTGCTCGCTCATGACTGATCTCCTTTTTGTCAAAGAACAACGAAAGAACAAAAAACCTCTTCTGGAGAAGAGGCACATTTAATTTTCAATTTTTAATAAAAACGTGCCGCTTCTCTAAAAGAGGTTAATAATAATGTTAATTGTAATATTTCTCGCGCTCCTCATATTAGGTTCATTATACTACTTTATATTTTTTAATGCAAGTCTTACGCGTTCCTCTGTGTTTTTAACATTGCTCGGAACGCGCGATAGCGCATCTTTTGCCTGCTGTTTTGAAAATCCCAGTTGAATTAACGCGCTCTCTGCTTCATCTTTTGAAGTTGACTTCCGACCCAACATTTTTATTTTTCCGGTAAGATCTAAAATAATTGACATTGCTTTTTTCTTTCCTATACCAGGAATTCCATCAAAAATTGTTTCGTCTTGATTAAGAATTTTATCTTTTAATTTTTCCAAAGGACCAAAAGAAGAAATTTCAATCGCTGCCTTGGGACCAATGCCTCTTATGTCGTTTAAAATTTCAAAAAACTCCAATTCTTTTTCATCTAAAAAACCATATAAATCCATTTTTTTTTCGCCAATATCTAAGAAACAAAAGAACTCAATTTTTTGACCAATTGGCGGTAAATTTAAAAGCGTCTTTTGAGATAAAAAAACTTTATAGCCCACGCCGTTCACTTCTAAAATAACAAATTTATCTTTTTTGGAAAGAAGTTTGCCCGAAAGATAAGAAATCATTTCCTTTATATTTGGTTTCTAATTTTGTTCTCAACTTCTTCGGTAATTTTTTGCGCCTCAACCTTTAACATCTCTTCCAGGTTGGGAAAATATTTGGCAACAATTCTTTCTTTAACTTTTTTATTTTTTGATACAAGCGCTTTTTCAATTTCTTTTCTCTCTTTTTCGGTCACTTTTTTGTAAATATTCTTTAAAAATCGCTCTATCGCTAAATCAAACATTTTTTCAATGATTTCCCGATACGGCGCTGGCACATTTTTAAAAGTGTCTTTTTGTTTCATAATTTTCTCTTATTATTTTTTTTCTTCTTGAGATAAAAACCAACTTTTAATTTCATTAACGATCGCCTTCGGCAATCCTTCTAATTCTGCTGTCGTTGCCGCTCTTGCTAAAGAGAGGGTTTTTTCGGCAATTTTTAAAGCAACCAATATTAAGCTAATAGTAAAAACGCCTAAAACCTTAAGGAATCCTAATCCTATTTTTCCGCTTTTTATCCCAAATTCTTTTAAACCATCTCTAACCTTATCTAACCACTTTCTTTCTTCAGAAGATTCAGTCTTTTTTTCTTCTTCTGCTACCTCTTCTACTGCTTTATTTACTTTTTTAGCGGCCTCTGCCGTTTTCTCCGGGGTAACCTCTTCCTCTTTTAGGGAAGTTTCGCCCGGCGTGGGTACTTCTGCCGAATTTTTTGTTTCACCATTTATCATATTTTTATAGAAACCTAATTTTGATTCCAGTATTTGTTTAATTTTTCAATTGCTTTTTCTTCTTCTAGATCCAAAAGAAAAATATTCATTAAAAGATTAAAAAATTGCCTTCTTTCTTCTTCATTCAACTGAGATATTTGGGAAAGAAAAAAATTTTTTTGTTCATTGTTAATTTTTATATTCTCAATAAATTTTTTAAAACTCTTATCGCTTAAAAGTATATTGGTCATAGGGCTAATTTTTATTATTTTAATAATTCTACTTATTATTAGAGACCAATTTATCTTCTTCTCTCTTTTTTACTTCTGTGTTTTTTTCTTTCCCCGAATTTTTTCAATACAATCTAAGAGCCAAAGAAGAAATCCCCTTTCTTTCTTAAAAGCATTGGTATATTCTTCAGCGTTTAAGTTTAATTTTCTAATTTCTTTATCCTTCACATCTATTCCGCATCCATTAAGAAAATCTGCTAATTGAGGAACATCTTTTTTTAAATCACCGCTGCATTTTTCAACTGGTCCTTTTCTAAAAAGAGCTGCTCTAATAATCTCGGTTGGATCCACTCCTTTTCCTCCAAATTCTTTTTTTATTGCCTCAAGTTGACCTTTGGTTTTTTCACTTCTTTCTAAATCTTGTTGTGTAAATTCAAGGATTAATTTTTCTTTCATTCTTTGATAAACCCCCCTTACCCCTTCACTTGCTTTCTCGGGTGCGGTTGCTGCTTCGGTTATTCTCTTTTCCATATTTTCTCTTGTTGCTTTTTCTATTTCTTTTTGCCATTCTTTTAATAATTCCTCTTTTGATTCTTTTTCAATTTGTCTTTCAGATTCGCTAACAAGTTTTTCTTTTAGTGTGTCAAACTCGCTTAATGTCATTTTTTGCGGTTTTAACCCTTCTTTTTTAAGATATATTCTTTTCCGAAATAAACCTTTAACTTTAATCTCAGAAGGACTATAACCTGCTTTCAAAAGTTCATAAAAAATATCTCGCGCCTCTTTTTCATCCAATGTTATACCTGCTTTTTCCAATCTTTTTTCCATCCTATCTCTTCCCTCTTCCAAAAAAGATATTTGGAAATCAGTACTATCATTGTATTTTATTTTTTCTTCTTTGGGCAACTTATTCCATTCTTTTTCGCAAATTTCTCTTTTTCGAGCTGCTTTTTTTGCTTTTTTTCTTTCTTCGAGTCCCTTATCGATATATTGTTGCTGGGGATTTTTTTCTTTCGCCTCTTTTTCGCTTTCTTCTTGTAGGCCACGGCCAGTGGTTTTTTCAAACAATTCTTTCCGCGCCCCAAATAACTCTTCCAGCTCTTTTTCTTTCGCTTTAATTTCTGATTCAGCAGCGCCTTTCTTTTTTAACTCCTCCAGTTCTTTTTCTTTATTTATTTTTTGGGCTTCCAAATAATTTAACAATAAAAACTGATTTTCTGGCCTACCACCCCCCTCCCTTAAACCAGTTCTTAATACCATTAAATTTTCTATACCTTCATAATCTTTTTTATATTCATCCTTTTCTCTTAATTCTCTTAGCGCTCCTTTTTCGATAGCTATGGCTGCCTTTCTTTCCTCAGAAACATCTGTAAAAATTCCTTGTTTTTTTAATTCTTCTACATGGCTCTTAAACCATTTATTTGCAAAATTAATCATTCTGTCGCTTGTTTCTTTCTTAAGAGATTGTTCAATGTAATTTTTGGTTTTATTGCTTGGCTCAGCGGCCTGCCCATATTTTTCTAAAAGAGATTCCTCCCCTTCTTTTTCTTCCCCCTCCCACGGCCGAGGAGCCCCCTCAGGAGGAGGAATTTCCGGTGTTTTTCTTGTTTCAGATGGTAATTCTTGGTTCATGGTTTTTGCGTAGTGAAATTATAAATTTCACCATTCTGCTTTGAAAAATTATTTAATTTTTATGAAGTGAATTTTTATAATTTTTAATTTATTCTATATTCTACACTCCTAAAATTTATTTTAACCTATCATTCTTTTGTTTTCAATCTTTGAAGAACGGCTTCAAATCGCGTTAAACGTTTTCTTAAATTAGCCGATAAATCACTTTCTAAATTCAAATAAGGAATTTGAGAAGAAAGAGATTCTATAAAAAATCTAAATATTAATTTTTCTTCTAAAGAGGGGCTCTCGGAAAAAATAGATAACCTTTTAATTCCCTCCTCAATTCTTTCGCGAGAAAGAGTGAGATAAAAAACCGGAAGTTCTCCTAGCGCCTTTTTTATTATTTTTCCTTTTTCTAAACTAATGCCATATTTTAAGACCCCGCCACCTTCTCTATTTTTTTCTCTTGTTTGTCGTATTTTTTCGTCTAATTTTTGGGTTTTAATTGCCGCTACTTCATCAAAGGCACAAACCAAATTACCAGTTTCTTTTTCTAATATTATATTATCAATACCATTTCTTCTATCATCGTATAAAGAACTTCTTACTACGATAAAATCCCTTCCCAGAAATTTATTGAAAATAACAGTCTTCAACATTTCCAATTTCTCTCCGTCTCTTTTAACTCTTTCATCCATTGCTTCACCAATTGTGGTTTTTTCTTCTTCTTCCATAATTTTTTCTTCTTCTCTTCCAAGATCTCTTTCAACCTCTTTCCCATAAATATCGTTAAAAGCCGGCATATCAATGCGGCAATCAACATCAACCGGTACGCCCTCTTTTTCTAAATTGTCGGAAATCTCCGCCAGAATCTCTCTTAATTTTTCAATACCCTCTTTTTCTCTTTCTTTTTCAAGGTTTATTTCCATTTTTAAAATTTCCTATTTTTTAATTTTATTATTTTACTTTACTATAATGCCACAAAAATGCAAGTTATTGACGTTATTGCTTTTTTTTTCTTTTTTGGTATTATATCAATTATTAGTTATTAATTTTTTTAATACTGTGCCTATTACCCAATCAGCGAAAAAAGAACTCCGCCAAAATTTAAGGCGAAGGCAAAAAAATCTTATTTATAAAAATAAAATAAAGGGTCTCATTAAAGAGATAAAACTTTTGGTTTCTCAAAAAAAGACAGAGGAAGCAAAAAAACTATTGCCCCAAATTTACAAAACATTAGATAAAGCGGCAAAAAAAGGAGTAATTAAGAAAAACACGGCTGCTAACAAAAAATCGCGTTTAACTAAGCTTATTAACAAAAACCTAAATTAAATTAACGCCACAAGCATTTCCAGCGCTGCTTCCTGATTAATGGCGCCTGTTTTCATTTTCAAATCTATCTCAAAAATAAAACGGTAGATTTTTTTTAACTCATTAAGAGAGAAATAATTTGCTTGCGAGTAGGTTTTCTTGAGTGCAAAAGAATGAATTCCACTTTCTTTAAGAATTATATTATAGGATTTGTTTTTTTCTTTTAATTCTTTAACAATTAAAAGGTTTTTAAACTGATAACCAATCATCGCTAAAAGATAGGTTGGCGTATCGCCGTTTTCAAGGTGCCAATTTATTAATCTTATTGCGGCTTTTTTATTTTTTTGAGCAAGAGCATCAATAAGTTTAAAAATATTTTTTTCAATTTTTGGTTTAATCAAAAGTTTTATATCTTTTTCTTCAATTCTTACTTTCCCGAAAGAATCTGATTTAATTGTTTTTTTGAAGTTTACTAATTTGTCTAATTCATTAGAAATGAGCCATAAATCATCACTAACATAATTCAAAAGTAAGTTAAACGCCATCGGTTCGATTTCAACCTTTCGTTTCTCAATTTCTTTTTTAATCCAATTCCTAATCTCAAAACCAACAAGATTTCTAAATTCTTGTTTTTTGACTTTTTTATTCTTCTTTAAGTCTTTAAAGAGGGGGCAGCTTTCCCCAATACTCATTTTTTCATAGATTATTAAAATATTATCAGAATCCGCAAAAGCATTTATGTTTTTTCGAAAAATCTCTTTTTGTTCTGGGTTTAAAAAAAGATTGGCAATAATAGCTAACTTCTTTTCTTTAAACATAGAGTTTTGACGAAATTCATTGATTAAACTTTCTACTGAAACATTAGGTTCGTCAAAATCAAAGAATTTAAAATTTAAACCACTTTTGTGGATTTTTTTGTATTCTTCAATTATCTCGTTTAATTTCTGGCGCGACCTATAAGAGTCCTCGCCATACAAAAATATTATCATATTAAGTTTACAGAGATCGTATCTCTGTAACTTTTTAGTCAAGTTTTTGACATTTCGGGCAATAATGAGCGGAGCGACCGCCTAATTTTAATTTTTTAATAATTGTTCCGCAACGAGTGCATTTTTTCCCTTCTTGCCGATAAACATTCAACATCTCCCCAAAGGAACCAGATTTCCCCTCCGGGTCACGATAATCAGAAATGCTGGTGCCCCGTTTTTTTATCGCTTGTTTTAAAATTTTTTTTATGGCCTGATAAATTTTTATCAACTCCCCCGTCTTTAGTTCTTCAACTTTTCTAAGAGGATGAATTTTCGCTTCCCACAAAATTTCATCTGAGTAAATATTGCCAATACCGGCAATTATATTCTGATCCATTAAAATTTGTTTAATTGGCTGCGAAGAACGCCCTTTTGACCTTCGATCTGAAAAAACGCCAACACCTTCGTTCAAACATATTTTGTCTTTAAACTTTTCAAAAGTAAAATCTTTTCCCAGTGGTTCCGGTCCCAGTTTTTCTAATTCTTTTACCAAATCTTTCGTTTTCTTTAATTCAACCTTGGCGAATTTTCTCAAATCGGAAAGCGCTAGCATTAAATCATTGCTCAACCAAAAAATAAAATGAATATAGCGATTAACTTTTTCTTCAAGAAATCCTTTTAAAAGTGGCTGCCATTTACCGTTCACCATTTGCCATTTACCAACTAAAAGATGACCAGTCAATTTTTGATGAATTAACAAAGAATAATTTTGAGATCTGTCCTCGCTCGCCTTTAAGGTTTCGTCCGGCGGTCTATATTTTCTTTCTCCGTTTTCTAAATTAGATGAAAGGTCAAAAATAATATTTTTTCCTCTTCTCCAGATTTTTTTAATTTTTTTATTTTTTATTTGGTTTTTAAATTCTTCAAAACTAGAGGGCTGTTTAACAAGATTTGGCGTATCGCTCCAAACATCAAGAAAAGTCCTTCCCAGGACTTTCTTTTTTAAATTTCTAATTGTTGTTTCGACTTCGGGTAATTCGGGCATAAGTTCTTGTTTTCCTCGATTAACTCTTCATTTTTTCAGCAAAAGGAAGAGTCAAATTAAAAATAAAAAACGACTATTTAAAAAGAAACATTAATTTACTTATTTTCTTATAACCCTTCTTCTTTCCTCTAATTCTCTTAATTTTCTTTTAAGTTCTATTATTTCTCTTTCTCGATTCATAATATCTTTTCGCAATTCTTCTGATTCGCTAATAACTTTTTGAAATTCTTGCGCCCTGTTTTTAAGTTTTTCTTCTAAATCTTTTATTATCGCTTCTAATTCTTGACTTTTCGCCCTTATTTTTATTTCCGCTAAACTTTCCGCTTGTTCGGCCATCGCTTGTTTTTTTTGCATTTCTTCGACTATTTTGTTAAAAATATTTGCCAATCTTTCAAATTCATCTTTGGTTTCCAAATAAACCTTTGAGGGCATCTCTCCACGACTTAATTTTTCCGCCTCTTCCAATAATCGTCTGACTGAAAAAGAAAATTCTTGGCCAATGGCAAAGCCGAATAAAAAAATAAAAATAGCGACCAGAATTAAAACCGCATAAATTTCAATGGTTAAAGCTTCATAATTAAGCGCCCAAAATGTAACAACCACAAAAAGGCCAGCAATAATAATAGGAAATGCCACTCTTAATAAAATTGTTCCTCTTTTATTCATTTTTTTAGTTTACTATTTAGTTGGTTTAGATAATTTAATTTTATATCTTTCCATTTTACAATAATTTTTTTGTTCCCGCTGGCGCCTCTTTAGCAAATGAGGATAAACGGTTTATCAAACTATAAAACTCAAACCGAGAAAGAGTTTTTGCGGCTTTTTCGGGATCAAAACCCCTAAAAGCACACTTTTCAATAGCTATATCAATATCAACATCTGATTTCATTTTAACTAATTCTTTTGATAAAAAAACTTGGGCTTTGTTTTTCAATAAAATATCTTTTATTCTCGGCTGAATCTCGGTTTTGTCTTTTTCTTGCCCCTTCCCCGACAAATGAGAATAAATGTTGCTATTAGATTCTATTTCGCGATAGATATTTTCTATACTTCCGAATTTTTTTAAAAGTTCTGCCGCTGTTTTTTTTCCGATTCCTAAAGCGCCGGGAATATTGTCTGAGGGATCGCCAACCAGTGCTTTAAAATCAACTATTTGTTCCGGCAATATCCCAAAGCGGGAAACCACTTTTTCAGTATCGTAAATAACGGTCTCTTTTATGCCGCGACCCAAGGTATAAACCTTGGTATTTTCATTAACCAACTGAAGATTATCAAGATCGCCAGTGATGATATAAATTTCTCCTGTTTTTAATTTTTGGGAAAACCTTCTGACAATCGTGGCAATTAAATCATCGGCCTCAAAACCCTCTCGGCTAAAAACGGGAATCTCTAATTCGCTTAAAATTTCTTTTGCTTTGGCTATCTGGGGTTTCATTTCCAGCGGTGTTTCTGGTCTTTGGGCTTTATACTCTTCAAATTTTTGATGTCGAAAAGTCGGAGCCGGCGTATCAAAACACGCCATAAGATAATCGGGATTTAAATCTTTTATGGCTTTAAACAAGGTGGAAAGAAAACCATACAGAGCACCGGTTTGTTCGCCCTTTTTTGTTGTTAAAGGGGGCAAGGCGTGAAAAGCCCGATGTAAAAGAGCGTTAGAATCAATGATAAGCAATCTTTTTTTGCCCATTTTTTAATTATATCATTTTTCTTTCTACTAACAAATTAACACCTCTCTCTTGTTTTTCTCAACAAACTTAAATCTAATAAAAATTGTCGTTTGAGGCAATATTTTTTTAATCCTCTCTGACCATTCAATAGCCACAATATTCCGCGGATCAGAAATTATTTCTTTCCAGCCCGACACTGGTCCGCCCTTGGCGGACAAACCCATCAGCTCTAAAATTTCTTCGGGTTTCTTGAGGCGATAGCAATCAAAATGATAAAAATTTTCAAAAACTTGAATTTTTGGCTTTGACTTTAATTTGCCATCTGGTTTTTGGATTTTAAACTTTTTGTATATCACAAATGTCGGGCTTGTAATTTTATCTTTAATCCCCAACTCCTTGGCAAATCCCTGAAGAAAGGTGGTTTTCCCGCTTCCCAGTTCGCCCTTTAAACCAATAACAATCGCCGATTTGCGCGAAACCGACCTTAAATTTTCTCGAATAATTTTTTGAGCAAAATCTCTTCCTAATTTTTTCGTCTCCGCCGCGCTTTGAGTAAAATACTTTTTGTTTATCATTTTTTATTCTTTGGATTTTTGAGGGGTTATTTTGGTATTTTTTTTCTTAAAAGATTTGACTTCTGAAAGAAAATAAGGTATTTTGAATTAAAATTGAAGATTTAAAAAATGCTAAAAGAAATTAAAAACCTTATTACAAATAGCCAGCATATTTATATTTTCCCGGACGAAAACCGAAAAGAAAGTATTTGTCTTGCGTTGGCCCTTTTTTATACTTTAAATGACTTAAAGAAAAATGTAAATCTAGGGTTAAATGATTTGCCAGAAAAAATGAATTTTTTGGCTCCTTCTTTAGATTATCTTTCTACCCCTAAAAATTTCGTTATTTCCTTGCCAAAAGAAAAAGCAGAAGCATCGCAAATTCGTTACGAAAAAGACGAAAAGAGTTTAAAAATTTATTTAACAATAAGTAAAGGAAATATCAAAAAAAATGATATTTCTTTTTGTTTGGCAGAACCCAAACCAGACCTGATAATCACCATTGGTTTTAAAGATATTAACGGTCTTAAAAAACCGGAGTTGTTAAAAGAGAACAATTTTTTTGAAACGGAAATCATCAACATTGACAACCAAGAGAGTAATGAAAAGTTTGGAAAAATTAATTTAGTAGAAAATAACCGACCATTAGGAGAAATTGTTTTTAATTTAATAAAATCCCTTGACGAATCGCTAATTAAAGAAAAAACAGCGGAAGCACTTTTAGCGGCTATCATTCTTTCTTCCGACAATTTTCAAAACAATGTCGTCTCTCCCGAAATTTTGGAAATGGCGGCATTTTTAATTAAAAAGGGGGCCAACCGAAAAACAATCATAAAAAATTTATTTCCGTCGGCAGAAATCGAAACAGGCTTCAATCTTCCAAAAGAAAATTTTCAAAAATTATTAACAGAATAAAATCATAATTCATAAAATGACCGTTCCATCTTCTCCAAAACTTTTAGGCGCTGTCACTCTTCCCCCCGAGATTTTCAACCCTGTTCAAAAAGAAATTAAAAACATTTCTTCTTTTAGAAAAAAACTCGAAGGATATTTGTCTCAAAAAATTACCGATGTAGCTGGGATTATTTTTTCTGCTTCTTTGGTTTTAGGGGCTTCAGATATTCATCTTGAGCCGCAAGAAGATCAGGCGCGGTTAAGGGTGCGTTTAGATGGAGTTTTACAAGATGTTTTGTTTTTTGATTTAAAAATATATAAGGCCCTGCTCTCCCGCCTAAAACTCCTTTCAAAAATTAAATTAAATATCACCGACAAACCCCAGGATGGAAGGTTTTCCATTGTGATAAACGAAGAAGACCCGCCCATTGAAATCAGAACCTCTTCTCTTCCTTCTGAATACGGAGAATCAATTGTGATGAGAATTTTAAACCCCAAAAGTTTAATCGGTTTGGAAGAATTGGGTTTGCGAAAAGATCTGTTTGAGATCTTTGAAAAAGAAATTAAAAAACCCAATGGAATGATAATTGTTACCGGTCCCACCGGCTCGGGAAAAACTACTACTTTATACGCTTTTTTAAAAAGAATCCAAAATCCGGAAATCAAAATTATTACAATCGAAGACCCCATTGAATACCACTTAAAAGGTATATCTCAAACCCAAGTAATGCCAGAAAAGGGATACACATTTAGTGAAGGATTGCGTTCCATTGTTCGCCAAGACCCGGATGTCATCTTGGTGGGAGAGATCCGAGATTTAGAAACTGCTAAAATCGCTTTGCAAGCATCTTTAACCGGCCACCTGGTTTTAAGCACCCTTCACACCAACAATGCGGCTGGGACCATCCCCCGTCTTATTGATTTGGGGGCTGACCCCTCTTCTATCGCGCCAGCAATTAATATGGCAATTGCCCAACGATTAATCAGAAAGGTTTGCCCCAAGTGCTCAACCTTGGTAAAACCAAGCGAAGAAGAAATGCAAGAAATTGAAAAAAATCTAAAAAATCTGCCTCAAAATATTAAAATTCCCAAAATAGACAAAAATTTAAAAATTCCTAAAATAAAGGGCTGCGATTTTTGTAATTCCACTGGTTATCGGGGCCGCAAAGGAGTTTACGAGGCGTTCTTGGTTGACAACGAAATAGAGAGGCTTATTTTAACCAATCCCCCTGTTTCAGTAATCCAAGAAACGGCTATTAAAAAAGGGATGGTAACAATGTATCAGGCCGGCATTATTGACATTGTTTCGGGGATAACTACTTTTGAAGAGGTAAAAAGAGTAATTGGCGAGTCTGATTAAAAAAATCCTCCGCCTTAAAAAAGCGGAGGTGAAACAGACTCAAGGTTGGGGGCGTTCTTATATTCTGGGATATAAGACGGATATACCCGAGGAATAATCGAGCCGGAGCCAGATTACCCAACTACTAAGGTAAATCCACAAATACGCCTCCAACCTTGAATCTGTTTGACTATCTGTTTAAATTGTAAAAAATAAAATGAGAAATTAATCTCATTATTCTATTATAGCAAATTTCAAAACTTATGTCAAGAGATACGGGCAATCTAACCAAAAAGTCGAATAAAGAAGATGAAATTCTGGATTCAACCCTACGACCAAACAAGTGGGACGAATATATCGGTCAGGATAACGTCAAAAAGAACATCAAAATTATTATTACTGCCGCCAAACAAAGAAAACAGGTGTCCGACCACATCCTTTTGTGCGGAAATTCGGGATTGGGAAAAACAACCCTCGCCCACCTTATCGCCAAAGAAATGAATTCGCCCATTAAAGTGACTAGCGGACCTTCTTTAGAAAGCGCTGGCGATCTCGTAGCGATTCTAACCAATCTTTCCGAGGGCGAGGTCTTATTCATTGACGAATGCCATCGCTTGAATAAGGTGGTAGAAGAGTATCTTTATCCCGCCATGGAAGATTATAAACTAAATCTCATTCTTGGCAAGGGTCCGATGGCTCGAACAATGGAACTAAAAATTGAACGATTCACTTTAATTGGAGCCACAACTAAACCAGCGCTAATATCCGCGCCCCTCCGAAATAGGTTTGGCGCTGTTTTTCATCTTAATTTTTATAAAAATGAGGATATTGAAAAAATTATTGAAAGATCGAGTCAATTATTAAATATTAAAATAGACAAAGAGGCAATAAAAATTATCGCCCAACGTTCTCGTTCTACCCCGCGGGTAGCCAACCGACTTTTAAAAAGAGTGAGGGACTTTTCTGAAGTCGAAGGAAATGGAATTATTACTCCGGAAATCGCAAAAAAAGCCCTAGAATTTTTAGAGGTGGACGAAATGGGATTAGAGCCGGTTGATAGAAGAATTTTAGAAACAATAATTAATAAGTTTAATGGCGGTCCGGTAGGTCTTCAAGCCCTGGCAGCCGCAGTTCAAGAAGAAGAGGATAGTGTTTTAGATATCAACGAGCCATATTTAATGCAAATTGGATTTATTGACCGCACGCCTCGCGGAAGAATCGCGACCAAACTGGCTTATCAGCATTTTGGTTTAAAACCGCCGCCGAAACAAAACAGGTTGATTTAAAAATTAAAATATTGAATTTTAAAACCCGACTTGTCTCGGGTTTTTGTTTTTATTTTATACTTTATACAAATAAATCCCCTCTTTTTTTATCAAAAATAAATTTCTTGAAAGTGAGGCCGCCCTGCGGGCGGGCGAGCGACACAAAAAAATAATTCTTAAAAGCCAGGCGGGGCGAAGCCCCGCCTGGCAAATTTATCTTTTAAGATTTCTTTTCTTTAACTTGGGTATCAAATTCGGCAAAATAATCTCAAAATCAAGTGTGTTTTAATTCCGCAGGCAGAATAAAATAGATTTTATAGTTAAGGACAAATAGTTTTGGAGGTGAAGGTTGAAAAGTTAATTACCAACGAAGACCACTGTCAAATAAAAAAATTTAGTTGCACTAAACAAGAATTGGGGAATTTTATTAAATTTTTAAAAAAACATACCCAAGCGAATATTAAATTCCTCGGTGAAAGAATAGAAAATTCGCATTATTTCAGCGGCAGTTCCACATAAAACGTTGAGCCCTTGCCCAGACCTTCGCTTTCTGCCCAAACTCCGCCGCCATGTATTTCCGCGAATTTTTTGGCAACATATAATCCCAAACCAAGACCCCCTGGCCCATATTTTTTGCCGGCCTCTCCCCTTGTATAACTTTCAAAAAGTCGGCTTAATTCTTCTTTTGATAAACCTGGTCCCGTGTCTTGAACTGCGATTAAAATGGAACCTTGTTGATATTTTTCCGACGGTTTCTTTGTTTCTGTTTTAATTATCACCTCGCCTTTTTCTGTGTATTTGATAGCGTTATCCACTAAGTTCAGAATAACTTGCTTTATCTTGCCGGCGTCAGCCATAATTTCCGGCAAGGTAGTAATCTTTTCCCAATGGAGCGCTAAATTTTTCTCGGCTGCTTTAACCTTCATCTCCTTCACAATAGAATCTACTATTTTTTCTAAGTTTACTTGTTTTATTTCTAATTGGAGGGTACCGGCTTCAATACGAGAGATATCTAACAAATCATTGACCAAATTTATCATTCCCTGATTAATAGCGCCGATTCTTTCCAACGGCTGTTTGTTCTCTTCCGCGACTTTCCCGAAATCACCAGCCAGCAATAAATCAACATAACCCCTTATTGAAGTAAGCGGAGTTCTAAGTTGATGAGAAGCGATGAAGATAAACTCGGACTTTGCTTTGCTCAAACGGTCTACCTGCTCGTAGAGCCGCTGAATGTGTTCGCGTTGCTGAACCTCTTTCTGCACGCTTCGAATCAATAAGACGCCAAACAGGGTAATAGAAATAAAAATAAGGCAATTAATAATTAATTCATTAAAGTTTTGTGATAGTAAAATTTTAATCAACAAAACAATAAAAATTGCCAAGGTAAATATTTCGGTGGCAATAACTTTAACATTAAAAAGATGGTGCTTTAAAATGGCATAAGAAATAAAAACTATATATAAAACAACCAAATAATTTCCAAATGGATAAACATTAAACAATTGAGGAAAGAAATTTGTGACTCCACCGCCAACGCCAAAAATAAGAGCCCACATTATATATTTTATTTGCATTCTTACTATTTCGTTTTTTTCTTTTTTATAATGTTTTTTTAATAAAACAAAAGAATACAAAAAAAGAATGCCAAAAAAAGAGGGAAACAAAAAGTATAGAGGGCCGGGTTTTACCCAATAATTAAAACTAAGGGCTTGCTGCATTCCTACTTTAAAAAGAGGAGTAAAGTTTAGTAAAACTAAAAATATTGCTCCTATATAAAAAATTTTCCTAATTATTTTGCGTTTTTCAGAGACCCCAATTAAATTTGATATAAAATTAAAAAAGAAAATCGGAATTAAAATGCCTCCGATATCTAAAAAATACTGAGAAAACCACGCCAC
>CAZEXD010000004.1:0-33823 GCA_964516865.1 uncultured Candidatus Saccharibacteria bacterium
AAAGAAAATCGGAATTAAAATGCCTCCTATATCTAAAAAATACTGAGAAAACCACGCCACTCTAGGGCTAATAGTAAATATTACTCCGAAGAAACCTATACTCCAGACGCTTATTGAAAGAGAGGTTAAAAACCAAAAAAGATTTACTCTAGATTTTCTATTGCTTAAAAACACCAACAAACCGAAGATGATACTAACTACAAAAATAACTAAACAAGAAATCTGAAAGAAAGAAAACATAATTATTATATATTTTTAAAAATTAGAATGGGCCAATTTCTTAACTTTGCCTCTTTCTTCATTTTCTTATCCGGATTAACGACAAAAGGATAATCAACCATTTTTAATAATTCAATGTCGGAAAAATGATCGACATAGGCCCAGGTTTTTATTAAATCATTTTTTTCTTTTATAAATTTTTTTACAAAGAATGCTTTCTTTTCTCCATAAACTATACCTCCCACAATTTTACCGCTAAAAACACTTTTGAGTAATCCTAGGCTCGTACATATATAATTAGGAATTCCTAAAAAATCTGCCATTTTTTTAACAATAATATCTACTGAAGTTGAAACTATTATTATTTCTCTATTATTTTTTTTATGTTCTTTTATAATATCAATTATTTCAGGAAAAATAAATTTACGAAGTTCGTTTCTAAAAAATTCATCGATTATTTTAGAGACCTCATCTATTTTTTTATTTTTTAGAAAAGAAAAAGCATAGTTCATTATCTTCTCCGGATTTTCTACCAATCCTAACCTATATAGAAGGAACCAAGAGCATATTTTTAAATAAAAAAAACTTCCGATGATTTTTTGTTCAAATAGATAATCCAAAAAAATTTTCTGGCTTTGACCATTTATTATTACGCCATCTAAATCTAAAATAACTAATTCTTTCATTTTTATTGAGCGGCAAGAATTGCTATTTTTTTCATTATTTTATCGGTTATTTCTCGAAAAATAAACTCATTATTCTCTTTCCTATAATATTCCTCAAAATACATTGGTTTTCCTATTCTTATTTTTATTATTTTTTTAAACTTGGGTTTTTTATCATAACGCGACATAACTTCATAGCTTCCAACTATCCCAACTGGCACAACCGGCACCTTTGCTTCCAAAACGAATCTTGCCACGCCCGTATATGTTTTGCCTATTTGCCCATCAAGCGATCTTGTGCCTTCAGGAAAAATGCCTAAAACCTTACCGCTGTTTAAAATTGAAAGGGTTTTTCGGTAAACCTCTTTTTTGTCTGAACTCTTTCTATCAACCTTAATCTGGCCTGTCCACGCCACCAATGGATACCAAAACGCGCTTTTATAAAATTTTTCCGCGGCTAAAAAATAAATTCTTTTTGGCAAAACAGCAATTAAAGCAATGAAATCAAAATAGCTGCAATGATTGGCTGCAATAATATACGGTCCGTTTTTTGGTATATTATCCAACCCCTCCACTCTTTTTATCCAAATCAATTTTACCACCCAACCAAATAATATTTTTAGCGCCCAATAAAACATTTTCTAAATTTTATTTTACTCCCATTTATTCGTTTTCAAAATATTTCCCCAAAATTTTTCAGCCATTTTGATTTTTAGCCTTTGGTTTTAGCAATTTATCATACCGCTTTTTTGGCTCATAATAAACACCGAGTTCTCCCTCAGTAAATAAAAAAAACGCTAATAATAAAGAAATGGAAAAAGAAAATACAACAACTAATTTGTTTGATTATTCATTTTGCTTATTAAAATAACGTTTTTGAGAATGGGTTTTTAACCTTTTTCGAGCAACTCAACTATAAATTTCTTTTATCTCTTTCTCATAGTGATTCTCAATAATGTGGCGGCGCAATTTTAAGGTGGGAGTAAGCTCTTCTCTCTCTTGAGAAAATTCGTTCACAATCAATTTGAATTTCTTGATATCTTCATAACTGGAAAGATTTTTATTTATTATCTCTATTCTTTCTTTAAACAATTTAATCAATTCTGGCGACTTCACTAGTTCTTCTGGATTTTTTAAAATAAGATTATTTTTTTGAAAGAATTTTTTAACCTCTTGCCAATCAGGAACTATTAAGGCAGAAACAAATTTGCGGTTATGGCCTATTACCATAGATTGGGAAACAAAAGGATCATGATTAATTTCTTTCTCAACAACTTCCGGCCAAACATTTTTCCCCCCAGAAAGCACAATCATTTCTTTTTTTCTGCCAATCACTGTTAAAAAACCTTCATTGTCAATAAATCCCAGGTCTCCGGTATGAAACCAACCTTCTTTATCGAAAGCGGCCAAGGTTTCCTCTTCGTTTTTGTAATAACCCTTCATCACATTAGGTCCTTTAACCAATATTTCTTTTTCAGGAGAAATTTTAACCTTTACTCCCGGAAGCGGCCTACCAACAGTGCCAAATTTAAAATTTTTCTCCTCATTTACCGAAATAACTGGGGCGGTTTCGGTTAATCCATAGCCCTCTAAAATTAAAATTTTCATTTTAAGAAAAAACTTGGCGATTTTATGATTTAACGAGGCGCCGCCCGAAACCGCCAGCCGCAATCTGCCGCCCATTTTTTTCCTGATTTTTTTAAAAACCAAAAAATCACCAATTTGGTAACTCAAACTATCTTTTTTCTGTTTTAAAGCCCAAAGAAAGAGTTTCTGTTCAATTCTTGACGAATTTTTAACTTTATCCCAAATAGTGTCGTAAAATTTTTCAAATATACGAGGAACAGAAATTAAAATCGTTGGCTTCACTTCTTTAAGATTCTCGGCGATCTTTTTTACATTTTCCGCATAAGCAATGGTGGCGCCGGAAAGAAGAGGGATATAATAGCCCGCTAATCTTTCCAAAACATGGGAGAGAGGCAAAAAAGACAAAAAAATATCATCGGTTTTAACCGGCACGACTTTTTTTACCGCCTCTGCGTTTTCCAGAAAATTTTTATGGGTGAGCATTACGCCCTTCGGGATGCCGGTTGTCCCTGAGGTATAAATAATGCTGCAAGCATCATCAGCGCTAAAATTATTGAAATTGATTTTAATGTTTTCCGCTTCCTTTAAATCAAGTGAGTCAACGATTCCTTCCCAGTCAATAATTTCCTTTTTAGAGGTTTTTTTAAGGTCATTGTTTAATTTTTCAATGTAAATTATTTTTTCCAAAAAGGGCAATTCATTCTGAAAAAGCATTACCTTCACCAATAAATCCATTCCCGAAACGATTATAATTTTTGCCTCTGAATGATTAATAACATTGCAAATGGCTTTTGCATTAAGGGTGGTATGAATAGGAACGGTAACTGCTCCTATTAACATTATCCCCAAATCAGCGATTACCCACTCTGGTCTATTTTCTGAAAGAATAGCAATGTTGTCTCCTTTTTTTGCCCCCAACTCCAAAAGCGCCTTGGAAAAAATTTTAATCTTTTTTTCTAACTCATCAAAATGATAAG
The DNA here is from genome assembly GCA_964516865.1 of uncultured Candidatus Saccharibacteria bacterium. GTDB lineage: Bacteria > Patescibacteriota > Minisyncoccia > Minisyncoccales > Staskawiczbacteraceae > CAZEXD01. The sequence goes on from CAZEXD010000004.1 coordinate 3,449, forward strand.
AGAAATAAACATTATTCTCTTTGGCTAAGAGGGCAGTTTTACTGGAGAATTTTTTCGCTGTTTCAAAGAAAACCTCAGGAATCGTCTTGTCCATATATTTAAATGAAAAATTAAAAGCAATTAAACAATTTCCTGAAGGAACTGGTAGGATTTTTCCATCAGTTCCTGACGAAGTTCTGACTCAACAACGCTATGCCTGTTGCTATTAAATAAATGAAGCCGTTTATAGGAGGAACCCAAATGTTCATAAATATAAATCGCGCTCTTGGGATCAATAACATAATCATGATTAGCGTGCAGCACTAAGGTCGGCGCTTTCACGTTTTTTAAATTGGGAATTGTTTCTTCTTTTATAAACCTTAAAAAATCTTGTAGGCTTTTTATCGGAATAACGGGATAACTGATTTCATCAGCCATATCGGTATAATCGGTTCTATAAATTCTCCGAGGTTTATGATAGTATTTTTTAAACCGGCCGTAGGCGTAGAGGCGAATTTTTATAATTAATTCAAATCTTAACTTTATCGGGGTGCCCAATGACACTACGCCGATTGTTGATTCGGGAAATTTCCTTGCCAAATAAAAAGCCAAATTTCCCCCAAAAGAATTTCCTAAAATAAATATTTTTTCTGTTTTTTCTTTTAATTTTTTGTAAGCATCCTCTACAGATTTTTTCCAATCATTAATGGTGGTTTTCAATAAATCGTCTGGATTAGTGCCGTGCCCGGCAATAAGGGGGGCAAGAACCGTAAATCCTTTATTCGCGAAAAAGTCAACTATTTCTTTAAATTGATAAGGAGTGCTTGTAAATCCGTGAAGCAATAAAATACCAATCTTTGACTTCTTATCAACAAAAAATGATTCAGCGCCGCTTTTCGTGCTGGCAAAGGGCTTTTTTTTGGTATTGAGTTTGAATTTCATAGGTTAATAACTTTTTTATTTACTACCAACCTTATAGGATTAAGTGTCATTTTTGTCTCTCATTGTTTTTATTATACCACCTTTTTTGGACCCAATAAATAAACAGCGTGCCGCAAGTGGTGTCGCTTGCGGCACCGCAAAAAAAATGAGCACCCCTTTGTAGGCAGACGCTCTTTGTTGTTTAAAATGAAATGAAAGCCATTGGTTTTTTATAGATAGATCACGGCTTTGGGAAAAATAATGAATACAACTAAAAAAACTATAGAGGTGGCAAATCCGAAGTTTTTCAATATGGTCAGGCGCAACATGCTTTTTTGAAATTTCCAATTATGCTATAATAAATAATAAAATATGAAAATTGAACCAGAAAAGTTAAAAAAGTTTCTTTTGGACGCCGGATCAATCACTGTTGAACAATTTGATGCAGCGTTGGAAAAAAGTCAGAAAACCAAACAAAAGGTGGGTGATGTTTTGGTTGGCGAGGGGTTGATTACGGCAGAAGAATTAAAGAAATTTGAAGCGCACATTGCAGGCATTCCTTTTATTAATATTGAAAAAGAAATTATTCCGCCTGATGTTTTAAAAATTATTCCTGAGCCAATTGCCCGGGCTCACAATATCATTGCCTTTCGAAAAGAGGGAGATAATCTGGAAGTGGCGATGTTGGATCCCGAAGATTTAAGAACTATTGAGTTTATTAAAAAAACAACTCCTTCTTTAGAGATTTTAGCGCGATTAACCACGCCGGAGGGAATAAAAAACGCTCTCTACCAATACCAAAAAACTTTAGAAAGCGAATTTGGAGAAATTATAAAAATTAAAAAAGCTGCTGACACCAAAACCGAAGAAACCCCCGAAAAAAAAGAAGAGTTGGAAAAAGCAGCCCAAGAGTTGCCGATTATTAGAATCGTTGATACCTTATTAAAACATGCTATTTTGCAAAGGGCTTCTGATATTCATATCGAACCCCTTGAAAAAGAGGTTATAATTCGCTATCGAATTGACGGCATTCTTCATGATATGATGACGCTGCCAATCATTACTGCTCCTGGTATCGTCGCCAGAATAAAAATTTTGGCGGATTTAAAACTTGATGAACACCGCTTGCCTCAAGACGGAAGGTTTAAGATAGAAACAGAGGATTTTAAATATTCCGTGAGGGTTTCGGTTCTCCCCGTCTATCATGGAGAAAAAATTGTAATGCGATTATTAGCCGAAGATAGTAAAAGCTACACCTTGGAGGATTTAGGATTAACCGGCCAGGCGCTAAAAAACGTAGAAGACAATCTTAAAAAACCAACAGGAATGATTTTGGTGACAGGACCAACTGGTTGTGGAAAAACAACCACCTTATACACTATGATGGCAATTCTCAATAAACCTGATGTGAATATTTCAACAGTCGAAGACCCAATTGAATATCAAATGCCCAGAATTAATCAAACCCAGATTAATCCCAAAGTTGGCCTCACCTTTGCTTCCGGCCTAAGATCACTTCTTAGACAAGACCCCAATATTATTATGGTAGGCGAAGTCAGAGATAATGAAACCGCCGAATTGGCAATCAACGCGGCTTTAACCGGTCATTTGGTTTTATCAACCTTGCACACCACCGAGGCGGCGGGCGCCATTCCCCGATTTATTGATATGGGCGCTGAACCGTTTTTAATTTCTTCAACTTTAAATTTGGTGTTAGCCCAACGCTTGGTAAGAAAATTTTATGGCGCCAAAGAAAAATACCGGCTAACTTCAACAGAAATTAAAAATATTGCCAAATACTGCGATTTAAACAGAATTTTAAAAATTCTCAAAGAAGAAAAAATACTAAAATCTGGCAAGGACTTAAAAGACATTGACTTTTATCGCCCCAAACCCACAAAAGATTGTCCCACCGGCTACAAGGGCAGAATAGGAATTTTTGAGGTGTTACCCGTCACCGAGGAAATAAAAAAATTAATTGTGGCAAAAGCAACAACCGAAGAAATAGCAAATCAAGCCATCAAAGAAGGAATGAGAACAATGGTAGAAGATGGGTTTATAAAAGCGGCAAAAGGAATAACGTCTTTGGAAGAGGTTTTCCGCGTTATTACGGAATAATTATTACGGAATAAAAATAATAATATTATGATAAATTATTTTTATACCGCTAAATCGGCTGAGGGAGAAACAAAAACCGGAACGCTAAGCGCCAAAAATCTCCATCAGCTGGCCCAAGAGTTAAAAAAAGGGGGGTTGGTCCTCATCAAAGCCGTCCCCGAAGAAGAACAAGAAAGAAAAAAAATCAGATTCTCTTTTCCTTTTTCCAGGGTTTCCTCAAAAGATAAAATAATTTTAACCAGGAACCTAGAGATAATGGTTGCCACCGGCTTGCCATTAGTAAAAAGTTTTTCCATTTTAGCCAATCAAGCAAAAAATCGAAAACTGAAAAAAGCCCTCTTGGAAATTAAAGAAGAGATAAACAAGGGAGGAGATTTTTCTTCTGCCCTTTCTCGTCAGCCAGATATTTTTTCGGAATTTTATCAAAATATGGTTAAAATCGGAGAAGAGTCGGGTACGCTAGAAGATGTTTTGAAAACTCTTACGACTCAATTAAAAAAAGAACACCAATTGAAATCAAAAATTCGGGGAGCAATGATTTATCCCGCCATTATTTTAACAGTAATGATTGCGGTCGGCATCGTAGTAATGACTATTATTCTCCCTCAATTAAGCGGTCTTTTTAAGGAGCTGGGAACAGAAATTCCATTTTCAACAAGGGCTTTATTGGTCTTGGGCGACTTTTTTTCCAAATATTGGTATTTTTTGATTTTGTTTTTCCTTTTTCTGCTTTTGTTTCTTTGGAAAATATTAAAAACAAAAAAGGGTAAAAAAATAATAGATACTATTCTCATAAAAATGCCGATTTTTTCTTCGCTGGTTAAAAAAAGCAACTCGGCTTTTCTTATTAGATCGCTTAGCTCTTTAATCGCCGCCGGTGTTCCTATTGTCAAGTCGCTAAAAATCACGGCGGGAACGGTGAATAACTTTTATTTCAAAGAGGCCCTAAACGAAGTAGCGGAAAAAGTAAAAGAGGGGGAAAAACTTTTTGCCTCGCTCCAACCATACCAATATCTTTTTCCTACCGGTACCATTGAAATTATAGAGGTGGGGGAAGAAACGGGAAAAACCTCAACCATCTTAAAAGAACTGGCAGAGTTTTATGAAGAGGAGGTTATCAATATTGTTGAGAATCTCTCAACTATAATTGAGCCCGTCCTCTTGCTTATTTTAGGAGTAGCAATTGCTTTCTTTGCCGTCTCTATAATGCAACCGATATACTCCCTGGGTGGATTATAAAAATTTAGCGATAATTTATTTGCTTTAACCAATTAAATGATTTTAGGTTTTAAAAAAATATCAAGTTAAAAAAATGCTTCTCTCCTTCGGTTTTTTAAAAAGACCTCGGTTAAACCAAAAATCAACGGGATTTACTTTGATTGAGGCGGTGATAGGGGTGGTTGTTTTTATTATTATCGTAATAAGTATCTATCAAACATATATCTTTTTATTCAATCTTGTCCGTAATTCTCGCCTCAAAATAACTGCCGCGGCGTTAGCAAATGAACAATTTGAAATAATGCGCAATCTTCCCTATGATGACGTGGGTATTGCAGGCGGATTGCCGCCAGGAAAAATTAAACAAATTCAAACGTTTGTCCGCGATAACAACGAGTTCATTGTGAAAACAACTATCCGCAATATTGATGATCCTTTTGACGGAACCCTTGAGGGCGATCCTCGCGATTCCTCTCCCGCTGATTACAAATTTGCTGAAATTGAAGTTTCCTGTCCTTCTTGCAAAAATTTTTTACCCCTTTATTTTGATACCTACATCGGTCCTAAAAATCTAGAAACGACTTCTTTAAATGGCGCTCTTTTCGTCCGAGTTTTTGATGCAAACGGCCAACCAGTTTCTAATGCGGAGATTCAAATTGAAAATAACCAATATAATCCCCCCCTTGTGATAAATGATACTACTGATAAAAATGGTTTTCTTAAAATAATTGATGTCCCGCCGGGAATAGAAGCATATGAAATTTTTGTTTCCAAACCAGGCTATTCACAAGAAAAAACTTATTCTTCAAATGATCCGACCAATCCCCATCCCCTTAAACCCCATGCCACTGTTGTCAGCCAGCAACTAACGCAGATTAGTTTTGCGATTGACAAAACAAGCAGTTTAAAAATAACAACCTCCCGGGAAACGTGCGCTCCGGTGGGCAATATTGAGTTTTCAATAAATGGTTCCAAACTTATCGGTACCAATCCCGATGTTTTAAAGTATAGCCAAAATTATTCTACCAACAGCACTGGAGTAAAAGATATTGATAATATGGAATGGGATACCTATCATCTTTCTCTTACTGATAGTTCTTACAACCTTGTTGGCACCATTCCTCTTTTGCCCTTAAACCTTACTCCCGACACGAATCTAAATCTAAGATTAATTGTGGCGCCCAAAAAACCAATGGCGCTACTCGTTACGGTAAAAGACGCTAATACCCAACTCCCTCTTTCTAATGCAGAAGTAATTTTGGAGAAAACCGATTTTTATAAATCACTAATAACGGGCCGCGGCTTTTTAAAACAAACTGACTGGTCGGGGGGCGCTGGTCAAGAAGAGTTTATAGATTCGTCAAAATACTTTGATTCTGATGGTAATATTGAAATTGAAAATCCCGCAGGCGAATTACGGTTAAAGAAAACTTTTGAACAATATGAATCAAAAGGAACTTTAATTTCTTCTACTTTTGACACCGGTTCAGAAAGCAATTTTCATCAAATTTTATGGCAACCCCACGACCAACCGCCAGAAACTGGCCCTGAAAGCATAAAATTTCAGATTGCCACCAATAATGATAAAACAACCTGGAATTTTTTAGGCCCTGACGGGACGGCAAATACTTTTTACACCCTCAATAAAACCAATATTAACCCCGTCCATAATGGCGACCGCTACTTGCGTTATAAGGTTTTCCTTGCGACAAATAACCCTGAATTTACGCCAAATCTCGCTGAAGTCGCTTTTACTTTTACTTCGTCCTGCGTCCCCCCCGGCCAAGTAATATTTGAAAATCTTGAAGCGGGAAATTATACTTTAACTGTTTCAAAGCCAGGATATGATGTTTCAGAAAATGCTATAGAAATATCGCAACCCTGGCAACAATACGAAATATTTCTTAACCCGTCTCCTTAATCCTTAATAAAAAATGACAAAAAACATAATAGTAAAACAAAAAGGGGCTTCTTTGGTAGAAATAATTGTTGTTGTTTTTGTTATTGGATTGGTAGGAATAGCAATTTTATCTTTTCTAAAAAACATCTTTTCCTTCAACAATATCATTTCCCAAAACATGAGCGCCCAAGAACAAATAAGAAAAGTGTTTAAAATGGCAACGGCAGAAATTCGTTCTGCCTCTCCTTCCAGCAATGGTTCCTATCCCATTGAAGAAGCGAAGCCATTTTCTTTTATTTTTTATTGCGACATTGACAATGATGGTTTAAAAGAACGAGTTCGGTTTTTTTCTGAAAACAATGTTTTTAAAAAAGGAGTGATAAAACCAAACGGCGAGCCCCTTACCTACAACCCCGAAAACGAAAAAATAAACGAATTGGTTTCTCAGGTTATTAACGGTTCAACGCCGATATTTGATTATTACGACGCCAATTATGATGGATTTAGCCCTCCTCTTTCAGAACCTGTTGATATCTTAAAAATCCGATTGGTAAAAATTAATCTTATAATCAATGGAGGGGCCTCCAAATCGCCACTTCCGCTTAATTTCACCACTCAGGTTTCAATGAGAAATTTAAAAGATAATCTATGAAAAAGAAAAAACAAATTTTTCTTTATTGCCAATACGAATACGAAAATAAAAAAATTAAACAAAAGGGGCAAATTGTTGTTTATGCGCTTGTTTTTGGCTTTATCGCTCTTTTGATTGTTGGCGGTTTGGTGAGTTGGGTAAACTTTAACATCCGCGCTTCAAAACAATCAGCAAATCGAGAACTCGCAATTCAAATCGCAGAAGCGGGGATTGATTATTATCGTTGGCACCTTGCCCACGCTCCAACCGATTTCCAAGATGGGACTGAAAAACCAGGTCCCTATATTCATGATTTTTACGATAAAAATGGGAATATTATTGGCCAATTTATTCTTGATATTACTCCCCCCCCATTAGGATCATCTGTTGTAACATTAAAATCAACAGGCAAAATAAAAACTGATCCTTACATCTCCCGCAGTATTGTCGTTCGTTTAACTAAACCCTCTTTTGCTGAATATGCGGTGGCTGCCAACACCAATATGAGATTTGGGGAGGGAACCGAGGTTTTTGGACCCATTCACGCTAACGGCGGCATTCGTTTTGACGGCATCGCCCATAATATCGTTACCAGTGCAATGGCAACCTATGACGATCCTGATCATGAAGGACCAAATGAATTTGGCGTCCATACCCATATTCCTCCTTCTGATCCCCTACCCCCAAACCCTGTTCCCGATCGATCGGATATCTTTAGGGCAGGGCGCCAATTTCCAGTTCCCGCTGTTGATTTTACCGGTATCAGCAACACCTTGGCGCAAATAAAAACCGAAGCAATGCAAAACGGTCGCTATTTTGCTTCTTCTGACGGATTGGGCTACCATATAGTTTTAAAAACCAATGACACCTTTGATCTTTATAGGGTTTTGTCTTTAATTGAAAAACCCAACAAATGGTGTTCCTGTCCGCTGGACAGCGAAGGAAATTGCTCGCAAGACGGATGGGGAACGTGGAGCATTAAAAAAGAACAATTAATAAACAATTATTCCTTCCCCTTGAATGGTTTTATATTTTTAGAAGATAATGTTTGGGTAAGTGGAAAAATCAATACTGCCCGTTTAACAATTGTCTCGGCAAAATTTCCCGAAAGCCCGGCCACTGACACCAGTATTACGGTAAACGAGGATCTTCTTTATACCAATTACAATGGTCAAGATGTAATTGCTTTAATTGCTCAAAAAAATTTTAATATCGGACTCTATAGCGCGAATAAATTAAGAATTGATGCCGCCCTTGTTGCTAAAAACGGACGAGTGGGAAGGTATTATTATAACTCTTTTTGCGGCGACAACCGAACGCGACAATCAATCACTCTTTATGGAGTTATTATCACCAATCAAAGGTATGGTTTTGCTTATACTGATAACAGCGGTTATCGAACCAGAAATATTATTTATGATGAAAATCTTTTATATAATCCACCTCCAAACTTTCCCTTGACAACAAATCAATATCAAATTCTTTCTTGGGAAGAAGTAAAATAAATCTTTGTTGACAAACGAAGATGGTTGGCGATTAATTGTTTTTGGTGATATAATAATAAAAAAACAATAAACAAAAAATGTTAAATCTTTTATCTTTAGAACCAGAATCGTTTGGTTTGGACATCAATGATTTATCGTTAAAGATTGTTAAAATTAAAAAGTCCCGCCGGTCTTGGGATTTGACTTCTTACAACGAAGTAAATATTGAGCCAGGAATAATAAAAGAAGGAATAATTAAGAACGAAGAGACACTAACAGAAATAATCAAAAACAGCCTAAATACGGTAAAGGGTAAAAAAATTAAAACAAAATATGTTGTTGCTTCTCTACCTGAAGAAAAATCATTTTTTCAAATTATCCAATTGCCCAAAATGGAAAAAGAAGAATTAAGGTCAGCAGTAATTTTTGAGGCGGAAAACTATATTCCGATGCCGATTGAAGAGGTTTATCTAGATTTTCAAGTTATTGAACCGGTGGTAAATCATCTTAATCATCTTGATGTTTTGGTGGGCGCAATGCCTAAAACAATAGTTGATTCTTATGTTTCTTGTCTTAAAAAGGCGGGGCTTATTCCTTGGGCTTTGGAAATTGAATCACAAGCAATTGCCCGAGCGCTAGTAAAAAACGAAACGAGTGTTGCTCCTTTGGTTTTAATTGATTTTGGCGAAAATAATACCCAATTAATTATTTTCGCCGGCCACTCTATCCGTTTCACCTGTTCGATTCCTATTTCTTCTCAACGGTTAACCCTCGCTATCGCCGAATCGCTAAAAATTGATCCCAACGAGGCTGAAAAAATTAAAATAAAATACAGTTTATCTGATGAGAAAGAAAAAAATAAGATTTTTCAAGCGATAACCCCCATTTTAAACGAATTGGTAATGCAAATTGAAAAATACTTAGAGTTTTACCAAGAACATTCTTCGCATGAACATCTTCCCCCCAATGGCAAGTTAGAAAAAATTCTACTTTGCGGAGGCGGAGCGAATTTAAAAGGATTAACAGATTTTCTTTCACAAAAATTAAAGATTACAGTTGAAGAGGGAAAACCCTTAATAAATTTCCCCCTCAAAAAAAATAACAAAATTCCTGCTTTTATAAGTAAAAAATTATTATCTTTTACTACGGCCATTGGTCTGGCTTTAAAAGATATTTAAAATGATCAACCTTTTACCCCCAAAAGAAAAAACAGAATTGCTTCTCGAACAGAAAAAACGCCTCATAATCATTTTGGGAGGCATTGTATTGATTTCTTTAATTTGTCTTATTTTGGTTTTCTTATCCATAAAATTTTATCTCATCGGAGCGGTGGAATCGCAAAAAATCATTTTGGAGCAAGTTGAAAAAAAACAAAAAATGCCTGACTTTTCGTTTTTTATAAATATTATTAAAAACTACAATGAATTATTAAAAAACATCGCCTCTTTTCAGGAAAAAGAAATTTATTTCAACAAAGCATTAAAAACTATTTCCCAAATTCCAAAACCAGAGAGATTGTACCTAACAAATATGTCTTTAGAAAAAGACGAAAATAATAACAGGATTAAAATAGCCGCTGACGGTGTTAGCGATACGCGGGAAAACTTGCTTGTTTTTGAAAAAAATTTAAAAGAAGCGAAAATAAAAAATCTTTACTTTTCTCCCAAAAGTTGGATAAGCGCGGAAAACGTCATTTTTTCTTTAACTTTTGAGGTTTCCCCAAATGAAGAGTAAAAACGAAAAAGACACTTTAACAAAAAAAAGAAATGAACTGATTTTAATCTCGGTGTTTTTCCTTTTGGTTTTTTTACTCTTGATTATACTTTTTATTTATCCCTCTTTCCAACAAATTAAAAAGTTTTCCCGCGACCTTGCTTTGATAAAAGGCAATTTGATTTCCTTAGAAAATGAAGTGAACAATATCGAAGAATTCAGAAAAAATTATAAAGAGGGAAAAATAGATTTTAAAAAAATAGACCTAATGTTTATTGACGCAAAAATTCCCCTTGACTTTATAAAGTTTTTAGAAAATATTTCTAGCGATTTTAAAACAAAACCAACGATTTCTTTATTGTCCTTGTCTGGAGAACAAAACTGGACAACCCTTAATTTTCAATTTTCTTGCCAAGAAGATTTTTCTAAAATATTAACTTTTGTTGAAAAATTGGAAGAAGGTCCTTATTTGGTAGAAATAAAAAAAATAAATATCAAAAAAACAGGAAAAGACAAAATTCTCAAAGAATACTCGCCCGGAGAGGTCGAGGCAGTTTTTCTGATAAAATCATTTGCGCAAAATCAATAACAATCAATAAAGAAAAAATGAAAAAAATACTCTCTCTTGATTTTCAAAACATTTTTAAAAAAACAAAAGAGATAAAAAAACTTCCCTTATTTTTGGGAAAACACGCTTTTGCTGCTGTTATGGTTCTTATTTTCTTTAATTTTGTCATTGGTGCGATTGTAATTTACAAATATATAATTACAATAGAGAAGGAGAAATTAATACCTCCGCCGGAATTGAATTTTAACTATCGCCTTTATGAAAAGGTTCTAGAAGACATAAAGACAAAAGAAAAAATAATTAAAGAACATTCCGAAAGGGCATACCCAAACCCCTTTCAAGAAATAAAGTATGGTCAGTAAAAAAAAGAAAATAAATAAAAAAATTCTAATTATAGAAGATGACAAAGATTTTCTTTTTATCCTTGAAAAAAGGTTCACTACCGAGGGCTTTTCGGTGGTTAGCGCCCAAGACGGCGAAGAAGCGCTCACTGTAATCGAAGAGGAAAAACCAGATTTAATTATTTCGGACGTCCTTTTGCCAAAAATGGATGGGATTTCTTTAGTTGAAAAATTAAAAGAAGTGGGGACTAACCCACCGGTGATTTTTTTAACCAACGTAAAAGACCCTAATTACCTTACTAGGATAAAAGAACTCGGTAATGCTGACTATTTTATTAAATGCGACCTGCAAATTAACGATATTATTGAAAAAACAAAAAAAGAATTAAATATCAAACCATAAACCGAAGCGAGTGAGCGAAAAATGATTAATCAAAAGAAGTGGTCCCGATCTCTAATTAAACCCATAAAGATAGTTATAGTTATTATTCTTAGCGGAGGATTGTTTTTTGTTGTTAACAGTGTTTTTGCATTGGATAAAGTAGAAATTAACACTGCCTCGTTAGAGCAACTGCAACTATTAACAGGAATTGGCCCAGTAAAGGCCCAAGCAATAATAGACGCAAGGCCTTTTTCCTCGGTTGATGATTTAATAAGAGTAAAAGGAATTGGAGAAAAAACCCTACAAAAGATAAAAGAACAAGGGCTGGCATATGTCAACGAAAATCCCAATATCCAATTACCAAACTCCGACCAAACTCCGACCTCCGGGCCTCTAACAATTACTAATTCCCCCGACCTGAAAGAGAAGCCGACTACCAACGAAAATCAAAACCAAAATAACCAAACCCAAAATCTGATACCCAGCACTCAAAATTTAACACCGAAGATAAATTATACCGGCACTATTGTGTTTAACGAAATTCTCCCCGCACCAGAGGGTCCAGATAAAGAAAATGAATGGATCGAAATTTATAACAAAAACAACTTTGAGGTTAATCTTTCCGGCTGGAAAATTAAAGACGCTGAAGGGAAAACAGTAGTTTATACCTTTCCTTCCAATAGCAAAATAAAAGCAAGGGGTTATTTACTCTTGACAAGAACGGCAACAGAAATTACTCTAAATAACACAGGCGATGAATTGATTCTTTTTGATAATCAAGGACAATTAATTGATAAAACAAAATATCAAAGCGCCCCAAAGGGAAAATCATATAATCTAATTGATTCAAGTTGGAATTGGAGCGAAAACCCGACCCCGGGCGCAAAAAATATTGCCGAAAAGAAAAAACCAATCAATAACGATTCTTCTTTTAAAAGAGAAAGTTCTTTTGGCCCGGAAGAAAAAAAACTACTTACTGCTTCTTTAGTTCAAAATCGCTTTGGAAAAAAAGATTTTTTGTTTATTATTCTGGTTGCTAGTAGTTTTGCCGTTTTGGGAGTAATAATATTTTATTTTTTTAAAAAGAAAAGCAAATAAACCATGTCGGGACATTCTCATTTTAAGAGTATTAAGGCTCAAAAAGAAATTGCTGACAAAAAAAAGGGCAAAGTTTTTTCTAAAATTGCCCGACTTATTAGTATTGCTGTCAAAAATGGTGTTGACCCTGCAACCAACCCCAAATTAAGAACAGCCATAGAACAAGCAAAAGCGGTAAATATGCCAAAAGAGAACGTGGAAAGGGCTATTAAACGCGGGACAGGAGAGCTGGGGGGCGAAAATTTAGAAGAAATAATAATTGAAGGATTGGGCCCCGGCGGAATTGCTATTATTATTGAAGGCATCACTGATAACAAAAATAGAACTCTATTGGAGATTAAACAAATATTCCAACAAAATGGCGGAAAACTTACCGGTGAAGGTTCGATCCAGTGGATGTTTGAAAGAAAGGGTATAATAATAATAAATTCTAAATCACAAATTAGAAATTATAAAAACGAGGAGTTAGAGTTAACAGCAATTGAATCCGGTGCCGATGACGTGCGATGGTACGGAGATGAGCTTAATATTTACACAAAACTGCAGGATTTAGAAAAAGTAAAACAGTCCTTAGAAGAAAAACAATTAAAAATTGAATCTTCTTCTTTGGGTTATATCCCAAAAGAAGAGGTAACCCTTTCAGAAAAAGACAAAGAAGCGGCTCAAAAACTTTTTGAGATGTTAGATGAAAATGACGCTGTTCAGGAAATATATTCCAATTTACAAGATTAAAAAAGCTTTTAATATCGCTTGCTTATTGCTTATAATAAATTTTCGGGAATTAATTTTTAAATAAAAATTGAAAATTAAAAATTTGATTATATTGGGCTTTGATCCCGGCACCGCTCGGACGGGCTTTGGGGTTATTAAAAAGTTGAAAAAAAATAAAAAGGGGTTTAGTAATATTCAAAAGAAAATCAGTGTAATGAAAATGGTTGATTGTGGTTGTATTTTAACAGAACCAAACTTAGACCAATCTGAAAGATTAAAAAAAATATACAAAGAGGTTAATAAGTTAATAAAAAAATATCGGCCTAAATTAATTGCCATTGAAAGTGTTTACTTTTTTAAAAATTTAAAAACAGTCATACCAGTGAGTCAAACGCGGGGCATAATTCTCTTGGCGGCAGCCCAAAATAAAACTCCAACTTGCGAAATTACTCCCCTTCAAATGAAAATGAGTATTGTCGGCTATGGTCGAGCGGAAAAAAAACAAATTCAAAAAATGATTGAAGTTATTTTAGAGTTAAAAAAACCAATAAAATCTGATGATGCCGCTGACGCTTTAGGAATAGCAATTTGCGGGGGGATTAAAAAAGAAATAGAATAAACAATTTTCCACACCCTTTGATCTTGACAAAGCGCATTGAAAAAATACAATAATTATGAGTAAAAAGAATTCATAAATTAAAAAGGTCGGAAGTTGTCATCTTTTTGTTTTTAATATTTTATATTTCAGGTTTAGAAATGACTAAAAAGGTCAACAAAAAAGATGGCATTTAATAAAAAATTAAAACCGGTAAAAACCGGAGCAAAAATGGTGGACGAATTTGTAAATCAATTCATTAATTTCAACGACGATGATGATACCAGTTGGGATGACGATACCGATACTGATGTTGATAGCGACGACGATGAAGGCGAGGAAGAAGTCACGGAAGAACCTAATGACGACGAAGAAGTTGGAGGAGAGGATTCTGAAGAATAAGAAAGATAAAAACCTCGCTTTAAATCAGCGAGGTTTTTAAATTGAAAACTGAGCAATGCTTTTTATTAACTCAAAATGTTCTTAAAAAAAGTTAAAAAAAATATTTATTCTCCTAAACGACAAAATAAAGGGGTTCGTTTTATTTTTTTGATTGTTAAAATTTCTTTTTTGTTGTTTTTGTTTCTATTGACTTTATTGTTAATTATCTTTATTTATTACGCCCATGACCTCCCTCGGCCGGAAAAGTTTACTGAAAAACCATTCTTCCAATCAACCAAAATTTACGACCGAACAGGAAAGGTGCTTCTTTACAGCATTTACGGTGAAGAAAAAAGAGAGTTAATCCCTTTAGACAGGGTGTCTCCTTATTTAAAAAAGGCGATTTTAGCATCGGAGGATACCAGATTTTATCAGCATCGCGGAATTGATTTTAAGGGGATTATTAGAGCTATTTTGGTTGACTTAAAATTAAAAAAACCAACCCAAGGCGGCTCGACCATTAGCCAACAACTTATTAGATCGTCTTTTTTGACAAGAACAAAAACCCTAGAAAGAAAAATAAAAGAAATTGTTCTCACCGTTGAGTTAGAAAGAAGATACTCTAAAGACCAGATATTAGAATGGTATTTAAACCAAATACCATTTGGAGAAAATGCCTACGGTGTGGAAGCGGCAAGCCAAACCTACTTTAAGAAGAGCGCTTCTGATATTTCGATCGCCGAAGCGGCTGCTTTAGCCGCAATGGTTCCTGCCCCTACTTATTATTCGCCCTATGGACCAAATAAAGACCAATTATTAAAAAGAAAGGATTTAATTTTAAAAAGAATGTCTGAGTTGGGTTTTATCGCTCAGGAAGAACTTAAAAACGCAAAAAATGAAGAAGTAAACTTCTCTCCTATAACCGAATCAATCAATGCCCCTCATTTTGTGTTTTACATCAGAAATTATTTAATCAAAGAATATGGCGAAGAATATTTAAAGGAAAAAGGATTAAGGGTTTATACAACCTTGGACTGGGAATTACAAAAACATGTAGAAGAGGTTGTTAGGAAAGAAATAGAAAAAAATCTCGGTTATAATGCCAATAATGCGGCGGCTGTTGTTTTAAATCCCAAAAACGGAGAAATTTTGGCTTTGGTCGGTTCAAGAGATTTTTTTGGCAAGTCATACCCTGAAGGATGTAATTCGCGCCAAGGGGAATGCCTCTTTGACCCTTATTTTGATGTCGCCACATTGGGTAAAAGACAACCAGGATCTGCTTTTAAGCCTTTTGTTTATGCTACTGCCTTCCAAAAAGGATATACGCCATCAACCATTTTATGGGATGTAAAAACCGAATTTAACCCTAATTGTAGTCCCGACGCTAATCAGGAAAAAGATCAGTATGGGTTGGATTGTTACCATCCTCGAAATTATGATGGAACCTACCGGGGAACGGTTAGTTTGCGTCAATCTTTAGCCCAATCTTTAAATCTTCCTTCTGTCAAACTTTTATATTTAGCAGGATTAGAAGAGAGCATTAAAACCGCGGAAAACATGGGTATAACCACCCTCACCGACCATAATCGTTATGGGTTGTCATTGGTGTTGGGAGGGGGAGAGGTTAATCTTTTGGAAATGGTTTCTGCTTATGGCGTATTTGCCAATGAAGGACTAAGACTTCCTCCGGTAAGTATTTTAAAAATAGAGGACGGAGAAGGAAATATTATAGAAGAAAATAAAAAAACTCCTAAACGAGTGTTAAACGCCCAAATAGCAAGAACTATTAATGATGTTTTATCTGACAATGAGGCGCGGGTTCCGGTTTTCGCCAGAAACAACCCTCTTTACTTTCCTGAATATCAAGTAGCCGCAAAAACAGGCACCACTTCAAATTATGTTGACGTTTGGACTATCGGTTATACCCCTTTTGTAGTTGTGGGGGTTTGGGCCGGAAACAATGACAACTCTCCTATAAATAAAAAAAGTGGTATCGGGTTGGCCGCGCCAATTTGGCGAAAAATTATAGAAAAAGTATTAAAAACAACCCCTAAAGAAGATTTTATAAAACCGAGTATTCCGCCAGTCACCAATCCCATATTAAACGGCGAGATTCCATCAGGAGAAAAACATAGTATCCTCCATTATATAAACAAAGATAATCCTTCGGGGGACCCCCCCCAAGATCCGACAAGTGACCCGCAGTATTTAATGTGGGAAAAAGGTGTTCAGTTATGGCTATCTTCTAATTCTATTAATGAATAAGTTTTTTTAATAATCAATTCTTAAGTTGATTTTATAGGCATCACAATATAGAAGTAACTATTATCTCCAATCGGTTTTAAAATGCATGGTCCCTCTTCGTCGCTAATATCAAAAGAAACCTCATCGCTTTTTATGTTTAAAACGCCATCTATTAAAAACTTGTGATTAAAAGAAATCTCTACTGGGGCGCCAGTAATTTTTCCCCTCAGAACAGAATTACTTTCTCCGATATCGGGATTCTTGGCTGATATTTCTATTATTTTTTTGGTGGGATTAATAATAAATTTAACTTCGTTGACCTTGCTACTAAAGAGAGAAGCGCTTTTTATTTGATTAAGAAAATCATTTTTTTTAACAACAATATTTGTTTTAAACTTGGTGGGAATTATTTCTTGGTAATTAGGGTATTCACCCTCAATTAATCGAGAAAATATCTGAATTTGGGGGTGATCAATTTCTTTAATTGGAAATTCAAATAAAACCTGATTAGAAGAAAAGTAAATCCTTAAGTCTCCTTCGTTTCCATTTAAAATATTAATTATTTCGCGGGCGGATTTTTGAGGAAGAATAAAAGAATAATCTTTTTTGTTTGTTTTTTCTAAAAAAATCGTTTTTTCAGCCAATCTAAAACTATCCGTCGCCACTACCTTTAAATAATTTTTAGAGAAAAGAAGAAAAATTCCGCAAATTTCCGGTCTCGTTTGAGAAGGGGCAGTAATATCAATTACCTGTTCTAAGGCGGCACAAAACTTTTTATTATTAATTTTTAAAAACTCATAATTTTTTATTTCGGGAATTAAAGGAAAATCATCAGGATTAACTCCTTGAATTTGAGTTTTATAATTTTCGCACTCTATTAACAAATTGTATTTCTTTTCTTCTAAAATAATTTTTTCTTCAGGTAAGAGATTAACAAAGTTCGATAAAAACCTAACGGGTACAACCACTTTCCCTTTTTTGTTTATTTTAGCTAAAACCCAATATTTTATAGCGGTTTCTAAATCAGTGGTTGTTAATAATAAGAAATTATTTTCAGTTACCATCAAAACATTGTCTAAAATCGGTAAGGAAATATTTTTTCCCGCAATTTTTTCGACAATATTTAATCCAGTTTTAATATTGGTTTTTAAAACTTCTAATTTCATAAATTTCTAATAAATTTAATAGTTAATTGTTATTGAATAAAATAAATTTATTAACAATTCAGAAGATTTTAACTTGTTTTTAAATGAATAAATTGTTAGTAAACAAGTGATAAAATTGGTTAATTTTTAATTAAAAATTTTCAATTAAAAATTTTAACCAATTTATCCACTATATATTCTTCGTTTTATTAACTCTATTTCCTCAGTTAATTTGTTATTAATATTTATTTCTTGCTCTATTTTCCTACAAGCATAAATAGCAGTTGTGTGGTCTTTTCCCCCGAATTTTCGGGCAATAGCGGGAAAAGAATATTTAAGTTCTTTTCTTAACAAAAACATGGCGATTTGACGGGGTTTTACTATTTCTTTTTTTCTGGTCTCTTCAAAAATATCTTTTTCTTCTAAGTTATAGAATTCAGCAACTGACTCTACTATTTTTTTATAATTTGCTATATTAAAAGGTAAAAAAACATAAGTTTTTAGAAGTTTTTTCGCGGTTTCTAAATTGAGTGAATTATTGTTTGTCTTGCAATAAACTGAAAGGCGATTGAGAGCACCCTCTAACTCCCTTATGTTGTTTTTAATGTTAGTTGCGATATACTCTAAAACCTCATTGGGAAGTTGAAATTTTTTCTCTTGAAGTTTGTTTTTTAAAATAACCAAACGTGTTTCGTAGTCTGGCGAGCCAATATCGGCTATCATCCCGCCCTCAAATCGCGATCTTAATCTTTCTTCTAATTCAGGAATGGCGTTTGGTGGTCGGTCCGAAGAAAGAATTATTTGTTTGTTTTTTTCATATAAAGTATTAAATGCATGGAAAAACTCTTCCTGGGTTTTATTTTTCCCGGCAAGGAATTGGACATCATCAATTATTAAGACGTCGGTTGTCGCTAAATTTATTTTAAATGTTTCTATACTATGATTACGAATAGCGTTAATAATATTAGAGATAAATTTTTCGGAAGAGATATATTTAACTTTTTTCTTTTTTAAGCCTTCAAAAATTTTGTTTCCTACCGCTTGTAAAAGATGGGTTTTTCCTAATCCTACGCCACCGTAGATAAATAAAGGATTATAAGTTGTTCCCGGGTTTTCCGAAACAGCCCAAGCAGCGGCATGCGCCAATTCGTTAAACGCACCGACCACAAAATTATCGAAAGTGTAACGGGGATTAAGATTTGTTTCTTTGTTGATTTTAAACTCTTCAAAGTCGAGCTGTTCAATTCCCTCTTTTTCGTTGTTAACCAGCGATTTTATTTTTGCAATTTTACCATTTTGTGGTTTTATAACATATTCAATCTCTTTTATGTTTTCGTCTATTTTATGAAGAATCTTTAAAATTAATTTATTGTATTTATTGCTTAGCCATTCTTTTGAAAAAGCATTAGGCACTGAAACAATTGCTTTCCCGTCTTTTATTAAAAGAATTTCCGTGTTTTGGAACCAGGTGGCGAAGTTTGCTTTAGAGATATTAAATTGGATTTGAGACAAAACTGTTTGCCAAATTTCTTTGTTGTCCATTGTGTTGGGTAAATAAAATAAGTTTAATTATAAGTTAAGCTTATAATAATATCGGTTATTTTACCAACCCCTCATTTTTGCGTCAACGCTTTGAGGGTAGCAATTTAAAAGAATAATATTGGATTAACTTATTAAAGGTATCGCCACTCAAACGAAGGATAACTTTTTATTTTTAAGAGATTTTATATTATACCAAATCCCAACAATTCTTTAAAATAAAGAAGGGAAAACTTACATTGTTAATAATTTGTGGATAATGTGTTTAATTTAAATTTTTCTTTGTCGGTAAAAAATTTGACCCTAAGATAAATTTATATTATACTAAAAAATTATTAATAACATAAAAACAAATTAAAAATCGCTATGAGCTTAACTTACAATCCTAAAAAAAAGAAAAGAAAAAGAACCCATGGTTTTAGAAAAAGGATAAGAGACAAAACAGGGAGAAGAGTTATCAAAAACCGAAGAAGAAAAAAAAGAAAAAGAATCACTGTTTAACATTTTTATGTTAAATCTTAAAAACAGAGTTACCAAAAAGAAAGATTTCGACTTTATTTTTAAAAAAGGAAGGGGATTAAAAGAAGGTTTTTTAGTAGTAAGATATGCACCCAACAATCTTTCAAGCGCTCGCTTTGGTTTTATTGTCAGCCAGAAGGTGTCTAAAAAAGCAGTGGTAAGGAATAAAATTAAAAGACAGTTGAGCGAAATAGTCCAAAAAAATTTGGGAATTATAAAAAAGAAGGTTGATTGTGTTTTAATTGTTTTGCCGGGGTTCTCAGAATTAAGTTTTAAACAAAAGGAAACATTGTTGCAAAAAATATTTAAAAAACTAAATCTAACTTAATAAAAAGAAATGATTGAATATCTGGTTTGGGCGTTTAATGTTATTTTATATCAGCCCTTGTTCAATTTTTTGGTTTTTTTGTACAACTATTTGCCGGGTAATGACTTTGGAGTAGCAATTATTATTTTAACCCTGATAATCAGGTTATCGCTTTGTCCCTCCGCGGTAAAGTCTATGAGGGCGCAAAGGGCTCTTAACGAGATTCAGCCCAAAATCAAAGAGATCCAAAAGAAATATAAAGACGATAAGAGAAAACAAGCAAAGGAAATACTTGAACTTTACAAAGAAACAAAAATTAATCCTTTTGGTAGTTTGTTGCCAACCCTTGTTCAATTCCCTTTATTAATCGCTCTTTATAGTGTTTTTCGACGAGGATTTGATCCTGGCGAGTTGGTTAATTTGTATAGTTTTATGAAAAATCCCGGGACGATTAAAACGAGCTTTTTAGGGATAATTGATCTGTCTCACCCCAATCTGATAATAGCGGTAGTGGCGGGAATTTTCCAATTTATTCAGACAAAAACAATGATAAAAACGCCTTTTAAAGCTGAGGGGAAAGAAGTAGATTTTTCCAGAATAATGCAAAAACAAATGACTTATTTTTTCCCTTTTTTAACGGTAATGATACTATTAGGCTTGCCTTCTGCTCTTGGTCTTTATTGGGCAACGGGAAGTTTGTTTTTAATAATTCAACAATATTTTATTCTTAAAAAAGAAAAAAACACAAAAAACAATGATAGATTTTGACGATATCAAAATGATAAAAAACAGCGTTGAAGAGTTTTTTCAAAAGATGGGCATTGCCGCGATGGTTGATGTTAAAATTTTCAGATCAGCAAATCAAGAAGATTTTGTTAAGCAAGAAAGCGGAGAAAAAAAAGAGAATGGCAAAAAGACGACGGAGGTGGTAGAGATAAATATAAAAACTAACGACCCCCAAATAATTATTGGAAAAGGAGGCCAAACCCTAAATGATATTCAACGGCTTTTAAAAAGTTTTCTTTACAAGAAAACAGGGAGGTTTTTCTATATTTCTTTGGATATTAACGATTATCGAAAGAAAAAAATAGAGTATCTTAAAACCCTAGCGAGAGATTTGGCAGATGAAGTTTCTCTAATAAAAGAACCCAAATCCCTTTCTCCAATGCCGGCTGGCGACAGAAGAATTATTCACTTAGAATTAGCGGGGAGAAAAGATGTTGTTACTGAAAGCGAAGGACAGGGCGAAGAAAGAAAAATAGTGATAAGGCCGAAATTAAAATAAAAAACACCTTTCTTTTTAGCGGATTATAGGTGCAATTATTGCCAAGTTAGGAATGTTTCCTCCTGTGAGTGTTCTGATTGCTTCCCATTTAATTTGTTTTGGGCCCTCTCTATTTACATCGTCAGGAGTCGGAAACTCCTGGCAAAAAGAATAAGAATAATCTGTCGGCCTGTCGTTTTCTGGGTCAAGATAGACAAGCATTACTATATAATTCCCGTCAATTTTAATAGAACTTATATTTTCTTCTCCTAATATGGGTGGTTCTCTTTGTAAGCATTCATTTTTAAAATTCCACTTAACACATGTTTGTTCTTCTTCGGGAACGTTTTCAAACCTCTCGTTTTTAAGATCAAGAACATAGATGCCATTTGCAGCAATGGCGCTGTTAGAAATATGATATTTGCCCCCCTCTTCCCTATAGAATGATTTGCGGTAAAAAGTTACGCCATTGCCCTTGGGACTAAAACTATAACGATTAATAGATATTGAATCGGCAAAAGGATTCACATCATTGCATTTTGATCCCGGGTTGGCGTTGCCGGGATCAAGCCACTGGCATTTCCCCCAAAAGTTAATTTCATCATATAAAATTCCGATATAAGCGTTGTTTTCACCTGCATGGGCGAGTAATACTGATTTTATTTTGTTTTTTTTATCTTCTAAATTAGAAATGCTAAGATGATAATTTTGGGAACTAGTTCCTGTAACTGGACAATTATTGGTTTCAAAAAGAGAAACACCGGCGAACATAGTTGGCGCCGGTTGAGAAGCATTCAGGGGGGGCAGCATATCGTGCAATTTGAAAAATCCGAGTTCGGGATTAATTGTTACGGCAATTAAATAAGTAAGTAGTAAAAGCATAAAACCGACAGCGGTACCCCAAAGTCGGTCTTTCGCTTTCGCTTTTAACGAGGGAAGCGCGTTAGAAAGAATATAAAGAACCCCGCAAACAAACAAAGAAATAATCGCTATTGTGAACCCGACTATCATTCCCACGTCAAACATATACTTTAGAAAGTTTGGCAAAGGCGCGCCGGGACCAATTGTTGTACCTTTTGGCAGGGGTGGGTAATTAATTTCCAATTCTCGAATATTTGGTGTTCCGGCGTAACAAACAATATTGGGCAAAAAAAAAGCCAAAAGAAAAAGTATTAGACAATTTTTGGTTTTATTGGTCATTTTTTATTCAAATTAAATTAAAAAGAATGAACTGGGATAAGAAAAACAGAGGTTACGGGTAATCCAGCTTTTAAAAATTCTGATTCATTAAGATTATTTGCCATAGAGGATATATTATCAACGTCAGTTCCGCCTGGAGGGTTTTGGTAAGCTATGAGCTGACAAGCAGGTACGCGTACCACTGTCCCTATCCCTACTCCCCCCCCCGGCCCTCCCCCCGGTATATATTCTTCAACAGTGCCGATAATAAGGGCCAAATAATTTCCGGCTAAAACCATTGAACCATGGCATTTTCCAAAGGTAGGAGTGTGATAGCGTGTTTCCTTGGTGTTCGGGTCTTCATAACTTTGAGTTCCACACCTTCTTAATTCATTTTCTTCATCCTCGGAAAGAACTAAAAAACTGTCAGCATTAAAAGCGCCGCTCTGGCTAGTGATTATAAGGTTATTATTTACCTTTCTCATTAGCCCTCTTTGGTTTGCCAAACTATAAAACCTAACCTCTTCTCCCGCTGTCTCTGTTTCATTTAATTTAAAAACGGCAATAGAATAAATTTTTTCAGAAATTTTTTTCACGCCCTCCTCTCTAATAACCTTACAGGTGTTTTCGGAAGATTTTCCCTTGAAATTTTTTTCGTTAAATAAGATATAACCGTATTTTTCTGTAGCACTGTTGACGATTTCTATGCATCCTATTTCTTTATTAGAAACGTCTCTTGCGCTTGCGAGAGTATAAGAACTATTTAATAGATCTTGACAATCTTTATCGGGATATATATAAACTCCTGGGGTTTTTTCTCTAATAATAAAAGAGCCAGTTCTTATTTGCCCTATTTCTTCTCCGCAAGTTTTTATAAGAGGGGCGAATCGAGTTCCCTTCAGATTTGGTTTTTCATACCGAACAAACGCGTATTTTGCCCCTTGTTGGCAATCTTTACCGACCGGCGATATTTTAATTTTTACATATTGTTCAGGAATATCATTGACAGCGTCAAAAACAACACTGTTACAAGGGATTGTGTCTTTTTCATCCGCACTGCTTAAATATACACCCCGCGGTCCACTTTGCCAACTTTCATATCCCGTTAATTTCAATTCAGTTAATTTTGGGTTAATGGTTTGCATAATTAAAAAACTAGACGCCAAAAGAGCCAAACCAAGAACAGCGCCAATCATTTGTTTTTTTCCCTCATCTATTGATTGAGGGTTTCCTGCCGCCAATATCATTTTTAAAGCGCCGATAATGAAATATAGAACAGCGATTCCTCCTCCCAAACCAATTAAAAGAGTAAAAACCTTTTTTAGGTAGTTCGGCAAATCAGAAGAAGTTAATTCTGTGATATTAAATATCCTTGCCGCCAAAGAAAAGCCGGCCGCTGAAAAAAATACAATAATACTTGTTATGGTCAAAAACAAAACTCTTTTTAACATTCTTTTATAAAAAAGACGAAATATGGTATAGGACATATATATTTATTAATTAAAAATTTATATTTCTTATAACTTTCCTCTATTAATTTTTGATTTCACAGCACTCCCAATCGTCTAATAATGGTAATGGTTTTTGGAGAACCTGGCCAGCATAATTTCCATAACAACCAGGGACCGCTGGGGATGGACTATAAATATAAAAAGGGGAAGAGGGGGAAGGGGGAGAAGAGGCATCTATATAAAGAATCTGTCTTGGCGTTGAAGTTGATGGGAGCACTTCATCGCTGCGCCGTTGGCAGGTAAATGAGATTATTTCATTTTTGAAAACCCTTCCTCTTCCGCTGCATTCATCCATTTTTTTTCTTGAATAAATAAGTTTTTTTAAAATATCGGAGCGACCATCTATTTTTTTTCTTAACTCTTCCACTGCTATCCTGATTTCTCGGTAATAACTGGGGATTCCTTTATATTCCGTATCTTTGGGACAAGGCGCATCTTTTGCTTTTCCCATTAATAAATTTATCATTTTTTGGCAGGAATTTCCCGAACAGGACCTAAGGGCGCAATCACAGAGCCAGTCCCATCTAATTATTGCACCAGTTTCTGCGTCAATAAGAGGAACTAGCGTTTGCGAATAAATACAATCAGCGCCGCAAGCATTTTCATTGTCATTACATTTGCTATCGCACTTACAATAATTTTCTTCTTCGGCTATCTTTTTAATATATGCTATCGTTTCTTCTGTTTTTTGAACAAGATTGTCGATTGCTTTGATTAAACTCTCCGCCCAGTTTTCTGCTCCGTCTACTGTTTGGCCAACAGGAATCTGATTTTCTGCTGGACATGTTGTCAGGCTGCCTTTGCCTGGGTCATATTCATTCTCAAGCTTATATGGTATTCCAGCGATTTCCTCTCCTTTCCATATGCTTTTAGGTGCGTAAAAAGTCAAAGGATCATCATTATAGGCAAATTCTGCGCACTGGGTCGTACAAATAATCAAAGATTCGTCAATGCCATTATTTTTAACGCAGTTCGCACGATCTCTATTGCAAGAATTAAGGCACTCTTGTTTTCCTTCACACTTTTGTTCACAGGCTGCAAATTTCTTGTCGCACTCAATAAAAGGACATTTAGGACAGTTTGAACAAGGGGGGCACTTACTGCACTCAGGGTATTGTTCAATGCCGGAATATTCAATTTTACCCGTTTTTTCATTAATAACCCGATAACACTGGGAGCATTTCTGTCGGCTTGAATTTTGAAGAAAATATAAAGACGAAAAAGAGTCAGTTGGCTTTAGGGGCTCTTTTAGACAATCCGGATATCCAGCATACTGATCTGTGCAATATTTACACCTCCAAACATTATTAGCGCAATTTTGAAATTTTTCAAAGTTGGTTTCTTGGGCACAATTTCTTAGCCCCTTAGGATAAAGATAGCATTTGTCTAAATTAAACAAAATGCTTTCAGAGTTTTTTTGGCATTTTTCTTTACATTGTTCAATTTCTTCGGGACAATCAGCGGAATATTTCTTTTCACAATCATCACTGCACTCATCGCGGCAGGAAACAAGGCATTCTTGAAAATTCGGAAAATTGTATGATGGACAAGGACTTTTATCAATGCATTCTATTACTTTATTTTTTTGTTCTTTTAAGCAATCTTCATTGTTATCTTGGCAAATTGGAGCATTGTTTATTAAACAATTTTGAGTTATTTCATTTATGGGGTCGCACATTTTTTGACAGGAATGAAAGCATTCAGAATTGCTATATTCAAAGCCCTTACAATATTTTGAAATATCAATTTTTTCTCCCGTGGTTTTATCTTGAAATGTTTTTATTGTCTTTATTTCCACCGCGTTAGAACTATCTGGATTTTTTTTGCTTTTTTCTACAAATCTTAAAAAGCCGAGATAAGATTGAGTAAAATAACGATCTTCCATTTTATTTTCAGCCAATTCCAATTGCCCCAAATCTTCCTCAAACCCATTTTTAAATTCGCTTATTTTTTCTTTTAAATATTTAATTTTGTCCACCAACCTCAAGTTTTTCCAAACCTCTTTTTCAATAATTTTAACTTTTTCATTATTTATTGTTATTTCTTTTTCAACAACAGGCAAAAGAGAAGACGTATATTGACTTCTAAATTCATTTAATCCTTTATACCCTATTCCATTTTCTATTATACACCTTTGAAGACATTGGTTCGGGTCTTCATAGGGATGTTTTTCAACGCACTCTGTTTGACAATTCGCAACAAAAAGAGATTGGTCGATGTTGCAATTTGAAAGATAAATAGGGCCGTTTTCTATTTGTTCTTTTATGCCATCTGGACAGGGGTCAGGGCCGTTGCAGGTTGAGTTTTTACAAGAACCATTACAGGGCTTATTGGTTCCCACTTCTTCGGGAGGACGACAGGGGCTTGGCGAGATGTTTGGACCGGGAAAAAAACAATCGCCCTGCTGCATTGCCGCACAATTTTCCCTGCAAATACCAGAACAATTACATTGTCTCATTAAAGTTATTATTTCCAAAGACAAGTCGTTTAATATCTTTGCCTTTCTTTCAATCGCTTCTGCTAAATTTAAAATACAATTTACTCTATCGTGATTAAGCAGTGGTTCTAACTCCGGAGTTTGGGGATCATTATCAATCGGCCCTCCCAGCTTATCAAATTCATAGCAATTGACTGTTCTTGTTAAAAGCGTTTCTGTTAAGGTGCCGATTGGAATTTCTTCAAAAGTTATGATTGTTCTTTCTAAAAGCGATGAACCTCCCGGGGGATTAATTGTTGGTATCACTAAAAAAGGAAACTTAGAGGTTATTTTTAAAGAAACTAACTCGGGATTAATGGTATAAAGAATTAAGTAAGAGCATAATAAAAGAACCAAACCCAAAATACCCGCCTTGAGCCATTCTTTTCCTTCACTTATTATTTTGCCCATTCCCAAAGATACTAACCAGTGAATTCCGCCAAAAGTAATTACTAATAAAGACAGGATAACCGCGCCCTTCATTATCTTATTAACAAAATAAGCGATATATTCCGGTAAAGTCGGGTTGTCTCCTAGTCCCGGAAGAGGGACTTCAAGCGCGCTAACTAAACCAAAATTATTTCCCAAAATTGGAAGCAGCAAAAAAAGGAGAACTGAAAAAACAAAGAACCCTAAAAATAAACAATGATATTTTTTGTTTCTTTTTGTTGTCATTTATAGTTAAAAATTTTTAGTTTATAGTAATTGGTTTAGCCAACAATTTTTAATTTTTGAAAAATCGTTCCCAAATTGTTTGGCAGAGAATTGTTTCCCAATAATTTTATATTCTTTGATTAATTGATCACATAAATTATCTTCTTTCTCTCTCTTCTTTTAGCCGCACGATTTGTTCCGGTGAGGTGGTGATTATTTCGTCTTCCCTTCTACTTGCCACCACTTTTATCGCTACATGTTTTCTACCGGCGAAAAAGATTCCTTCTCCAATGGCGGATTCTAATAACAAATATTTTTCTTCTTCGGTTAAATTAAAAGCCCGCTGAACCAAATCAATGGTGGCTGGGAGTTGTTTTAAAAGCAAAACCATTGCCGAATTGGTAATAATCGGTTGGCCATAATCCGACTTCATAAAATCAGCAACGTCCTGCGTGATAGTGGTGACGCCCAACCAATATTTTCTTGCTCTTTTTACCAAGCCGTATAAAAACGAGGCGCCATCTTCGTATTGCATCATCCACCATGCTTCATCTACTACCAAAATTCTTTTTTTAAGTTGGGATCTTACCGCATTCCAAATATATTTCATTACTATATACAGTGCCATTGGCCTTAAAGATTCTTCCATATCGCGAATGCCAAAGACCACCATATTTTTATTCATCTCAATGTTTGATTTTTGGTTAAAAAAGTCAGCATAGGTGCCTTTAATATATTTGCTAAGCCGCCGCGATAACGATTCGGCGCCAGTCATACTTTCTAAAACTTCAGCGAAATCAGACATAATGGGTATGTTTTCTTGCCAAGTTTTTGGGTCGGACTCGGGGGTAATGTCTCGGATGGCGTAGGTTTCAGTTAGCGCTTGGTCGATAATACTATCCTCTTCTGGAGTGAGTCCACCCAACATAATCCGCAATAATCCCACCAGATTAATAATGTTAGACCTTAAAACCTCTGCCGGATTTTCGTCCTCGCCCGGAACAGGTAAGTCAAAAGGATTGAGGTGGTAGGGAGAGGTAAGAGATATTTTAAAGAATGAACCGCCTACCATGCTAGATAAGGCTTCATATTCGTTTTCTGGGTCAATAACCAAAACATCAACTCCTTGCATTAAATAACGCAGTATTTCCAGTTTAACTGCGTATGATTTACCAGAACCTGAACAAGCGAAGACAACTGAATTACCGTTTTCCAAACTAAATCGGTCAAATAAAACCAATGAATTATTATGACGATTGATTCCATAAAGAATTCCTTCATTTGCGCTTAAATCAGCCGAAACGAAAGGAAAGGTAGTAGAAAGCGGAGCCGTGTTCATTGGGGTGTGGACCTGAATTAAATCTAGGCCATAGGGGTTGCAAGAAATAAACCCTTCTTTTTGTTTGTAAAAAGCGGGCTTGATATAAATCAGGCGCGATTCAAAAATTGACCTTAGTGTCAACTCCGTGTCTTTTAGCGCCTTAAGACTATCTTCATAAATAGTAATATATATTCCCAAACGAAACATTCTTTCTTGAGCGGACATTAAACTATTCCTTAACGCCTCAATATTCTGATAAGCCATTTCCAATGCCGGATCTCGCACAAGACTCTTTTCTTCTCTTTCTAAAAGTTCCGCTGACACCTCTGTTAATTTTTTTCTTAATTTTTTAAGAATCATTTCTGTGCTGATTGGGTGGATATGGAAAGAAATATCCATTGGCGTATTAAGATTGATAACAGGAGACATCCAGCCGGTATTTAGATATCTCGGGTAAGAAAAGATAAAAAATGAACGACAAAGCCGGTCCCCCAGTTTTAAGTGATCGTGAACAACTCCAATATAAGCAGGCGCAATAATATCCTTTACATTAAGCGTCTCTTCTTCAAAAATTTTTTCTTCCAAAATATCCTCCTCTTTCTTTTTTAAAATTTTATCTAAAAATGGTAATTTCATAACATCCTTCAAACGATTACGTTTAAACAAATTATGAATTTCCAATTTAATCAATAATTTTTTCAAACCGTCTTCTTTTTAGTAAAGTTCGTGAATTCTTAATTTGTTTCACTGATTTTCAAAATATCTTTTTCTTTTAACTGGTTTGAGGTTTGTTTTTATTTTCGTTTGTAACTGGTAAAAAAATTATTTTATTAATTCTGGTAAAATTTCCGGATAATAGCCGATTTCCGCTTGTTCTGGGTGATGAATCGTCCAAAAGAGTTCTATTAATTCTGCGGTAGTCAAAGGAATAGCGTCTAATCCAACCCTTCTTAATCCCATTGCCACAAATTCCATTCTTTGCCAAAGTTGATCCTTGCACCTTTCAAAATTGTCGTCTGAGATTCCTTCGCTTTGGGGTTTTTGTTTTCCCAAAAGTTTTCCGATATTAAATGTTTGTTCCGCTGCGGCTTTTACTCCCAGCGCTTCTATCAAAGAATACGGAATAACGATATAAAAGTTTTTGGTCATAATGGTTTCGCCTTTCACCAGTTCTTTTATGAACTCTTGGTAAGCCGCAATTTGCGCCCGCAACAGTTCGTTGGTTTGATGTTCCTCCAAATCTTTTAATTGGTCCAAATAGGGCGTAATGTTAATTTTTCTTGATTGAACAATAATTTGGCAAGAGAAATCCAAGCTATTAAGAAAGTTTTGAAAGGCGTAAACAATAGCATTTTGTTCTTCCTCGTTTTTTAAGGCAAAATTAAGAGAAGAAACCATCATTACTCCTCTTATTTCTCTGTTTTTTAAAATAAGTACACCTTCTTTAATCTCCTCGATTTCTAAAAAATCTTGGGTTGATGCTTCGGCCATAAAAATTAAATTTCATTTAATTCTTAATTCTACTTTTGTTCTTAATTTCTTTAATTCGCTTTTTTGACCCCCAGCCAAGGGTTTTTCTTCTTCTAATTTCCTTAACGGCAATGACGCTTTTTTGATTTGAATGGTTTTAAGGGGATATATTGATTCTTTCTTTTTCCAGGTATAGCTTTTGGCTTTTGAAAAAAAACCAAGGGAATTTAAAAGGATTGTTAACAATGGTATCCCATCTATTTTTATAAACCCCAAAGCGACCGCGGTGCCTCCAATAAGGAGGGCTAAAACAATAAATAGGGAAAAAGGAATCCCCGAGAAATAAAGGATTAAAATAATAGCGCCGGCAATAACCAGATAAAGAAATTGTTTCATCGTCAGAAAGGTGGTGATTTTTGCTTCTGATTCGATAAATTGGGGAACGGGATATTGCTCCATGTTAGGTTATTAAGTTTTAGGTTGTTAGATGTTAATTTTTTAATTCGTTGGTTAATTTATTTAACATCCGCATTACTTCATTTAATAAATCATCAACCTTAGAAAAATCCAGTTTTTGTTTTGAGAAAATTCTTTTTGCTATTTCAATTTGTGTTTTTAATTCCGCCCCCGAACTATAAGCAATAAGTAAAAATTGGCGATAATCTTTTTTCGTTCCTCTCGTTTTCCCCTCGGCTATGTTTGATGG
>CAZEXD010000005.1:0-30266 GCA_964516865.1 uncultured Candidatus Saccharibacteria bacterium
TAGTAATGTCATTTGAGTGCCACACGCCTTTAAAATTGCTATCCCAGACATTCGTTGGACGCGAACCGTCTTCTATGTTTCCGCCGCTGCTCCTATAATAAATAAAAATTTGATTTTGTCTACCGGTTGGAGAAGTGTAAAGATTGGGTACTTTAACCCAATATGTTCCGCCAGATGCTGACATACTTTCTTTTTCATAATCAAGAAGAGTTAAACCATCGCTATCAGTAAAACGAATATCGTTCCAGTTTTCAGTATCCTTCATTTTGTCAGCAATGCTTTTTGGTATTGGAATAAGTAAAGGAAAATTCGTTAAATCAGATTTTATTTCTTCGTTCTGAATTGTTATTTTCCTTCGATAAAGGTAATTAGCAATAAAGCCGCCGGTTGTAAAAGTTCCGGCACTCGGCAAGTCCGCTCTATTTCCGAAAACATCGGTGGCGAAAAAATCAACAGTAAAAGTATCTAAAGGATAATCACTAATTGAAATAAGGGCCCCGTAAATATAATCTCTCGCCGCTCCATCTTGGTGACTTCCATCGTCATATAAAAACTGAGTTTCTTTTTTGTTTCCCGCTGAATCTTTAATTATTACTCCCGCTGAATAAACAGAAGAGGTGTCAGTAATTCTCGCTCTAATCATTACTAGAGAATTATTAACTTTATTAACACTGACGTCCTCTATGGTAGGCCAAGTATGACCGCCGAAAGGATAAATTTCAAAACTCGGCATCTGAGCAAAAACCGGAAAACTTATTAGCAAAAAAACAACCAAAGAGAAAAGCAAATGTTTTTTTTCTTTTTTTATTATTGTTTTTATTAATGGTTTAACAATAAACATAACATAATAATTAAAACAAATTAATTTTTAAATATTTTCTTTTATGGTACAGTTTCCATTTGCGTCACAGGCTTCAATATCAACATAATAAGCGCCTTCTGATCCCGACCAAGTTGTTTGATAAATATAAGTATCGTTCCTTTCGCTTAACTCCATTACAACCTTTTGGGGTTCTACCTCATTCGAACGCCGAATATAAGCAGAAACCTCATAAGGCTCAACTCCTCGAAAATCAATCTCTGCCCTAATAATAATTAATTCTCCCTCCGGAACAGAAAGTGGATTAATATTTGTACTAATAATTCGCGGGCCAAAAGTACCAGTCGAAAACGGTTTAGAAGTTAATTCAATTGCTCTTTTTAGTTTTTTATAACTCCCCAGCGAAGTTAAAGTTTCGCCCTCCGGGGTTATTTCTATTTTTATCTCAAAAGACCTCCCATTAACCAATGAAGAAGTGTAAGAAATAACGCAATCGTCGCAAACCTCAGGTTCGCAGCCATCGTCGGTTATTTGCGGAATTTCTTTACAATTTCGACAATCAAAACCAGAACAAGAATTACAAATATTGCATAATCCCCGTTTTGCGTTTTCAGGAATCATTTTGGAGCTTCGGTCATAATAAAGGGTTTTCTCTATACCGCTGTCAGCAGCGTAAAAAGCCGAAACCGAATCTCCTATTTCTCTTATCATCTTAATACTATTAAACAAAATGGCACCTATTCCCAAAATAACGGCCAAACAAATCCCCATCACAAAAAGAGTAATCAAAAGAGAAAAGCCATTTTGCAAAATATCGTTGCTATAAAAAATTTTGTTTTTTTGCTTAAACATCTAAATTTCTTTGGGAAATTGTAGTTTGAATTTGTTTTTTAATCTCATTATCCCTTCCTTTTGCCTGAATTTCTATAAAAATTGTGATTCTGGGCTGAAAAACGCCGGAGGCAAATTTAATTTTAAATTTACTAACCTCAAAATTATTTGAAATAAGGGGAATAGCCAATCCGCCATTTTTTATTTCTTTTATTGTTTTATCATTTAAATCTAAATAAAACTCCTGACAAATATCGTTATTGGAGTGATTTATAAATTTTATACCAAAACCATTGCGCGTAATTTCATAACTTTTTCCAATCAAATTTGAACTTAAACATGAACCGCTTTCATCTTTTTTTGCCATTCTTAAAGCCCGACCGAAATATTCAACAACATAACTGCTTTGATTTAAAAGTTCCTGTTGAAGAAAAAATTTTTTTTGATAACGAATAGCGGAAATAAAAAGACCTGTTGTCGCCAAAATAACCAAGCTGAATACAAAAACAACTACTAATAATTCAATCAAACTAAAACCATTTTTCTTTTTTGATATTATATATTTCATAAAAATTTACTTATACCAATTGTACAAATATTCCTCTGTAGTAAAATTGTATGGTTTTCCCCTCTCCTCCCAAAACACCTCTGCGGAAACCAATAAAATATCTTCAGCCGGAAAAGTAATAGTAATTTTCCTTTTAAATTTTGTGGCGGTTTCTCCGGAATAACTATAAAAATTGTCGCTATCAATTTTTAAAAAATTTCCGGGTTCATTGTAAGAAATTGGTTCCCCACCGTCTTCGGTTTTCGTCTTATAATCCATTTCGCAACCGAACTCGCAATTTTCCAGAGAATCTTTCCAATTTAAGTTATTAAGCCAATTGTTATCTCGAATATTTCTTACAATTTCTATTCCCTCTTGGGCTAAATAAGCCGCAGTCAAACGAGAAGAAGCAAGAGAAGTAGTAACAGCAAAATAAGACAAAACTATGTAAGAACCAACAATTCCTATTGTTAATACAAAGATCGCCGCTATTACTTCTAACAAAGAAAAACCTTTTTCGTTCATATTATTGGCATTACTGTTAAATAATTACTTAACCGCGATCATTCCCGCCCTGTTAACAGTCACGGTTTTCGTTTTCGAGGGATTTTTCTCTATCGCAAGAATAATTTTCACTTCTTTCGCCTCTTCGTTTAAATTACTTATTTGAGTAATGGGGTGGGGCGGCTGAAAATTAATACTTAACTCTTTTGTTTCCCCAACTAAATTTTGGAATTCTTTTATAAAAACGCTTTTTTCTTCAAAAGTAATATTTTGATAAACATCATCCCCTTGGCTATAGAACGGATTACCATCTCTATTAAAATATAATTTATAACCCTTATTATCATTATTTAAATTTAGGTAAATGCCACAACCGTTAATGCTTCCCTCAGAAACCAAAACCCCCATTGCTATTCCTTGCACCCCTCTTAAATCTTGTGCCATTTGATAAGCCGCTCTTTTAATCGCTAACTCGTCTCTTATTTTAGAAAAATCCATAAAAGACAAAGAAGCCAGTAAGGAGATAATAAAAACTACCACTAACAATTCTACTAACGCAAAACCATTTTTTTTAAAAATTCTTATCTCAAAAATTTTTATCTTTTTCAGCATAGGAATTTTGAAAGAAAAATTTTAACAATTCCAATCAAGCAATTAAACCCAAATACCACGCTATCAGATTCTGTCCCCAAAAAAGCGCTAACATCGTTCCGCTAATCAGAAAGGGCCCGAAGGGTATTTCGCTTTTAAATGTCTTCTTTTTAAAAACAATCAGTCCCACCCCTATTATACCACCAAAGAAAAAGGCCATAAACAAAGCAACTAAAATTTTGGGCCAACCCAAAAATAATCCCAAAAAAAGAGCAAGTTTCACGTCGCCAAACCCCATCCATTTCCCTTGCGAAAAGAAGAAAATAAGAAAGAAAAACAAAGCGGAGAAAAGTCCAGCGTAAATAAAACCCAAAAAATCTTTTAAATTAATATCGCCAATCAAAAAAACCAGCAGATTATAAATTAAAGAAACAAAAATAGCCGGCAAAACAATTTTATCCGGAATAAGGTAGTGTTTGAGGTCATAAACGAAAATTATAATCAAGAAACAACTGGTAATTAGTAAATATAAAGTATAAACTATCTTTTGGAAGTCGAAAATTGAAAATTTATTGAAAGCTGGAAATTGAAAATTGAAAACTAGAAGAAACAACAACGCCGTGGTTATTTCGATTATGGGATATTGTAATGAAATTCGTTTTTTACAATACCGACATTTGCCTAACAAAACAAGATAGCTTAAAACCGGAATTAAATCATACCATTCTAATAGATGTTTGCATTTCGGGCAATAAGATCTGCCCTTTAAAAAACTTTCTTTGGTATAAAGCCGATGAATAACGCAATTCAAAAAACTGCCGCTCACCAAGCCGATAAGAAAAATATAAATACTAAAAAGATTTAAAATCATTTTAGGATATTTTTTATTTTATCCTATTTAAGAAGAAAAACCAACTTTTAACAACAAAACTCCGCCTCATTTGAGGCGGAGTTTTGTTGTTTGAGATAATTAAAAAACTAGAGGTCGGCACACTTTGTCGGCGTTCCTGTACAAGTTGCAACCTGCGTTTTAACTCCTGATTGGTCTACACAGAAATACGGCTTATTTCCGTCTTCTGGATTGTTTAATTTAACGCAAGCAACATAACTAGTAGCAGTAGGATAACAAAGTCCATTGTTGTCTCCTTGCTTATTGGCTTCATCAAACGCTGATCTCGAAGGGGTGCCAGCATCACAAACAGTGGCATAACTGTTTGGATTGACGCTATCATATATCTGCTCAGCCGCCAATATCATTGTTGACAAATTTGCTTTTATGCTCGCGTCTTTTGCTCTATTTCTGGCTGAATTCACATTAACCAAAACAATAGCAGCAAGAATACCGATAATGGCAATAACGATTAATAACTCAATTAAGGTAAAACCTTTTTGGATTTTCATTTTATTTCAAACTTTTAAATAAATTAATTTTAATTTTTCGACCTTTTTGATTGAATTAATTTATTATATCACAAAAGCATAAAAAGGGGTCAAGTGGAAAACTAAATCCAACAACCAAATTCCGCCTCATCGGAG
This sequence comes from uncultured Candidatus Saccharibacteria bacterium, assembly GCA_964516865.1. Taxonomy (GTDB): domain Bacteria; phylum Patescibacteriota; class Minisyncoccia; order Minisyncoccales; family Staskawiczbacteraceae; genus CAZEXD01. Next base: position 4,830 of record CAZEXD010000005.1, read on the forward strand.
GCGGAATTTGGTTGTTATTGCTTTCCCATTTATTACGGACAACTTAAAATTGTGTTTGTGCAGCTAGCAGCGGGTATTTCCGCTTTTTTACCAGTACTGTCTACGCAAAAACAAGTAGGGGTAGTAGTGGCATTTAATTCAACACAAGCCGCCCAACTACTTCCATCCTGGGTATCGGGATTACAGTGTTCCGCTCCATTAACTTTCATCTGACCAACAGCGGCGTCATAAGCAGTTTTGCTGGCACCAGTGGCACAAATGTTATCTTGGGCAGTCTGATAATATGTTTTATAGGTATCATAATATTCTTCCGCTGCCAACATCATTGTTGCCAAATTCGCTTTAATAGCCGCATCTCTTGCTTTATTTCTCGCGCTATTTACATTAACCAAAACAATAGCAGCAAGAATACCGATAATGGCAATAACAACCAATAACTCAATTAAAGTAAAACCTTTTTGGATTTTCATTTTTTAATTTTAAAAGTTTTAATTTTTTATTATTTATGATTAAAATCGACCTTTTTTAAATTTCGACTTTTTTATCTTTTATCTTAATTTTTATTATACCATAATTAATATCAAAAGGAAAAATTAGATTGACCCCAATATCCCGTAAAGAGGGGAAATAACAGAAACCGCCAATATTAAAATCATAATGCCTAAAAAAATTATCAAAATCGGCTCAATCAATGTCATAAAATTATCCACCATCCTCTTTATTTCTTTTTGATAAAAATTAACTATTTCGTTTAGAGTAAAACTTAATTTTCCCGTTTCCTCGCCCACCTTTACCATTTGAACCACAAAGGCCGGAACCCTTTCTGGATATCTTACCAAGGCTGCGCTTATTTTCTCGCCCTCGGAAACATTTTTTTCCGCCGTAAAAACGATTTCCTTGTAAACTTCGTTTCCAATAGTGTCTTGAGTAATTTTTAAAGCACGCGTTATCGGCAGGCCGGCCATAATCAAAGTGGAAAGATTTTCGGCAAAACGGATAAGAAAAATTTTTTCCAAGAATGAATTAATAAAAGGAACTTTAAAAATTATTCTATCGTATACCTTTCTGCCTTCTTCGGTGCGAAAATAATAAACCAAAAAAATAATCAATCCCATAAAAGCAAGCAAGATTATCCAACCATAAGATAAAAAAAACTGGTAAAAGCCAATTAAAATTCTTGTCATTAAAGGAACTTCGCCTCCCATTTCAGCCATAAGGCTTATCAGTTTTGGCATTACAAAAGTCATCACAATAATAATCACTACTACAAAAACTGCAAGCACCACCGCTGGATAAACTAACGCGCCTTTTATTCTTCCAGTTATATCATATTCCCTTTCTAAATGGTCGCCCAGATAATAAAGCGACTCCGATATTTTTCCCGACGCTTCTCCCGAACGAATTAGGTTTATGTAAAAAACGTCAAAAATTTTAGGAAAAGCGGAAAACGCTTCTGATAAAGTATTGCCTTCTTCTACCAGTTCAACCAATCTTGATAAAACTTCTCTAAAACTGGTGTTTGATGATTGGGCAGCCAGCGTTAACAAACTTTGAACAACCGGCACCCTGGCGTCTAACATTACCGCTAACTGGCGGGAAAAAATAGCGAGATCTTTTTTCGATATTTTTTTCGCAAATTTTTTTTTCCCAAAGGCAAAAAAAGACGGCTTTGCCTCTTTCAAAGAAACCACCGTTATATTATATTTTCGCAAAAGGGCAGCCGCCGCTTCTTTAGAAGATGCTTCAATAGTCCCTGTTTCTATTTTACCCTTTTGATCTTTTGCTTGATAAATAAACTTCATTGTTTCCTTAATACAATACCAATCTTTTAATTTATAATCCTGAAATGATACAAATTTTTTATTTGTATCGTTTCGTTGGAATACTTGCCTCTTAGTCAACCAAGGGCGGACTAATACGGCATTCGGATTGGCATCGTCTTATTTCAACAAACTCTTAATTTCAGCCGGATTTAAAGAATAATCAATAGCGTTTTTTAAAGAAATTTCTTTTCTTCTGACAAGATCGGCCAAACATCTATTTAAAGAAATCATTCCTTCTTTGGAAGATGTTTCAATTACTGCCGGAATTTCATGAATTTTATTTTCCCGAATTAAGGTGCTAATAGCAGCATTGCAAATCATCACCTCAACCGCCGGAATAAAACCGCCTTTAATTCTCGGAATAAGTCGTTGGGCCACTATTCCTAAAAGCGAACCGGATAATTGATATCTTATCTGGTTTTGTTGTTCCGCCGGAAAAACATCGACAATACGATGAATTGTTTGGGGCGCAGAATTAGTATGAAGGGTAGCAAAAACCAAATGCCCTGTTTCCGCTGCGGTAATGGTAGTAGAAATTGTTTCTAAATCTCGCATTTCTCCCACCATAATAACATCCGGATTTTGACGAAAAGTAGATCGTAGCGCCTTAGCAAAACTAAGAGTATCTTGATAAACTTCTCGTTGGTCAATAATCGCTCTAGCATCAGAATAAACATATTCTATCGGATCTTCAATTGTAATTATATGAACCGGCCTAGTGTGATTAATTTCATCAATTATAGCGGCTAAAGTAGTGGATTTGCCCTGACTGGAAGCACCGGTGACCAAAACCAATCCCTGTGTTCGACTCGTAAATTCATGCAATACTGGAGGAAGGTTTAACTCTTCAATCGTTTTAATTTTCGTCGGTATTAATCTTAAAGCCAAACTAATATTTCCTTTTTGAAAAAAGATATTAATTCTAAATCTTGCCTTATTTTGAAAATCATAAGAAAAATCAATTTCGCGCTCTTCTAAAAGCTTTTTCTTTTGCATCTCCGACATTAAAAAATAAGCAATTCCCTCTGAATCTTTTGGCTCAATCTTTTTTTCTTTTATCAGAGGAACAAGTTGACCCGTAAGGCGAATGGTGGGATGGTGGCCCACTGAAATATGCAAATCCGAAGCCTCTTCGTCAACAACTATTGTTAAAAGTTTATTTACTAAATTAGAATAATCATTCATATTTTTGTTTCACTAAGGCGATACTAATATACAATGTGATACGAATTTTTTCTTCTTGAATTCGTATCATTAGGATACTGCTCCTAGTCAAGCAAAAGTTTCTAAGGGGACCATTTGCATATTGGCATCGCATTATTATTCTTCTATCACCCTAAAAACTTCTTCAATTGTTGTTTCTCCGCTTAAAATTTTTAGAATTCCTTCTTGTTCAATCGTTAACATTCCTTGTTTTTGGGCTACCCTAAAAATTGCCTCTTCGGTGGGATTTTCTAAAATTACTTTGGCCAATTCTCTATCCATTGACAAAACCTCAAATAAACCAATTCTGCCAATATAACCCTTAAATTGGCATTTTTCGCAACCGCTTGGCTCAAAAACACTCCAGGCCTCTTTTCCTTCTAATATCTTAGCAATCGTGGGTTTTAATTTTTTAATTTCTTTTTTGGTAGCTAATGAAATCTCTTTTAATTTACTTGTAAGATGCTTTCTTATTCTTTCTTCAAGCACGACCCTCTTTTTACAATAAGGACACAAAACCCTCACTAATCTTTGAGAAATAGCCGCTCTTAATGTATAAGGAATTAAAAATTGTTTGACCCCCATATCAATTAAACGAGGAATAACCCCAACTGCCGAATTGGTGTGGAGGGTGGATAAAACAAGTTGGCCGGTTAAAGCAGTGTGAACAGCCAACTCCGCCGTTTCCTCATCGCGAATTTCGCCAACCATCACAATATTCGGGTCTTGCCGTAAAATATGTTTTAATCCTTGGGCAAAATTATAACCAATCTTAACCTCTACCTGGGATTGGTTTATTCCCGCAATAGCATATTCTATCGGATCTTCAATGGTGGTAATATTAACATTTTCGGTGTTTAAAAGACGCAAAAGCGCGTAAAGAGTTGTTGTTTTACCCGAACCGGTAGGACCTGTCGCCAAGACCATACCATGCGGTTTAGCTATCGCTTTTTTAATTATTTCAAAATTTCTTCCTTCTAATCCTAATTTATCATACGGTTTTAATCCTTCCATCGGATCAAGAATTCTAATTGCTACCTTCTCACCATATAAAGTCGGGTAGGTGGAAACTCTAAAGTCTACTTCTTTGTCATCTACTTTTGCAGAAAATCTTCCATCTTGAGGAGTTCTTGTTTCGTCTATTTTAAGGTTGGAAAGAATCTTAATTCTGGCAATAATTGAGGAATGAACGCTTAAGGGTAAAAATAAGCTTGGATATAAAACACCATCTACGCGAAAACGAACTTTCAATCTATCTTTACCGGGCTCAATATGAATATCCGAGGCATTGCCCTCCAAGGCATACCGCAAAATTACAAAAACCATTTTAATAATGGGCGCCTCACTAATGTCGGTTTTTGCTATTCTTGATTCTTCTTCAAGAAATTCTTCCGTACTTTTTTTTGTTTTTTCCAGTTCTCTTAGGGCTTTTTGGGCTTCGCTTTTTAAAGTGCGATGTTTTTTTAAAAGTTTTTCAAAATCAGAAAGCGTTATCAAAAAAACTTTATATTGAAAATTTCCTTGGCGACTTAAAAATCTTAAAGCGTCTTGAGCCGGTATGTTTTCCGGATAAACCATTCCTATTTCTACAATATTTTCTTTTCTTGCCAAGGGAACCATTTTATAAGTTGCCGTCGGTTCTTCGGGTATTAATTCAAGCGTTTCTAAAGAAACCTCTTCGGGTTCTATCTTTTTAAGAGGAATTTTCAAAAGTTCGCCTTTAAAATTAAATAAAACATCTTCGGGAATAAGTTTTTTTTCTAAAATCGCCTCCTCTTCCGTTTTTCCCGTTTTTTTTATGTTATACTCCAAGTCCGCCTCTTCTTTTTTATCTAACAATCCTTTTTCAATTAGTTTCGGAATTAAATTCATCTTTATTTTTTAAAAATATTTAAAAAATTCAAAAAAAATAAATATTATTTCTTGGTTTTAGCGCCGGTTTTTTTAGGGGGTGAAGTTTCGATTTTATAATAAGGCGAAAAGGGATTTTCTCGACCGGGCGCCACTTCGGTTAATTCAATTTTTGTTAAATTCATGGCTGTTAATAATTCTATCGCTTTATTCTGGGAAACGGCCCGAATTTTTCCTGATTGTTCTTTTCCCTCCAAAGTAAAAGCCCGATAATTAAACTCTTTTTCTATCTCCGGCATAAATTCCAATGCTTGAAGCAATGGCGATTTTAAAACATCGAAGTTAATATTTATTTTAGGGGCAACAAAAACAACTTTATCTTTTTCTACTGATTTTGGTTTTGAAAGAAACACCCCCAAACTAATCAATATCAAAACAACTCCAAAAAAAACCGCTATTCCCATAATAAAAACCTTTTGTTTTTCTCGGGGTGAAATAAATACTATAGCCATATTCTTTCGCTTCGCTCAATCAATCTCAAAAGCCAAAAACCAAATTAAGTGTAATTCTTGTTTTGAGTTTTGAGTTGTATTTTTGAGCTTTGCGTTTTGCGTTTATCAGTATGAATAAACTTTTATTTGTAAAGTAAGGGGGAAGGTTTGTGATGGTTCAGGATTTTTAATGGTGGGGGTCGCGAGTGAAAATGAAATATTCTCGCCCTCAATTAATCGTGAAGATTTTTCAATCGCGGAAATAAAATTTTTAAATGCCGGATAACTTCCAAATGCTTCTACCGTTAAATAAATCTCTTTTAAATTGTCTCCCTTGACGTTTATTGCTCCCCTGCCAGTTGTTACCCTTTTTAAAATTATTCCGTTTTCCGCGCTTTTTTGATACAAGAAATTAACCAAAGAGGCCAAAGAAAACTTATCGGGGAGAGCGGTTTCTATTTTCTTTAAATTGTCTTGATACAGCATCAATTCTTTGTAAACTCTTGTAATTTCCACAAAATAAGCATTCTTGCTGTTAAATTCTGCTTCTTTTTTCCCTGCCTCTATAAGAATATTTTGAAAGGCCTGGTATTTTGGTAAAACCAAATAAAAAATCATAACCAAAACCAGAAAAAGGATTACGGCGATGGTAATTGGTTTGTCTAATTCCATTTTCAATTAAAAATTAATTAAAAATAAAATTTATTAATTAAAAATTAAGGGGTGGAGGGTTCCATTGTATTCGATTCTTCATTTTTTAAATTTTCGGCGGAGAAAAAAAGAATATTCGGATCAAATGTCAAAACAAAATTAAATTCCGTTTTATTGTCTTCGGTTAACCCAAAATTAAGATTGGTGATATTTTTGACAAACTCCTGTTCTTCAAAAATAGCCAATTGTCGACTTAAACTCAACATATCATCCGTCTGACCGGCAACTCTTAATTCCGGTGAAAAAGCGTTTAAAGAAAAAGAATTAAACCAAACATTTGGCAGGGTTATCTCTTCAAATATCTTAAAAATTCTTGTCGGCATTTTATGTTTCGCCAAAAGGTCGCTGAATTTTTCTATTTTCATTTTATATTCAAAGACTTTTTTCTCCCTTTCTTTTTGTTCCGTGGTTCCAATGCTTGCTATTTTCTCATCTAATTGAGCGATTCTTTTTTTCTCAAGAGAAATCTTAAAAGAAAAAACCAGAAAACAAAACAGGGTCGCTAATAAAAGAGCGCTAACAAAATATAAAATAACATCCAGCCACCAGAATTTTTTTATTTTAAGTTGATAAATTATGCCAAAATCCATAATGCTTTTATTTCTTAAAAGAAACTCGAAACTCTAATCTCAAAACGCGAAACAAATTATAAATTCTAATTTTTAAAACCCAAAACATTTAGAATTTATGGTTTTGGATTTTATGCTTCGAATTTATTTTTATTCTATTATACAATAATCTAACCACTAAACAAAATATATACCTGTGAATTACTCCAACCCACCCAATGCAACGCCCACCGCCACGGAAAAACGAGGGCTCATTTCGTTTAGGGTTTCGGTAAGAATTGGAGGATAAAGAAGATCGGAAAAACAATTAGGCACAAAGACATTTTTCTTAAGCGATTCGGCAAAATATTCTTTTAAACCCAAAAGATTGGCTGTGCCGCCTGTCAAATAAAATTCTTCTAATTCTCGACCTTCGCTTTGGAAAAATTCAGCCGAAATTTTTTTAATTTCAGTTAAAAGAGGGTCAATTAAAAGATAGATTGTTTCGCTGACGCCAGATTTTTTAAAAAACAATCCTTCTTTATGCTTTATTTCTTCTGCCTCAAGATATCCTTTATCCAAAACCGAAGCTATGGCATTCGTCAACTGATTTCCCGTCGCAAAATCAAAACTATAACTCTTTTTTAAGATACCTCTATCAACAATATTTACTGTTGTGCTTTGGGCGCCAATATCAATCAAAATAACCGCCTTTTTATTTTCTTTTATCAAAGCCCGAGCAGCAGCAAGCGCCTCTGCCTCTAAAGCATAAAGCTCCAAACCCGCCATTTGCGCAACCCTTTGGTATTCCTGAACAACCTGATTAGCAATCGCCATTACCAGAACCCTTAAATTAGATTGGGGATTACCGGGAACACCAGATATTATTTTCCAATCAAGCGTTGTTTCCGAAATAGGAAGGGGAATATACTGGGGCGCATTAAAACGAATCGCATCGGGTAACTCTTTTTCCGACAAAGGTGGAAGATCAAATGAAACAAAAAAAGTAGAAAAATCGGGAATAGAAAAAACAGCGGATCTTGTTTTTATCTTCGCTTCTTCTAAAATCGCTTTGATTGCTCTAGCCACAATATTCTCGGAAAGCACATAACTTCCCTTTTCGGAATTCCTAAAAGCGCTCTTAAATAAAGCGGTGGAACGAATTTCGCCGTAATTCTCCAATGTTCTCCCGCCGCCCCATTTGGAAAGTTCAACAATCTTAATTGAAGAAGTGCCGATATCTACTCCCAACATCCTTTTTGGAAAAAATATTTTAAAAGGATTGAACATAAAGGTTTCGCTTATATTTACAATTTTCAATAACCAATTTTCAATAAATTTCTAATGTTTTTGGTGAATAAATTTTAATTAATAATCCCGACTGATTCTAATTACAAAAAAGCAAAACAACTGGTTTAAAAATTAAAAATTATTAAATTGAAAATTATTTCTTTTATATCCATTATATCTTAAAATTAATAATATGGCGAGTGTTAATAAAATTAATATAGAAAAAATAAAGCAATTCTTTTTGGACCTTCTTTTTCCTCGCTTTTGTTTGGGTTGCGGAATTGAAGGAACTTATTTGTGCGACGACTGCCGGGCTATATTAGAAATTTCGGAGCATCGCTATTGTCTTTGTAGTAAAAATGCAATTCGCCTTCCTTTAAACAACAAAAGCGGCAAATGCCCAAAATGCTCCAACAAAAAACTTAATGGTATTTATTCTGCCCTACCCTACAACGAAAAATCTTTAACCAAAAAAATAATCCATCTTTTTAAATATCCCCCTTATTACGCCAAAGATTTATCTTCTACTCTTGCTTCTCTAATAATTGACCACCTCCAATTGTTAGAACAAGATCCAAAATTATTTTTTCGGGAAAGCGTTTTAATTCCTGTGCCCTTAGATAAAAAGAAAATAAGAATCCGCGGCTATAACCAATCAGAAGAACTGGCAAAAGAAATCTCCCGGTGGGGCGGCGTTCCGCTATTAAATAATATTTTAATAAAAACAAAAACAACCGCAGCGCAAATGGAATTAGCAAAGAAAGATCGTGAAGAAAATTTAAAAAATGCTTTTTCCTGCCAAAACTCCGACCAAATAAAAAAGAAAAAAATATTTCTAATAGATGATGTTTATACTACCGGCACGACGTTGGAAGAATGCGCTAAGATTTTAAAAAAATATGGTGCTAAAGAAGTGTGGGGAATAGTTGTGGCGCGCGGAGACTAAAAAAGCCCGGAGAGCTACGCCGTCCGGGCAACTGCTTACTGTGAACAAGGAACCCGACGATATGGTCTGGTAATGTGCTCTAATAGGCTAGCCAACGCCAAAAGGAAAGAAATTACAAATACCCCATACACCAGTTGAGTGGCATAAATCACGTTTATCCCTTCATTTTTAGCCACAATAAGGCCGGGGCAAAATAAAATTCCGATAGATTCCAATATCATTTTGCTCTTGCCCCACCATCTCGCTGCCATATCTTCTTTTCTCACCTTCTCTTTAATCCACATAATCAGCAAAAGAACTTCAACGCTAGCCAAACAATAAGTAATGTTTTTCAGGGGAGCAAGGCGCGAATCTATGATTTGAAAGAAAAACATCACCCCCAAAAACAATTTATCAGCCAGACGATCAGCTGCTTTACCAAAATTAGTGATAGTTTTCAATTTACGGGCAAGCCAGCCATCAATAGCATCGCTTGCCGCTGTAATTGCGGCTATAATCAAAATCAAAAGAGGCCATTTTTCCCTATGCCAAACAATCAGCCACAAAAGCATCCCGCACAAAAAATACCGTGATAAAGTTACCAGATTTGCCGCATTGCGATAGAGCCAGCCCTTCTTGACCATGTTGAGCTCCTTATCCCCGTTGTTGACAATGTCCTCCCTAAAAGATATTAAGCCAATTGTTTGTTTTAGTCAATACATTTATAAGTCCACAACATATTGGAAAACCCAAAGGAGTGAGTTTCGCTTATACTCTCGGTCTCAGCCGGCAAAATCACTTTGAGAAAACCACAGGACCCTCCAACCGGCAACATAGGCAAGAAGGGTGGCGGAGAAGATGCCAAACCGTCCGAGCTTCCGGCGAGTGTCGGCAAGTCGGTGGGTTTTCGAAAAAGATTCGCGCAAAGAATATAATTTCACCGCCAGTTGGAAAAAGAGGTTGCTGATTGGCGGTGTGTATTTGAAAAAATCCGAACCGATTTTATTAACGGGCTCGGCGGGCGGAATTCCCCCCGAACCCCCCTTCCGCCCGCCTCGCCAAAAAGCGGAAGCGGAAAGGACGATTTCAAGTTTTTCTTTGGCGAAGTTTATTCTAGAAACCTAAAAGTAGAAAGTATTTGGTTGAAGATTTCTAACGTTTCTGGATTTTCATCAAAAACACAAATCCAGTTATTCCCAGGCAAATCACTCCATTTCACTCCGGTGCACTGAGGCATATTTATTGCTATTCCAAATTTATCTTTTTCACCCATATTTGCAGGTCTAGTATCATCTATTCTGTTAAGAAAAATGTAGCGAACTCCTTTACAATTTGGATCCGCTTGGCAAGCTGCACTTTTGTATTGATATTCTTGCTTAATTTCCCAGCCAGGAGGATATTTAAAACTAAAATTAACTTCTGCATTAGAATAAATCTCCCAATTGGCGGTTTCGTCTTCTGAAACTTTTTCTGGCGTCGTTCCTTTAATTTCAAAAATTGTTTGTGCGCGACCGAATTCAATTTTATACTTTCCAGGAGAAGCGAGTTTCAATCGGTAAGAAAGAATAGGTTCTGGGATATCTCCACAAATTTCTTTTTCATCTTTCCTTTCATATATCTGGGAAGGCCAAACATATTCTCCTGAAAGAAATGGCCTGCATAAAATACAACATGAAACAACGTCAGCTGGATAAGCGCCAAAAGCTAGTTTGCCGTCAACGCAGTATGAGCGACCAAAAGTGATGGGATGTGTATGTGTAATTTTATCCCAGCCTTCGGAGGTTTTGTAATAAAAATTTATATTAGGACCTGTGGTACAACGAAGCAATCTAAAATCAGAAAAAGAAACAACAACTTCTTCCCCTGTCTCATAGAGATCCTTATTAGTTGACACTTTTGAAAAACCAACAAAGAAAAGAAAGCTTAGTATAACTATTACGAAGATTACTCCGAGTATTATTAAAACTATTTTCTTCATAGAATTAAAATTTTTTTTACTAAATATGGTTCGAGACGATATTTTTCCGGTTCTTTGTCAGTTTGCCTTTCCGCTTCCGCTTTTTGGCGAGGCGGGCGGAAGGGGGGTTCGGGGGGAATTACGCCCACCGAGCCCATTAATAAAATCAGTTCGCCCCGAACAAATTTACTTCGTAAATTTAACGGGGTAAAGATTTTTTTCAAATACACACCGCCAATCAGCAACCTCTTTTTCCAACCGGCGGAGAGGGTGGGACTCGAACCCACAAGGCCCCTCAACAGGGCCAGAGTTTAGCAAACTCTTGCACTAACCATTATGCGACCTCTCCCTGTTTCTTTAACTATATCAACAAAAATACTTAAAGTCAATTTGTCAAAAGATATTTTTTGTGATAAAAATAAATTAAATGGAGGAGTCGCATAGTGGCTATTGCACCGGTCTTGAAAACCGGAACCCCTTCGGGGGTTCGTGGGTTCGAGTCCCACCTCCTCCGCCTTGTAACGAGTAAAGAGAAAAGTGAGAAAAGAGAGAAAGCAAGACAACTTATTGTCTCATACCGGTAGTCGTACATAGAAATTGTTCCCGAAGTTGCTCTAGCGGCAGCGATTAAAATAACCAAATCTCCTTTTTGCATATTTGCTGGTGGGGTAACTGCTGTTGGGCTGGCAGTATTTGTTCCGTTATCTGCCGGCGTCGAAGCAGAACCAAAATAAGTAATAGCAGCCCTTGCTTCCGGAATTTTCGGCGGAATCGCCGGCTTTTGCCAAATCCTCGGCCAACCAGCATAAAACCAGATTCCAAAAACTTTGCCCGCCAAAAATTTTGCAAAGCAAAATTTAGGCGGGTGAGGCTAACAATTAAAACAAGACTTATTGAAATTTTACCAGCTGAATTCATAATTTTTTAGAAACCTTTCGCATTTAAAAAAGTTGGACATTTTGCCTTTCTTCACTTATAATTATAAACGAGATTAAAAAAAACAAGCAAAGAGTTTGTCCCTATAGCTCAATGGACAGAGCGCAGCCCTGCGGAGGCTGAAATCGAGGTTCAACTCCTCGTAGGGACACAAAGGTGAGGGGCGAAGATAGAACACGAGCCTGTGGAGCTTGAAATAGAGGTTCGACTCTTTTTGGGGGCATATGAAAAAAAACATTTCTTGTTTAAATAAAACGAATATTATTTCGGGAAAACTTAAAACGTTAGTGCCGGAACTTTATGAATTAAAAGATGTTGTTGAAAATTCTAACGATGGCTGGCATGATAACGAATCGGTTTTTGATCATACTTTGTCTGTTATATCCGCGTTAGAAAAGCTGTTTTTAGGCGCAAAAGGGAATATAAAAAAATTGCTGAACCAAAAAATCGATAAAAATACCAGAAAAATTCTTTTGAAAGTAGCGGCAATATTTCATGATATTGCCAAAAAGGAAACTATTGCGAAAGATGAAAATGGTTTTACCAGTTGCCCTCATCACGCCGAAAGGGGAACAGAGAAAACGGAAAAAATATTAGAACATTTTGATTTATCAAGAAAAGAAAAACAATTTATTCTAGATATAATTGGAGGCCATATGTATTTGCATTTTCTGTTGGCGCCAGAAAATCCGAATTTCCAAAAAGATTTTGTAGTCATCAAAAACAAGATTTTAAAACAAATTTATCCTGAATCAATTTTATTAGATTATGCGGATACTATTGGGGCGGGGATAAGAAAAACTAGGCCGAAAGAATATAGATATAGAATAGATTTTTACCGAAGGGAAATAAAAAAATTGTCTTAAGTTGAAAGTTTCAAAAATACCCAATTACTCATTAAGGGTATTTTTTGATAAAATAAGGTATTAATTAAATTATGCTAAATATTTCAACTCCAATTGAAGAATTGTTTGGTGTTGGTCCCACCCTAAAAAAACGCTTAAAGAAACTGGGTATAAAAATAGTAGAGGATGTTCTTTACCACTTTCCTCATCGCTATGAGGATTTTTCTAATTTAGTGCCGATTTCAGAAGTAAAATTAAATCAAATTTGTACTATCCGAGGGAAAATAATTGAAATTAAAACAGAAAAAACTTGGAGAAGAAAAATATTTGTGACTACCGCCCTAATTCAAGATAAAAATGGCGCTATCCAAGCAACTTGGTTTAACCAACCCTACTTAACAAAAATTCTCAAGAAAAACGATGAGGTTTTATTGGCGGGGAAAACCGCTTTTACCCCTAAAGGAGGAGTTTATTTGTCTAATCCGGCTTATGAAAAAATTGAAAACGAGGAATCAAGAATTGGAAATTCTCAACCAATTCATACGGGCCGACTAGTGCCTGTTTATCCTGAAACCGAAGGACTTTCTTCCAAATGGTTAAGAACAATTGTAAAACGACTTTTAATTGAATTAAAAAACAAAATCCCGGAAACTCTGCCGCAAAAGATAATAAAAGATAACAACCTTCTGGCTATTGAAAAAGCGCTTTGGCAAATTCATTTTCCTGACTCTTTAAAACTGGCGCAAAAAGCCAAAGAAAGATTTTCTTTTGAGGAACTTTTTTATATTGAACTTTTTATTTTAAGAGAAAGATTAAAACTATCAAAAGAAAAAGCGGTTCCCATACCTCTAAAATTAGAAATCATTCAAGAGTTTGTCAAATCGCTGCCCTTTAAACTTACTGATGACCAAAGAAAAGCCGCTTGGCAAATCTTAAAAGATTTAGAAAAACCAATACCAATGAATCGTTTATTGCAGGGCGATGTTGGTTCCGGTAAAACCGTAGTAGCAGCGCTTGCCGCTTTAAATGTGGTAAAAGCCGGTTATCAGGTCGCTTTTATGGCGCCCACAGAAATTTTAGCAAAACAACATTTTCAAACTATCTATAACGCCCTCAAGGAATTCAATGTGGGTATTGGATTGTTAACCGGCAAAGAAGACAAATTTTTTTCTCGAAAACTAAAAAATGAAATTATTGAAATTTCCCGAAATAAACTTTTGGAAATGATTCGAGGAGAAATCAACTCTTACACAAAAAAACTTGAAACGAAATTAAATATCTTAATAGGAACGCACGCGCTAATCCAAGATAAGGTGAAATTTGGTAAACTTGCCTTGGTGGTAGTAGACGAACAACATCGCTTCGGGGTAGAACAAAGAGCGCGACTCTGTCAACAAACCGGCTTACAAGAAAAAATTATTCCTCATCTGCTTTCAATGACAGCCACACCCATTCCTCGCACTTTGGCCTTAACTCTTTATGGGGATTTAGATATTTCCCTCATTAGTCAAATGCCTAAGGGCAGAAAGAAAATAATTACTAAAATAATCGGACCAGAAGAAAGAAAAAAAACTTATCAGTTTATAAGAGAAGAAATTAAAAAAGGGCGACAAGCATTTATTATTTGTCCAAAAATCGGGACAAATGATAATTCCCAATTTCCCGTTTCCAATTTTCAATCAAATGCTGATGCTCAAATTCCTAAAAAAGAAAAGTTTTCTCGTTGGGACGAAGTAAAAGCAGTAGAGGCAGAATATAAAAAATTGTCAAAAGAAGTTTTTCCGGATTTAAAACTTGCTATGCTTCATGGAAAAATGACGCCCAAAGAAAAAGAAAAAATAATGAAAGATTTTAAAAATAGAAAAATAGATATTCTGGTTTCTACTTCTGTTGTGGAGGTTGGAATTGACGTGCCCAACGCTACCGTAATGATGATTGAGGGCGCGGAACGATTTGGTTTGGCTCAATTGCACCAACTCCGTGGTCGCGTTGGCAGAGCCGAACACCAATCTTATTGTTTTTTGTTAACCACTTCACCGGACCAACTAAACCGCCGAAGATTAAAGGCTTTGGTTGATTTTGACAGCGGTTTTAAGTTAGCAGAAAAAGATTTAGAAATCAGGGGTCCGGGTGATTTAACTGGCGTTCGCCAATGGGGAATTCCGGATTTAATAATGGATTCCTTAAAAAATTTACCATTGGTAGAAAAAACTCGGCAAGCGGCAAAAGATATTCTGCAAGAAAACTCGGAATTAAAAAATTATCCCAACCTTCTAAAAAAATTAGAGAAATTCAGAAAAAGAATACACCTTGAATAATTTTCAATTTTTAGTCCTCCTTAAATTCACTCCTTTAAAATTATTAGCCCATAAAAAATGGGTGAGATAATAACATATTAAAAAGCAATAGAAAAATCCTACACTCTAACGCAAACAATAAAAACAGGGGGTTGAACCCTGTTTTTATTGGCATCGTTAGCGCTCAATTAATATCGCGCTTATTTTCTCACCTTCTCGGTTACCCAAAAGCCCATGTATTTACCCAGCATCAGACGGATTTGAGCATCCAGGGCAGGAAAAGAACCAAAAACCACCAAAGTAATTGGCAAAAGCAACCATTGTAAAAAAATAGTAAACCCTTTTGTCCACTTTACATTTGGCGGCCGTTTAGGTAATAAAAAAGTGTTTAAAACCGCTGAAACAAGTAATCCAAATAAAGCAATTGTCATAATTTTACTGGTTAAGCGAGGAAGATGGTAGGAAAGGATTGTCATATTAAAATTTTCTCCGCCCAAAACTAATGGCAACCAACCCAAAACAAGAATTAAAAGAGCAGTGGTCGCCCATGACCAATAACCATCAACAAGGGTATACAAGTGGGCAAATTTATCCCTAAAACAAATTTTTTTATTTTTTAAAAAACCGTAAATTAAATAAGGAATTTCGTTGCAACCCCAAGCCCAACGCCTTTGTTGTTTATATTGATTAATAATAGTGATTAAAAGATTTTTAGCCATTACCGCATCCATTGAAACCGGGTAATAAAGAGGTATCACCCGATAATCGCCATCATAATAAAGATAGGCCTTCCAAAAAATCCTGGAATCATCAGAAACCACATTGTGGGGATAGCCAACCTCCAGCCATGTTTTAAATGGCATAGCGTGGGTAGAGTATGTTGTCATTTTTTCTGCTCTTTCCTGCTGAACCATTTGCCAAAAAGTATTAGAAGTGGCTACGACCCTTGAAAAAGCAGGGGCTTCCCACACATTGTTATTATAAACCGGCATTGGCTGATAACTCGCTCTTAATGGTTTTTTCACTGTTAAATAATGCCAGGTTAAACAAGAAAAAAATTGAGGATATACTTTTGTATCAATATCAAAATTAGAAACAATAATATTTTCATAAGGAATTTTTAAGGGGTCGATTATCTTTTCTTTTGCCTCTTTGCAGGCCCAATTGGAATTAGAACCCTTGCCAGCTATTTCGCCGAAAATATCTTTTGGATGAATACTGATTAAAAACTTAAAAAATCTATTTCCATATTTTTTCTTTATCAAATCGGCAATTTTTCTTGCCGATTCGCCCGCTCTCTCTTCTATAGCCAAAACAACAATCATTTTTTCTTTAGGATATTGGGCGCTTAAAAGAGCATTCAAACTATCTTCAACTACCTCGGAACCCTCTTTATAGGTTGGCAAAATTATTAAATGATAAATTTCTTTCCAGCGAGACAATTTTTGAAGTTTTGAAAACCAATCAGTTTTTAGAGATTTTTTAATTTGAAAATAGCCGGAAATCTGATGAATGGAAAGGAAAAATATTTTAAAAAAATAAAAGAAACAAAAGAAAATCATAAAAATTGCTATCCAGGCCGGCTTTAGCCAAGAAAGAATAAAAGAACCAATAAGAGTTCCCAAACTAATAGCGCCGGGCAGTATTTCAAAAAGGCGATACCATCGCCTTTCTTTTAAAACAGGAATATCCTTCGCCTTTGAAATGTCTAAATATAATTTTTTCATTAAAACTGTTGAGGTAACGGCCCCTAGGGGAATCGAACCCCTCTTTTCACATTGAAAGCGTGATGTCCTAGCCGATAGACGAAGGGGCCAAAAATAAAATTAAAAACAAAATCAATATTATTTTTAAATATTATTCTAAAAATTGAAAAAAATCAACTTTCGTGTAACATAAAAAATATTATGAAACAAGAATCGTTAACAATTCTTGGCATCGAAACATCTTGTGATGATACGGGAATAGCCATATTAAAAATCCCAAATCCAAAATCCAATGACCAAAGACCAAAAACCAAAGGCCAAAAATTGGTGCTGCTTTCAAATATAGTTTCATCACAGATAAAAATTCATAAAAAATATGGCGGAGTATATCCGACCTTGGCAAAAAGAGAACATCAAAGAAACTTAGTGCCGGTTTTGGCAGAAGCGTTAAAAAAAGCAAAAATGCTTAAAAAA
Source organism: uncultured Candidatus Saccharibacteria bacterium (assembly GCA_964516865.1). GTDB lineage: Bacteria > Patescibacteriota > Minisyncoccia > Minisyncoccales > Staskawiczbacteraceae > CAZEXD01. The sequence goes on from CAZEXD010000005.1 coordinate 21,887, forward strand.
GCCGAAGCTCAAAATCTTAATGGCAAATCAAATTTAAAACTCAAGGTTCAAAATCTAAAAAATTTTTTAGAAAGGGAAAAATATTTACAGAAAAAATTAATTTCTTTTTTAAAAAAATACAAGAAACCAGATATAGACCTCATTGCTGTCACAAATGGTCCCGGGTTAGAGCCATGCTTGTGGGTTGGAGTAAATTTCGCAAAATCTCTTTCGTATTTTTGGGATATTCCAATTGTAACAGTAAATCATATAGAAGCGCACATACTTATTAATTTTCTACCGAAAATTAACGAAATTTTCAATTTTTCCGCCAAGGCCGGATCCGTTTCGGCCAAACAATTTCCAATTTTCAAAAATTTTTTTCCGGCTGTTTGTTTAGTGGTCAGCGGAGGCCACACACAACTGATTTTAATGCACAGCATTGGCAAATATAAAATTCTTGGCGAAACCAGAGATGATGCGGCTGGAGAGTGTTTTGATAAATGTGCGAAAATGCTTGGCCTCGGCTACCCGGGAGGACCGGCCATCGCCGCTGCTGCGGCTAAATTAAAAATCCCAAATCCCAAATTCCAAATTCCAAAACTTCCGAGGCCGATGATTTATACCAAAGATTATGATTTTAGTTTTTCGGGGTTAAAAACCGCGGTGCTTTATGCAAACCAAAAACCAAAAACCAAAAACCAAAAATATAAACAAGAAATGGCAAAAGAAATTCAGCAAGCGATTATTGATGTTTTGATTAAAAAAACAATTAAAGCGGTGAAGGATTTTGAGGCAAAAACAATAATTTTAGGGGGTGGCGTAGTCGCCAACAAAGAACTCCGCAAACAATTTGCAGAAAGAATAAAAAAAGAAATTTCCAACACCCAACTTCTAATACCCAACACTCATTTAAGCACTGATAATGCTTTAATGGTTGCAATCACTGGATATTTCCGCAGAAACAAAAAAATCCCTTACGGGAAATTACAAGCCAACGCTAATTTACGAATCTCATAAAATCTTAAAAGATAGAGGTCCCTCTTCTATCTTTCTTTTGCCAAAAATGATAGAGGGACGGTTGAGCCGAAACTTAACCGCCGTCTTCTAATCCGAGAGTTTTCCCAACCCTATAATCCTTGCCAATTATTTAGGAAACAGGGGTGAGGGGCAATAGTTGCAAGAGATTTTTAGATTTGTTAATATTAACAATAAAATAAATTTTAAATTTTTAATTGTCGGTTTGCATTTTGATTTTTGAATTTTAAATTTTTATTATGGATCTTCCTAAAACCTACAACGCCAAAGAAGTTGAAGATAAAATTTATCAGCTTTGGGAAAAAAGCGGTTTTTTTAATCCCGACAACCTGCCCTTTGGCAGGCGTAAAATTAAAAATTGTAAATTATCTAGCCGAGACGGATCGGCGCGGGACGGAAAAATTGAAAATTTTTGTATAATAATGCCTCCCCCCAATGCCAATGGTTCTTTGCATATAGGCCACGCGGTTTTCGTTACTCTGCAGGACATAATGATTAGATATAACCGAATGAAAGGCAAAAAAACCTTGTGGTTACCGGGCGCCGACCACGCTGGTTTTGAAACCCAAGTTGTTTATGACAAAAAACTGGAAAAAGAAGGCAGAAACAGATTTGAAATTCCCAAAGACCAACTTTACAAAGAAATTCTGGAATTTACTTTGCAAAACAAGAAAACAATGGAGCGCCAATTAAAAAAACTCGGGGCTTCCTGCGACTGGTCAAGAGAAAAATTTACTTTAGACCCGGAAATTATAAAAATTGTTTACCAAACTTTTGAAAAATTAAAACAAGACGGCCTGGTTTACAAAGGAAAAAGAATTGTCAACTGGTGCCCAAAGCATCAAACCTCGCTCTCGGATGTGGAATTAAAACACCAAGAAAAAAACGACCCGCTCTATTTTATAAAATATGGACCTATTACCGTTGCCACCGTCAGACCGGAAACAATGTTTGGAGATGTGGCTGTGGCAGTAAATCCCAAAGACAAAAGATATAAAAATTTAATTGGCAAAACCGTTCCCCTGCCCTTAACAAAAAGAATTGTTCCGGTTATCAGCGATGAATTGGTGGATATAAAATTTGGCACTGGCGCTGTCAAAGTAACGCCGGCGCATGACCCCGCTGATTTTGAAATTGGCCAGAAACACAAACTGGAAATCATTCAGGTGATTGACAGCCGGGGAAGGTTAAATGAACTCACCGGCGTTTACGCTGGTTTAAACATTGAAGAGGGCCGCAAAAAAGTTGTTGAAGACCTGCAAAAACAGGGTTTAATAGAAAAAATTGACCAAAACTACCAGCACACCATCGCCTCTTGTTATAAATGCGGCAGAACAATAGAACCAATGATTTTGGACAACCAGTGGTTTTTAAAAATGACGGAAAAACCGGCTTCCGGCGGCTTGTCTTTGAGAGACGCGGCGGTAAAGGCGGTGAAAGAAGGAAAAATTGTTTTTATTCCAAAAAGGTTTGAAAAGATATTTCTCCACTGGATGAAAAACTTGCGCGACTGGAATATTTCGCGCCAAATTGTCTGGGGAATTCCCATACCCGGCGACGAATCCGGCCAGGTTTTTGATACTTGGTTTTCTTCCGGGCAGTGGCCATTTGCGACCCTCCTTTCGTCGGGTCGCAAATCCAAAATCCAAAATCTAAAATCTAAATTACGGGAGACAACAAACGACTTTGAAAATTTTTATCCCACAGACGTAATGGAAACCGGCTGGGATATTTTGTTTTTCTGGGTGGCCAGAATGATTATGCTGGGACTATATGTCACCGGCAAGGTTCCCTTCAAAAAGGTCTATCTTCATGGTTTGGTGCGCGACAAAGACCGCCAAAAAATGTCAAAATCAAAAGGAAATGTAATTGACCCTTTGGGAATAATTGATGTTTTTGGCACCGATGCTTTAAGAATGGCGCTGGTGGCGGGCAATACGCCGGGAAACGATATTATAATTTTTGAAGAAAAAATTAAAGGATACAGAAATTTTGCCACAAAAATCTGGAATGCAGCCCGGTTTGTAATATTACAAACCGGAAATTCCAAATTCCAAATCCCAAATTCCAAACAAATTATAAATTTTAAGGATAAAAAAATACTAAACGATTTCAAAAAAAATGTCAAAGAAGTGACAAAAGATATGGATAATTTTAAGTTTTACGCTGCGGCAGAAAAAATTTACCACTATTTCTGGCACACCTTCTGTGATAAAATTATAGAAGAGAATAAAAAAGAACCAAACCCAACATTGCTTTTGGAAATTCTTTTGGGTTGTCTTAAACTTTTGCATCCCTTTATGCCGTTTATTACTGAAGAAATTTATCAGAGACTACCCCTAAAAAACAAAAAAAGATGTTTAATGATTGAAGAGTGGCCGAAGTAGATACTTAGGAGTGTTGGCGATAAATAATAGAGGTAAGTGGTTAATTCTAAAAAAACTCTTATTAATTAAACATGATAAATTTTTTAATTTCTCTTCTGGCAAGATTAGCAATTCTGATGTCGCGTGTTTTTATTTCTATTTTTTTGGGTATTACAGGAAGCGCGGCTTGGCTTTTAGGTTTTTTAAAATTAGACAAACTGCCCGAACCGACAAAAATGATTTTAAAAATGTTTTTTTGGGGAGCGCTAATAATCTTCCCCGTTTTTGTAATAGAGTTTAGCGGCAATTTCTTACTAAATAAAATGACTCTCCCCCCTCTCATTGTTTCTATTATTTACTGGTTTTTAATTATCGGCCTGGTAGAAGAATTTTTTAAATATTTATTGGTAAAAATAAAAATTTTAAAAAACCCTGCTTTTGATGAACCAGTTGATGCGGTAATTTACATGATAGTGGTCGCCTTAGGCTTCGCGGCTTTGGAAAATATCCTTTATCTTTTGCCGCCCGTAGAAAAGGCATTAACCTTTTCTGAATTATTTATCCGAACAGCGGCAATAAGTTTTTTCCGTTTTCTTGGCGCTACCCTTCTTCATTCTTTATGCTCGGCGTTGGTTGGATTCTTTCTTGCTTTATCAATTTACAAAAAAGAAAAAAGAGCAAGATTGATTGCCAGCGGTTTATTAACCGTCACCCTCTTGCATGGGTTGTATAATTTTTCTATAATAGAAATTGAAGAGCCGCTAAAATTTGTCATTCCCGTTATAATTCTTTTTGGTTTAACATTATTCCTTGTTTTTGCTTTTTGGAAATTGAAAAAAATGAAAAGCGTATGCCAGGTTTAGGTTTTAGGTATAATTAAAAAAAACAAAATTATATGATTTCTCCTAAAAAAACAAAAGGGTGTCTGAATAAACCATGTCTCGAAAATGGTGATCCGCCGCCGGTTGAAGAAAACAAATTGTTTAAAGCCGACGGTCAACTGACAGTTGATGTTTATGAAACACCGGCTGATCTTGTGGTGCTGTCAACCGTGGCTGGAATAACAGCCAAAGATCTAGAAATTATAGTGGAAAAAGATATGCTGATAATTAAAGGATGTCGGCAGAATCCGGCCAATGAAAAAGACAAAAACTATTTCTATCAGGAATGCTATTGGGGTCCTTTTTCCCGAAAAATTGTTTTACCCGACAATGTTGACGTTAATCAAATTAAGGCGGAATTTAACAAAGGACTGCTTACCATCAAATTTCCCAAAAACCGCGAAAAGGCAAACAATAATGGAGTAACGATAAAAGAAAGTTAGGGTTGGTTTTGTTAGAAAAAATTGGTTTGCAAAAAAAATAAGCCACAAAATTGGCTTATTTTTAATTTCTGATTCCTAAAAGTGTCCCTGGCAGGATTTGAACCTGCAACCCTTGCGGGATAGCGTCCTAAGCGCTACGCGTATTCCAGTTCCGCCACAGGGACAAAAAAAGCAAAACCAAGCGGCAAGTTAAATAACCACTGGATTAAAACAATTATTAAATAGACAAAAATTCCTGCTACTAAAATTATGGTTCCCAAAACAAACATTTTGTGGGCTGATTGAACTTTTTTAGAATCGCGACGCCAAATTACAAATAAAACAGCAGAGAAGGCAAAACAAACTAAAGCCACCAAACCGAACAGCCGCCAAACAATTTCTTTAATTAAATTACTCTGGATTAGGAAATTAAATAACATTCACCTTATCAGCGTTAATATCAACGTAGAATCAGGGTAAAAACTGCTGAATCCAACTGATAACTACGCTGAATTAATGCTGAAAAATATCTTGGAGTTTAAAATGTATTTAATTAATGATACTAAAAAATAAAAAACTTGCCAATAACTAAAAGTTTGCTGCTTGAACAGCAAACTTTTAGGAAATTTATCTCCCAGACAATTACAAAATTAAACAAATAAAATGTTCTATTTTTCTATTTATTTAATTAACTAAGTTGCTTAATAACAAGGTTTATTAAAGCCCACGCGGCAAGTGTTATTAACATTCCCATTACAGCATACAGAATTTTATCTCTGCCTGATTTAACTTTTTCCTCGCTTCCTCCGGAAGTAAGAATTTGATAACCGCCTGCTATAGATAGCGCAACAGCAATAACTCCTACAAAAGCTACTATCTCCCACAGCACCTTCTCTATTATACCTATTAGGTTATCTTTATCCTGCGGAGCGGTTACTATTTGCGATACCCTTACTGGCTGCGCCCCTACAACTCCCGCCAACCCCATTCCTATTAGTATTAAGGACAACGCTGCCAAATAAAATATTTTTATTCTTTTATTCATTTTTTATTTTTTATTTAATAATTTTCCCGCTAAAGTATCCGCTTTTAGCGAATTTTTAGCGAATTTTTTTTATTTTTAATGGTATTTAATTAGGATCGACCTTTTTATAATTTTAAAAATAAACTCTCATTATTGCTTTAAAATGCGCTAATAACCATCTTCACTATTGCCCAAGCGCTAAGCGCAACAATCATTCCGATAATAGCGTAAATAATTTTGTTTTTACCTGCGGTAACTTTTTCTTGGCTACCGCCGGAAGTAAGAATTTGATAACCGCCCGCTATAACCAACGCCAAAGCAATAATCCCCACGAAAGTTACTAGTTCCCAGGCTATATTATTTATTATGTCGGATAGCCCTCCGCTTGATTGCGCTTTCCCTTTTATTGTATTCATTAGCGCTTTTGCTGAAAACGCCGCAATCATTCCCAGTAGGCCGTAAATAATCACTGTCTTTGCTGTTTTAACTTTGTCTGGCTCTCCGCTGGAAAAAATAAAATAAAATCCGGCTATCACTATTGCTAACACTGCCGCAGCGCCAACAACCTTCGTCACGGCGTCAATAATTTTTTTAAATACATCCTCCCAGTTTGTTGTTCCTAAGGGGTTGTCAAGTTGAATTGGTCCTCCTGCCTGACCTGCCGCCTGACCTGCCATTGTTAAAAGCGCAAAAGAAAAACCACCCAACACCATTAATATCAAGAAAAATTCTTTTTTCATTTATTTTAAATTGTTCACTTTGTTATTTTAATTATAAAAACAGGAACGTCTTTGTCAACCCTATGGTGTTAAATACCCGCCAAATCCGCTTCTCTTAACATTTCTATTGGCGGCCAATTATCATTAAAGACACAGGTAACAAAAACGAAAATAAAAATAAATGAAGGTAATTTAAATTTTATTTTTTATTTTTTTTAAATGCAGGTCCCTGAAGCAACTTCATCGCCTGAATCTAATCGCATAATTCTTACGCCTTGGGTGGCTCTACCGACTATGGAGACCGACGCTATTTTAGTACGAATAACCTGACCCTTTTTTGAAATAACAATTAAGTCCTCTTCGTCTCCTTTTAGCGCCTTGGCGAAAATCAGCTCACCGGTCTTCGGTGTAATCTGGGCGGTTTTAATGCCAGAACCACCCCGACCCTGAATTCTATATTGAGAAATATCAGTCCTTTTTCCATAACCATTCTTCATCACTACTAACAAATATTCCTTTTGGTCCTTGGTTTTTGAGTTTTGGATTTTTATAATATCCATTCCAATCACCTCATCGCCTTTTTTTAAATTGATTCCCTTCACCCCCGCTGCTGTCCGGCCCATTGGTCTGATATCTTTTTCTTTAAATCTTATAGCAATACCTTTTTTAGTTGTTAAAATTATTTCGTCTTCTCCGCTTGTTTTAGCAACGCCTACTAATAAATCTCCTTTTCCCAGATTTATCGCAATAATCCCAGACCTTCTCACATTTTTGTAATCCTCCAACGCTGTTTTTTTAATTTTTCCGTTTTTGGTCACCATTACCAGATACTTTATCTTTTCTTTTTCTTCTCCAGCGATGGGAATTAATGCCAAAACCTTTTCTTCGTTGGAAATTTCCAAGAAATTCATTAAGCCGCGGCCGCGCGCCACCCTTGTTCCTTCGGGAATCTCATAAACTGGTGCTTGAAATAGTTTTCCCGTGTCAGTAAAGAAAAGAAGATTGTCATGGGTAGAGGCCGAAACAAAATGTTCCACAATATCATCTCCCATTGTTTTCATTCCCACCATTCCTTTGCCGCCTCTTTTTTGAATTTTATAGGTGGCGGGATTTATTCTTTTAATATATCCTCCCTTGGTGAGAGTAATAATAGTTTCTTCCAATGGCACCAAATCAATTTCTGTAATTTCGCCCAATTTTTGTTTTATTACTTTGGTCCTTCTTTCGTCTCCGTATTTTTCTTTTAATTCTTGAAGTTCTTTTTTCATAAGATTTTTCATTTTCGCCGGACTTTTCAAAATTTCAGTAAGCTCTTTAATTCTTTTCAGTATTTCTTTCAGTTCTTCTTCTATTTTTTTCCTTTCTAAACCCGCCAAGGTTTGAAGCTTCATCTCTAAAATCGCTATTGCCTGTCTTTCTGTCAGTTTAAATTTCTTCATTAGGTTGATTTTCGCATTATCTCTGTCCGATGACTTTTTAATTGTTTCAATCACGGCGTCTATTTTTCTTAAGGCAATTACCAACCCTTCCAAAATATGGGCTCTTTCTTTTGCTTTGTTTAAGTCAAATTGGGTTCTTCTCGTAACCACCTCTTTTCGATGCGCCAAAAAACACGAAAGAGCGTCGGAAAGAGAAAGAATTGTTGGTTGGATGCCGTCAACCAATGCCAACATATTTAGGTAAAAAACTTTTTGCAAACTGGTGAATTTGTAAACTCGATTTAAAATTCTTTGCGGCTGAAATCCCTTTTTAATATCAATCACTATTCTCATTCCCTCCCTATCTGACAAGTCGCGAACATCTTTTATTCCCTCAATTTTTTTCTCAGAAATCAAATTCGCTATTTCTAAAATTAAATCTGATTTTTGAACCTGATAAGGTATTTCGGTGATTAAAATTTGGGTGTTGCCGGCCTTCTCGGTAATTTCGGCTTTCCCCCGCACCATAATAG
>CAZEXD010000006.1:0-29957 GCA_964516865.1 uncultured Candidatus Saccharibacteria bacterium
GTACGGAGACCTGTGAGTTGTGTCCCTCTGATTGCGGGGAGTGTTTGCCCACCCCGCCCCTTTTTTTCTGCGGAGATGGAATTTGCAACCCTAGCGAAAATTGTGAAATCTGCCCTTCTGATTGCGGTGTTTGCGGGTCTTCATTTTTCTGCGGAGATGGAATCTGCAATGGCGAGGAAAATTGTAATACTTGTTCCGCTGATTGCGGTGTTTGTCCGCCTCCTCCTGTTTGTGGTGATGGGGTTTGTAACGGAGACGAAAATTGTAATACTTGTTCCGCTGATTGCGGTAAATGTTTAATAGATATTATACCTGATTTTATTAACACCCCAGAGGTTTCTGTTGCTACTAAAATAATTTCAACTACCGGAGTAGTCGCCGGGGTGATTGTAACTACTTCGGTTATTATTTTTTCTCCGCTTTCTATTTACGAAATGTTTTTATTGCCGACGAGATTGTTTGGGTTTTTATTAGGCGGTTTATCTTTAAGAAAAAAAAGAAATCCTTGGGGGGTGGTTTATGATTCAGTTACCAAACAACCATTGGATCCCGCCTACGTTATTTTAAAAGATTCTCAGGGAAAAGAAGTTTCTACTGCCATAACAGATCTTGATGGTCGGTATGGTTTTTTAGTTGATGTGGGTGTTTATAAAATGGTTGCCAGTAAAACGAATTATGTTTTTCCTTCCCAAAAATTGGCGGGAAAAACCAAAGACGAACTTTATGAGTTTCTTTATTTCGGCGAAAACATAGAAATTAAATCAACTGGAGAAGTAATTACCAAAAACATCCCTATGGACCCGTTAAAATTTGATTGGAATGAGTTTATTAAAAAGGATAAGAGATTAATGAGATTTTATTCTCAGTGGGACTTGATTATAACAAAGATTTTTGACATCTTTTTCTTTATTGGTTTTATTATTTCTCTTATCGCTTTTTTCTCCGCTCCCTATCCTTATAATACTATTATTATGGGATTATATCTTTTTCTTTGGTTTTTAAGGGTTTTAGGATTAAGGCCACGCTCATTTGGTTATGTTATTGAAAAAACAACCGGAAATCCTTTGCCATTTGCGATAATCAGAATTTTTCTTGCCGATGCTGATAAAGAAGTTGGTTATAAAATTACTGATAGGTATGGAAGATATCTTTGTTTATTGCCTCAAGGAAGATATTATTTAAAAATTGAAAAAAAGAATGATGATGGTTCTTATTTGTTAGTTTATACCTCGCCAATTATTAAAGTTTCAAGAAAGGGAATAATTAAAGAGAGGTTTAAAGTATAAAAAAGCATTTCAACTGATTTAACTGGGCATGCGCGAGAAGATAAAAAGTAAGCGAAAATTAGGATTCGCCTTTAAGCGGGTGGTAAATGAGATAGGTTAACCCTATTTTCGTTAACAAATAAACTAATATCGTTTTTCTTATTACACCTCTTTTCCCTAAATTAACTTTGGGTTATAATATTAATAATAAAAAAATATTCCCCCAAAGTGTTTTATTGATTATTTATCAATTATGAAATTAGAAGATTTCTTTTTTTGGTTAGAGGCGCCATATAAAGTAATTTGGTTGCCCTTATGGTGGTTGATTTTATCAACAATCGTGTTTTTTATTCCCGGCGTGCGATTATGGTGGTGGTTGATAGTACCGCTAATTTTAGCGGCGGCTCTTAAAGATTATTATCTTTGGTGGATTGGTTGGGATCATTGGTATTCTCAGCTAAAATGGGTTACGTTGGAGCTTATTCCTCCCAAAGAGATGCTAGCACCACTTTCTGCGATGGAAGATATTTTTAGTTTGGTTTGGGGTATTTTTGATAAACCAAATTTTAGAGAAAAATGGGTTGAGGGAGAATTACCGCTTGGTCCTTTTTGGTGTTCTTGGGAGATAGCGAGCATTGAAGGAAAAATTCATTTTTATGTGAGATGTTTAACCAACCATCGGCATATTATTGAATCCGCTATTTATTCTTATTATCCAGAAGTAGAGATTAAACAGGTGGCAGATTACACCAAAAATGTTCCTCAAAATATTCCTAATAAAGAATGGGATCTTGCCGGAGAAGATTATGTTTTGGCCAAAGAAAATGCTTATCCCATTAAAACCTATCCCAAGTTTTTTGAACCTCAAGGAGAAAGAATTTCTCAAGAAGAAAAAAGGGTTGATCCGATAATTTCTTTATTAGAAGATATGTCGAGATTGGGTCCCGGTGAACAATTTTGGTGTCAGTTTATAACCACACCCATTGTTGATGCTGATATTCCGTGGCGGAAAGAAGCAAAAAAAATAATTACGAAAATCGCAAAAAGACCGGAAAAAAAAGAAAAGACCTTATTTGATGAAGTTTATGATATGATAAGCACGGTAATTGGGGGCTTAACTGCTCCATCCGGAGAAGGGGTAAAATCAATTCCCCCGGAAAAGTCAGAAAGCGGAGAAAAAGAAATGGTAATTACCCCTGGTGAAAGAGAGGTTCTTTCAGCAATTGAAGATAAAATTAAAAAACCGGCTTATAAAACAGTAATAAGAGGTATTTATTTGGCAAAAAGAAAGTCCCTTAATAGCGATCACGGGAAAATTTTAAGGGCATATATGAATCATTTTGGCACGAGTAATTTAAATTATATTAGATTTAACGTTAAAACAAGAACAAAGGTGCACTTCGTTTTAAGGAAAACAAGGAAATATCTTCGGGCAAGAAAACTTTTTATATTTTATGTCCATCGATTTCCTCCTCTTTACCCTAAAATGGCGGAAGAGGGAGCTCCTATTTTTAATACCGAAGAATTAGCAACAATGTTTCATTTCCCAACTAAAATTTCTGGTTTGGTTGTGCCGACAGCCTCGGCAGTAGAAGCCAAAAAAGGCGCTCCGCCATCCAACTTGCCAATAGTGGATTAAAAATTAAGCATAAGACGGAATAATTTAAAAGTTTAAAACCCAAAACGCAAAATGAATAACGAAATTACTATTTTAGGCAAAATAACCTTTAGAAATCAAGAAAAAAAATTTGGCATTAAGCCGGACGATAGGCGTCGACATGTTTATATTATTGGTAAAACCGGTATGGGAAAGACGGTTTTAATGGAAAATATGGCGAGACAAGATGTTCAAAATGGTAATGGTATTGCTTTTGTTGATCCTCATGGCGAAGCAGCAGAGGGTCTTCTTGATTTCATTCCCTCAAAAAGAATTAATGATGTTGTTTATTTTAACCCGGCTGATATTGATTTTCCTATTGCTTTTAATGTAATGGAAAAAGTTGATTTTCAGTATCGACATTTAGTGGCTGGGGGGTTAATGGGTGTTTTTAAAAAGGTTTGGCCCGATGTTTGGTCAGCCAGAATGGAATATATTTTAAATAATACAATTTTAGCGCTTTTAGAGTATCCCGACGCAACACTTTTAGGCGTTAATAGAATGTTGGCAGATGCCGATTATCGAGAAAGGGTGGTAGCAAAGATAACAGATCCCGTTATTAAATCGTTTTGGGTCAACGAATACGCGCGCTATACCCAAAGATATGAAGTAGAGGCAACGGCTGCTATTCAAAACAAAGTCGGGCAATTTATTTCTAATCCTCTAATTAGAAACATTATTGGTCAGATAAAATCAACTATTGATATGCGCAAGATAATGGACGAAGGAAAAATTTTGATTTTAAATCTATCAAAAGGTAAAATTGGTGAAGAAAATTCTCGACTTTTAGGCGCGCTTTTAATTACCAAACTTCAATTGGCAGCGATGTCTCGAGTTGATATCCCAGAAGAAAAAAGAAGAGATTTTTATCTTTATGTGGACGAATTTCAAAACTTTGCCACTGAATCATTTGCTACCATTCTTTCTGAAGCAAGAAAGTATCGTTTAAACTTAATTTTAGGGCATCAGTATATTAATCAAATGGATGAAAAAGTAAGAGACGCTATTTTGGGCAATGTGGGCACTTTAATTCTTTTTCGCGTGGGGGCTGAAGACGCTGAAGTTTTAGAAAAAGAATTTATGCCGGAATTTACTGCTCAGGATTTAATTAATTTATCAAAATATAATATTTATTTAAAACTGATGATTGATGGAATTGCCGGTCGTCCTTTTTCCGCCGAAACACTTCCTTTGCTTGTGTCGCCAGAACCATCACATCGAGACAAGATTATTATGGTTAGTCGTCAGCGATACAGCGTTAAAAGAGAGATTGTGGAAGATAAAATAAAGCGATGGAGCGGTTTTTTAGATGAACAGAAATCAATTTCAACCCAAAAAACCACGGAGAAAAACGCTCCTGTGGCAACCACGCCTCTTTTTGACGCTGTTTGTTCTATTTGCGGCAAACATACCAAAGTTATCTTTGAGCCGGTAAAAGGAAGAACCGTCTATTGCAAGAGTTGTCTTAAAAAGGTTAAAAAGGGCAAAATTCCTAAAGAGGCGGGAGCTTTTTTAGAAGAAGAAAAATCAGAACCATTAAAAGTTTCTATTAAAGAAAAACCGGAAGACAAAACCATATCTTTAAAAGAAGCGCTGGAGAAAGAAGTGGTTTATTTTTCTTCTTCGAAGAAAAAAGAAGAAAAAGAGAAGAAAGAAAAGAAAAAAGAAGTTGATATTCAAGAACTAAAAAAGGTGCTAGAAGAATCTTTAGAGAAAAAAGAAATTTCTGAAAAGATTAATAAGGATGTTGACGCTATTCTTCCGGTAATAGAAGAATCGATTGAAAAGGGGAATAAAGATCAAATATCAGTGAAAAAAGACGAGAAAACAAAAAAGGGATTAATGAAACCCGGCGAGACGGTAGATCTATAAAATTAAAATAAAATTAAATAATGATTAGAACTTCGAAAATAAGAAAGTTTTTTCCCGCCATAAAAGCGGGCAGGATTATTTCAAACAACGCGGCAACAACGCAAATTCCGATTCAGTTGTTAAATTTGGGTAAGAAACTTGTTTTCCAATATGACAATGTTCATCGCGGGCAATCTACCGCTTCCTTGTTAACCACTAAAAGATTTGAATCTTCTTATGATACCATTGCTCAATTTATTGGCGCCCCTTCAAGAAAAAATATTATTTTATATAGAAATGCCACCGAGGCGATTAATTCGGTTATGTACTCTTTAATGACCGAATTCAAAAATGGCGACAATGTGGTCACCACTTTTATGGAACACAATTCTAATTATGTGCCATGGTACGGATTATGCAAAGAAATATTGCCAAGATTCGGAATCAGGGTGGAGTGTCGCTTGGCGAGGTTTAACAAAAAAAACGGAGAACTGGATTTAAATCACTTAAAATCGTTAATAGACAAAAGAACCAAATTAGTAGCCTGTACAGCCGTCTCAAATTTTTTAGGGACAAAGAATCCCATAGAAGAAATAAAAAAAATTGCTTATTCCAGCGGTTATGTCCAACCAGATGGCGAGAAGAAATCTTATCTTTTAATTGATGGCGCCCAAATGGTGCCGAATATGTTTGTTAATGTTCAGGAATTAGATATAGATTTTTTTGTTTGGTCTTTTCATAAAATGCTTGCTCCTTTTGGCGTTGGCGCCTTGTACGCGAGAGAAAAACTGCTTGAAAAAATGAGGCCATTTCTTTATGGCGGGGATATGATTGCGGAAGGAAAGGTGAGTCCTCAGAAAGTAGAATACAACACTCTTCCTTGGAAGTTTACCGCTGGCACCCCTAATATTTTAGGAACAATTCTTTCGGCCGAAGCCATTCGTTTGTTGGTTGATTTTTCATTGGACTTAAATCAATATAAATATTTCATGAATGATAAAGAACTTAAAATTTCTGATATAAAAAAAGCGATGAATAATATAGAAAATCACGAAAAAATTTTAACAAAAGAAGCGTTAAAATTATTAGAAGGATTGCCGGCAATAAAAATTTTTGGTCCGCTGAATCCTGAAAAAAGGTCTTCATTAGTTGCTTTTGTCTGCAAAAATAAAAATCCATTTGAAATTGCCAATGAATTAAATAAAATGGGTGTGGAATCGCGAGCGGGTTGCCACTGCGCGACTTTAGCACACTTTTATTATAAACTGAACCCTCCGGCGAGTTGCAGAGTAAGTTTTTATCTTTATAATAATCTTGAAGACGTAAGAAAGGTTTGTTGGGCCATAAAAAAAGTCTGTTCAATCTAACTTTTTAAATTATTTTAATATAAATAATTAAAATTTATTTTTTAAATAGCATGAAAAAATGTTTTATTTACGATAGTTCTTTAAAATTCACCCGCGCTGTTGCTGGCGCCTTGGTGCTGATTGCCTTTTTTCTAAAAAATTATTGGTTGATTTTAATAGCAAGCATTTTAGTGGGATTAAGAGTTTTTTCGGTAAAAATTGACATCCTTTACCAACTCCACGCCTTTATAGCGAAAAAGTTATTCAAAAAGAACTTGCAGACACACCAAAAAGAAACAGCGGAGTTGAATTTTGTTTCTGGGATGATGGCTGGTTTGCTTTTTTTTGGGCTTTTTATTCCTTTATTTCGAAAAATTTGTTGATTTTGTCTGGATTTATATTTTAATTGTCGCTTTATTAATATTTTTGGCTTGTTTTGTCGGTTTTTGTCTAGCCACTTTAATGTATGTTTTCTTCAAAAAGATTTTTAAAAACTAAAAAATGAAAAAAAACGAAAAAAGTCAAAAAGAAGAATTCAGTCAATCCGCTTATTTCAATAAAAATTGCTGGTTGGTAAGATCCCTTAATTACAATCCCTACAAACGTTGTCAGTACTGCGAATTAAAATTTCGTAATTGTTTGTTTTTACATTACCAGATAATCAGTGGGATTTTAATTGTTTTTTTTCTGTTTATTGATTTTTTAATTGACAAGAGAATTTCCGAATTAGCGGTTATTTTTGTTTTTACTTTAGTTGTTGTTTATGGTTACTTTTTTAATAAAAGCACGGATAAAATTATCAAGGCTAATTTTGGCGAAAGAAGGGCAAGAGAGCAGTTGGCTAAATTAGCGGAAGGCCTTCAGCAAAAAGTGGACGAACAAACAAAGGAAATAAAAAAGGCCTATGAGATAGAAAAGAAAACTAGAGAAGATTTGCAAAGATTAAATCTTTTAAAGACCGAATTTATGCTTATTACCCAGCACCATCTAAGAACTCCTTTAACTGTTATGAGGGGATACGCGGAATTGATTGAAAGTGGCGATTTCGGGAAAGTTTCTCCTAAAATAATAGAGGTAGTGCGAAAATTTAAAGACGCGACTACCGGTCTTATTAAAATAGTAAATGAATTTTTGGATGTTTCTCAATTTCAAATGGGAAAAGGGGTCATTTCGCCCCAACCCAACGTTAAGGTAGAGAAAATGGTTGAGGAGGTGGTAGAACATCTAAAAATTAACGCCAAGGAAAAAGGTATTTATATTAAAGTTAAAAAAGATAGAGAAAAAATTCCCCTCATTACGGCTGATAAAAATAGATTAGAATTTGTTTTATTTAGCGTCATAGATAATGCGGTAAAATACACAAATAAAAGGGGGGGGTTATGGTAAAATTAAAAATTGAGGGGAAGAACTTACAGATTATAGTAAAAGACACGGGCATTGGGATAGAAAAAAAAGATTTAGAAACGATGGTATTTAGGAATATATTTGCCAGAAGCGAAACGGCAAAAAGCCTGAATGTGACGGGAAGGGGAATAAATCTTTATTTTTGCCGAGAAATAATAGAAGCCCATAACGGAAGAATTTGGGTAGAATCAGAAGGGAAAAACAAGGGCAGTACCTTTTATATAGAACTGCCCATAGAAAAATTATAATTTTTTTTAATCTTGTTCTTAAATGATTAGAAAATTGCGCGATTTTAAAGTTACAGGCAGGAGAGTTTTGGTAAGGTGCGATTTTAATGTACCGATAAACGAGGCGGGTCTCATTTTGGACGATTTTAGAATTCGCGAAACTCTTCCCACCATTCGTTATTTGGTTAAAAAGAAAGCAAAGATAATTTTAATGAGTCATTTGGGAGAGCCGGAGGGAAAATTTGTATCTTATTTAACCTTAGATAAGATTCAAGAAAGGTTAGCGGAACTTTCGGGGCTGCCAATAACAAAGGCGCCGGATTGCGTAGGTTATGAAATCAGAAAATATACTTATGGAATGGAGCCGGGCCAAATTTTGCTTTTGGAAAATTTAAGATTTTATAAAGAAGAAAAACAAAACAATCCTGAATTCGCCAAGGCGCTTTCCCAAATGGGAGATATTTATATTAACGATGCTTTTGGCGTTTGTCATCGCCCTCATGCTTCAATAATTGGGGTGCCTAAATATTTAGTGGAGAATGGCATTGGTTTTTTAATGGAAAAAGAAATAAGAACCTTAGAGAAAATTATGCAAAAGCCCAGAAGGCCGATGCTCGCTATCGTGGGGGGAGAAAAAGTGGAAACAAAGTCAAAATTAATCGCTAATTTATTAAATTTTGCGGACAAAGTTTTGATCTCTGGTTTAATAAAAAAAGAAATAGATAATTTAGGGATAAAATTTAAGAATGATGAAAAATTAATAAAGCCCGTTGACGCGGTTACGGAAGGGGGAAATGAGCCAGATATTGGTCCCAAGACAATAGAGATTTTCAAAAAAGAAATAAAAAAAGCCAGAACAATTTTTTGGAACGGTCCCTTAGGAATGGTGGAAAAAGAAGAGTTTAGTAAAGGAACTTTTGAAATCGCCAATGCGATTGCGAAAAAATGGTTTTGTTTTTCCGTGGTGGGAGGTGGAACGACGGTTGAATTTTTAACCAAAATTGGTTTGCTTTCAAGATTTGATCACGTTTCAACCGGTGGCGGTGCCTTGTTAACCTTTTTGGCCGGCGAGCCGCTAATCGGTTTACAACCTTTAATAAGAGCAAAATAGTAAAAAAAAATGCCCAGAAAACCCCAAATAAAAAATCTTAAAAAAACGGCGGAGAGGATTAAAAAAGCAATAAAAAACAAAGAGCGAATTATTTTGTACGGCGATGCTGATTTAGACGGAATTTCTTCGGTTGTAATTATGAAAGAAACCATTCAGAGTTTGGGAGGCGAGGTGGCCGTTGTTTTTTTTCCCGATAGAGAAAATGACGGTTACGGCATAACCGAAAAAGCGTTGTCTGAATTGAAAGAATTTACCCCGGCTTTATTGATTTCTTTTGATTTGGGAATAGGCAATTTTAAAGAAATAGAAATTGCTAATAAAATGGGGCTTGAGGTTTTAGTAATTGACCATCATCAAATTTTGGATGGCTTGCCCAAAGCGTCAATTATTATTGATCCAAAACAAAAAGATGATAAATACCCATTTAAAGAATTGGCAACCGCTGGTTTGACTTTTAAACTTGCTGAAGAAATTTTAAAAGAAAATTTTTCCGAAAATTTGAAAAATAGTTTTTTAGAATTGGCGGCATTAGCCACTTTGGCGGATATGATGCCCATTATTGAAGACAATAAAATTATTGTTGACAAAGGATTAGATTCTCTTCGTCGCACTTTTCGGCCAGGCTTAAAAGTATTTTTTGAGGTATTAGAAAGCGATTCTTTAGACAATGGCAACCTTCAAAAAATAATTTCTGTTCTTAATACCTGTGAAAGAATCGGTTTTCTTAATGAGACATATTTTCTTTTGACCTCTTCTTTAGAGAAGGCAAGAGAAAGAGTAAAAAATTTATTTGAGAAAAACCAAAAAAAGCAAATCAGAACCAAAGAAATAATTGAGGAAGTAGAAAGAAAAATAAAATCAAAAACATCGGACCCAATTATTTTTGAAGGTGATCAATTTTGGCCACTGGTTTTAGCCGGTTCCGTTGCTTCCGCTATTTGCCAGAAATATAAAAAACCCGTTTTTATTTTTAAAAAAGGAGAAATAGAGAGTACGGGTTCAACAAGGATGCCAAATGGCTTAAATGCGGTAGAGGCAATGTCATCTTGCGCCGACCTTTTAATAACTTATGGGGGGCACCCCTCAGCGGCTGGCTTTAGATTGAAAAACGAAAACCTCGATAAGTTTAAAGATTGTTTAATAAATTATTTTTTTAAAAAATAATCTTTAACTCAAAATCCAAATTTTAAAAATTAAAACGTCAAGTAAAACCCTAAAAACTGATTTAAAAATAAAAAAAATAAGCAAAATGTTAGAAGCCATTTTAATTGCGTTAAAAAACAAAAAGTTTTAAACTTAATTTAAGTTTTTAAGTTTTGATTTTTGCGTTTTGAGTTTAATTTATTCTATGAAAAAATTCATTATTTATACCGATGGCGGTTCGCGAGGTAATCCCGGTCAAGCGGCGATCGGCATTGTTATTTGCAATGAAAAAGAACAAGAATTAAAAAAATATGGAGAATATTTAGGAGATAATTTAACAAACAACGAAGCCGAGTATAAAGCCGTTATTTTCGCCTTAAAAAAATTTAAGGCTCTTTTTGGGAAAAAATTGGCTGAAAATACGGAGATTGATATAAAAAGTGATTCAGAATTTTTAATTAAACAAGTTGATGGTGAGTATAAAATTTTAGACGAAAATATCCAAAAATTATTTTTAGAACTATGGAATTTGCGGTTGGATTTTAAAAAAATAAATTTTAAATTAATTCCCCGAGAAAAAAATAAAGAAGCAGACAGGTTGGTAAACGAAGCGCTAGAGGAAATTGGTAAAAACCAATCATTGCTTTAAATTTCTCTCAAATATTTTTATTTTATGTTTTATGATTAAGAAAAAAGATATTCTTAAAAATTTAAAAAATACTTATTGTCGCTTAAAACCATCAAAAATAAACGGCGTAGGAGTTTTTGCAATAAGAGAAATTCCCAGAGGCGTTAATCCATTTCAGGTGTTGAAAAAAGAAAAATGGTATACCTTTAAAATATCTGATTTTAAAAATTTCGATAAAGAAATTTTAAAAATGGTTGACGATTTTTTTGTAATTGAAAAAGGTGGAAAAGTTTCAATTCCGGATCTAGCATTAAATGGGATGAATATTTCATTTTTTCTAAATAATTCTGAAAAACCAAACCTTAAGCCAATTAATGGCGGTTTATTTTTTAAAACCATAAGAAAAATTAAAAAGGGAGAAGAACTTACTACCTCCTATAAAGATTATGACTGGAAATATAAACAATAATAAAGAAGAAAATGATAAAGAAAAAAATAACGGAAAAGTTTTAAATAATCTTTCTTTTCCTCCAAAAAAGTTTTTATTTATTTCTTGGGAAAGTTTAAGCGGCGATTTGGCTTGGCAAATTAAAAAAGAAGGCCATGAAGTAAAGATTTTTATAAAAGATGAGGGGGACAAAGATGTTTATGATGGATTTTTGGAAAAAGTTGATGATTGGGAAAAATACAAGGACTGGGCAGACGTTATTGTTTTTGATGATATTGGGTTTGGCAGTATCGCCGATTCCTTAAGAAGTGAAGGAAAATTAGTGGTTGGCGGAAGTAAATATACTGATAAACTGGAAGAAGACAGAGAGTTTGCTCAAAATGAAATGAGAAGAGTGGGAATGTCGGTTCTTTCTCATTGGGACTTTGAAGAATTTGAGGCGGCAATAAAATTCATTAAAGAAAATCCTGGACGATATGTTTTTAAACCCTCTGGAAATGTTTCTTCCGAACAAAAGGGAATATTGTTTTTAGGCCAAGAAGAGGATGGAAGGGATTTAATTGAAATTCTGGAACAGAATAAAAAGGCGTGGGCTAAAAAAATAAAAAGATTTCAACTTCAAAAAATGGCTGTTGGCGTAGAAGTGGCGGTTGGTATTTTTTTTAATGGGCAAGATTTTATTTATCCTGTCAATATTAATTTTGAACATAAAAAACTATTTCCCGGCGATATTGGTCCTTACACTGGTGAAATGGGGACTTTAATGTATTGGTCGCCCCCGAATGAAATTTTTAAAAGCACTCTTTTGAAAGCAAAAGAGGAATTAGTAAAATCCGGTTATGTTGGCTATATTGATATTAATTGCATTGCGAACAGCAGGGGAGTATATCCCTTGGAATACACCTGCCGATTTGGTTATCCTCATATTTCAATAGCGATGGAGGGAGTTTTGAACAGTTGGGGAGAATTTCTTTATAAATTAGCGAAAAAAGAAACTGTTGAACTAAAAACAAAAAAGGGATTTCAAATAGGAGTGGTTATTGCCGTTCCTCCTTTTCCCTTTGAAGACAAAAAGGAATTTTTTATTTATAAAGATCTTTCAATTATTTTTAAAAAGAATAATTTAGATGGAATTCATTTGGGAGACGTTAAAATGGTAAATGGAACATGGGTTGTTACCGGCGAGTCTGGTTATGTTTTGGTAGTGACGGGTAGCGGCTTTACTGTTGAAGAAGCAAGAAAACAGGTTTATTCTCGGATAAACAACATAATTCTTCAAAATATGTTTTATCGAACAGATATTGGGTTAAGATGGTATAAAGATTCTGACCGTTTGCATATGTGGGGATATTTGTATTAATAATATTTAAAAAAAGCAAAAACCCGCCTTTCAGCGGGTTTTTGCTTGTCCCAGCAAGACCGTAAGCCGAATTCTGTTTTATTGGTCATCTATCTGGGTTCGATATTACTATCGAATTCTAGCGAACTACTTTTAACCCTTTCTATTGACGAAACAATAGATACGGGCTTTGTTCTTGCACCCAGTAAGGATTTAGCCGTTTCACTTCAATGTTTCCATTGAACTCGCCAAGCAGATATTGCTATATGCCCGGCGCCTTATCCTTTCGGACTCGGCGTCACTGTTCGCACCTCTAACCTTACGGTTGAAGGGTGTTACCCTTTACTTTTTTATCTGCTTGAAAATTCAAGCAGAGGGTGTTCGGACTTTCCTCTCGCGCTATTGCTATTAAATAAACAACACTAGGCGAGCGACCAATCATCTTGCTGGGACAATTTTATTTTACCAGATTTTAATTCATTTTGTCAAGATTGTAAAATATCCTAAGATATCCTAAAATGAATAAAAGTTAATATTAATAATTAAGGTATGCTTTTAGAAATAATTTTTGCTTTTGTTCTCTTTTTAAAAAATTTTGAGGAAACCAAAAAAAGTTTAATTTTAGAAAATGATTTGGCGAATTTTCATTGGCAATTGGCGTTGAAAAACGCTCCTTGGTCAGAAAGAGATGCTTCTTGGGGCGTTGTTTTTCAAGACAAGATTTGGATTTTAGGGGGAGTGGGCGGAATTTATCCAAACTATGAAGACATAAAAGGCGATGTTTGGAATTCCAACGATGGCATTCATTGGGTTAAAGTTACCGATAAGGCGCCTTGGGCAGCAAGAAGAGGGCACGTTTCTTTTGTTTTTCAAGATAAGATTTGGTTAGTGGGTGGGGTGAAAAAAGGAGAAATTTTTCTTAATGACGTTTGGTTTTCGGAAGATGGTATTAATTGGACTTTAGTAACCAACAATGCTTCGTGGTTGCCGAGAAAGGGTTTTTCAGTCGTGGTGTTTAATAATAAAATATTTTTACTGGGAGGAATGAGTATAAAAGGAGCGGTTAATGATGTTTGGGTTTCCAAAAATGGCAAAGATTGGTATCTTGTTCAAGAACATGCCGCTTGGTCGCCGCGTTATGATTTGGCAGCGGAAGTTTTTGATAACAAAATTTGGATAAGCGGAGGTGTTTTTCCCGCCCCCTTAGCCGGCTTTGATTCTTGGACAGGGAAAAAAGATGTGTGGGCTTCGGAGGACGGAAAGGATTGGAAATTAATTGTTGAAGAAGCCCCCTGGCCTGGCCGCCATGGCCATTGTTTTCTTAATTACAAAAATCATCTTTGGATAATAAGCGGCTGGAGCGGTTATGGCAAGGGATATAATGACACTTGGTTTTCAAAAGATGGGGCGAATTGGCAAAAAATAAATCAGAAATTACCTTGGCAGGGTCGGGAAGATGCCATTTGTTTGGTTTTTCAGGATAAAATTATAATGACGTCCGGAATGAAGACCAATGGTCGAAGGACCAATGATTTTTGGATATTAAAAAATAAATGAAAATTAAACCAAACGAGGGAAAAAAAATAATAGTTGAAATTGGCGGAAAGAAATGGGCCCGTTATCCTGTAAAAACCCATTTTATTGGTATTGATGATAATTTTGAGGAAATTGTTAAAAAATATATTTTACCCCTTGCTAAAAAGGGCGATATGATTGCGCTGGGGCAAAAAATTGTTTCAATTTTACAGAAAAGAATTATTTATAAAAAAGATGTTAAGGTTGGTTTTTGGGCAAAATTTCTTTCAAAATTCGCTAAAAAAACCCCTTATGGATTTTCAGTGGGAAACCCTTTAAAAATGCAAGTAGCGATAGATATGGCTGGTTTACCACGAATTTTTTGGGCAGGTATTTGTAGTATGGTGGCGAAATTATTTGGCATTTCCGGCACTTTTTATCGAGTCGCCGGCCACCAAATAAATGAATTAGATGGATTTTATGGAAAATTTTATTCTCAGTATGCGGAAATGGGTATTTTAGGACCTATTGATTGCGATTTATTGTGCGACAGATTAAGGGAAAAGTTTGGTCTTAGTTTTTTTGTTGCTGATGTTAATGATTTAGGAGGGAATATTTTGGGTCGAAGCAAGGATTTGAATGACAAAGAAAGTTTATTGCTAAAAATTTTAAAAGATAATCCGGCGGGCCAATCAAACGAACAGACGCCGATAATAATAATCAGAGAAATAAATTATTCTAATTAAACTCAATTTTAAAATCTTTGACCTTTGATTTGCGCAATAATAAGTTTTTAAAATTCGGAAATTACTCATTAATATTTTTTTTATTAAATAAGTTAGTTCAAGTTTAATGTTTAATATTTTTAAAAAAGTGTCCGATCATGAAACTAAAAACGTCAGTGTGGCGGCTTTGATTTTATCATTATTTTCTTTTTTAAGTTTTATTTTGGGATTAATTAGAGATCGTCTTTTGACGACCGCTTTTGGAGCGGGGGATGAATTAGATGTTTATTATGCCGCTTTTCGCATTCCTGATTTTGTAGCGATGGTTTTGATTACCGGCGCTATTAGCGTAGCCGTGATTCCCATTTTTGCTCAATGTTTTGTAAAAAACAAAGGTTTAGCGTTTAGTTATTTATCAAATCTTTTAAATATTTCTTTGCTTTTTCTAATAATCATTTGCGTTCTTCTTTTTATTTTCACGCCTTTTTTGATTGGTTTGTTGGTGCCCGGTTTTTCTCCGGAAAAAAAAGATATTACTGTTTTTCTAACTAGAATAATGTTTTTAAGCCCCATCTTGATGGGGATCAGCAATATTATTTCCGCTATTTTGAGAGTTTTTCAAAGGTTTTTGATAACTGCCCTTGCGCCCATTGTTTATAATTTGGGTAGTATTATCGGCATTTTATTTTTCGTTCCTTTAATGGGAATCTCGGGTTTGGCGTGGGGAGTGGTTTTGGGCGCTGTTTTTCATCTTTTGATCCAGGTTCCCGCCCTTTTCAAAATTGGCTTTCGGCCCCAAAAGATATTCAATCTTTTTGACTCTGATTTTTTGCTGACTATAAAACTTACTATACCTCGAGCAATTGGTCTTGCTGCCAGTCAGATAAATTTGCTAATTATCACTATTATCGGCTCTCGTTTGCTTAGCGGAAGCGTTAGCGTTTTTAATTTAGCCAATGATCTATCTTTGCCCATAATCGGTTTGATTGCCGTGCCCTTTGCCACTGCGGTTTTTCCAGTTTTATCTTTGGCTTTTGCCAAAAATGAGAAAGATTTTTTGCTTAACAAATTTGTTTCTGTTTTTCGTCAAATTTTATTTTTAATAATGCCCCTCAGCGCCTTGGCGTTTCTTCTGAGAGCACACTTAGTAAGAATTATTTTTGGCGCTGGTCGTTTTGATTGGTCAGACACCAAGTTGACCGCCGCTTGTTTTGGTGTTTTTATGTTTGGTCTTTTTGCCCAAGGTTTAATTTATCTTGTTTCTAAAACGTTTTATTCTTTAAAAAATACCTTCATTCCCACTGCGGTCAGTATTGCGATTGTTATTATCAACGCTGCATTAGCATATTTTTTTGTTTGGTTAATGAATTTTAAAAATGCTTTTTCTCAAACAATTGCTGCCATTTTAAAAATAGAAGGAATGAAAAATATCGCCGTTATTGGCCTGCCTTTAGCGATTTCTATTTCGGCAATTTTGCAGTTGATTTTATTGCTAATTTTTTTAAAAAGAAAGTTAGTTAATTTAAGAATTAAGGATTTATTTTTCTTTTTCGTCAAAATTACAATTGCGGTCCTTTTGACAATGTTTTTTTCTTATTTCATTCGACAGTTGTTCGGCGGATATTTTGGTAATAAGAGATGGTTAATTTTATTTTTCCAAACAGGGGTTATTTCATTTTTGGGACTCTTGATTTACTTAGCGATTTGTTGGATTCTTAAAATGCCAGAAGTCAAATTATTAAAAAACTTCTTTTTAAGCCAAACCGGTTTTTTAAATGGCAAAAATTAAATTTCTGTTTCGATGTTTTAAAAAATGATTATTTTCATTAGTTTATTAAATATTAAAAATGGAACAAAAAAACATCCGTAATTTTTGCATAATTTCGCATATTGATCACGGTAAATCAACCTTGGCAGACAGATTTTTGGAAATGACAGGGGCTATTAGACCGGATAAAATGAAACCGCAGTTTTTGGATCGGATGGAACTGGAAAGAGAAAAGGGGATAACAATCAAACTTAAGCCCGTTAGGATGATATATTGTCCTAAAACCCTAAATCCTAAATCCGAAATCATAAACAAATCCCAAATTCCAAATCCAAAATCACAAAACGAGTTAGAATGTTCGGATTCAAAATTTATTTTAAATCTGGTAGATACGCCGGGGCATGTTGATTTTTGCTACGAAGTATCAAGAGCGCTCGCCGCGGTAGAGGGCGCAATTTTATTGGTTGATGCGACTCAGGGGATTCAGGCGCAAACATTGGCGAATTTAGATTTAGCGAAAAAACAGAACCTAACAATTATTCCCGTAGTTAATAAAATTGATGTCGTGGAGGCGAAGGTTGAAGAAACAGGCTTGGAAATCGCCAATATTTTAAATGTTAATCCAGATAGCGTGTTAAAGATTTCGGCTAAACTTGGGACCAATGTTGATATTTTGCTTAATAAAGTTATTGAATTTATTCCGGCTCCAAAAACAGAAACGGAAAAACCTTTTCGTGCCTTAATTTTTGATTCCGAGTATGATTCCTACAAAGGCGTTATTGCTTTTGTGAGGGTTTTTGATGGCGAAATTAGAAGTGGCGAAAAAATAAAATTAATGGCGGCCAAGGCGGAGGCAGAAGCGAAGGAAGTTGGTTATTTTACCCCCGAACCCCTTGCCCAACAGAAAATTTCCGCGGGAGAGATTGGCTATATTGCCACGGGTGTTAAAGAGCCGGACAAGGTGAGGGTGGGGGACACCATTATTAAAATTCCAAATTCCAAATTACAAATTACAAACATTGAACCGTTGCACGGATATCAGGAACCAAAGCCAATGGTTTTTGCCAGTTTTTATCCGCAGGACGCGGATGATTTTGATTTGTTAAAAGACGCTTTGGCAAAATTGAAATTAAACGATCCCTCTTTTATTTATGAACCAGAAACCAAAGAAGCGTTGGGCCGAGGATATCGTTGCGGTTTTTTGGGCACCTTGCACGTGGAAATTGTTTCTGAAAGATTGCGTCGAGAGTTTGGGTTAGATCTTATTATTTCAACGCCGTCGGTAGTTTACAAAATCATTGATTATCAAGGAAAAGAAAAATTTATTTATTCTGCTAACGATTGGCCCAAAGTTAATCAAATCAAAACAATAGAAGAACCGTGGGTGTGTTTAGAGTTGATTAGTCCCTCTGTTTATTTAAGTCGGTTGATGGAAATATTAAAATCGCTTAACGGCAAATATCTTGATACCCATTATTTGGGACAAGATCGGGTAATTGTCAGCTATGAAATTCCGCTGCGTTCTATTATTGGCAATCTTTATGATAAGATAAAAGGCGTTAGTCAGGGTTATGCTTCGATAAACTATAAGATTTTGGGGTTTAGAGCCGGCAAATTAGTTAAACTAGAAATTTGGATTGCCGGAAGGCTCGAAGAAGCATTTTCCAAAATTGTAGCCGAAGAAGATGTTTACAAAGAGGGAAGATTTCTTGTTGAAAAATTAAAAGAGGTTTTGCCGCCAGAACAGTTTTCAGTTGCCTTGCAGGCAGTTGTTGAGGGGAAGGTTATTGCTCGCGAGACAATTAAGGCAAGAAGAAAAGACGTCACTGGTTACCTTTATGGTGGCGATGTGACTCGCAAGAAAAAACTCTTAGAAAAACAAAAACGAGGAAAAAAGTTGATGGGACAAAAAGGAAAAGTAAGGGTTTCTCATCAGGCATTTTTGGAAATATTTAAAAGTCGTCAATAATCTTTTTTGATTGTTGAGCGACAAAACATTGAGAAGAAGAATTGCTTTTGAGGGAAATTGCTTTTGAAGATAGAAAAGAAAAAAAGCATAATAGATGTTTAGACAAAACCGGAAAATTTGGAATAAAAGTATTATTATCCAATAAATGATGTTCTTTTCGTAAGTCCTCTTGTTTCAGCCAAGAGAAGAAAAGATTATGACGGAAAATGGGATTCGCGTCACTCGTGGCAAAAAAAATCTTTCTAAACATTGGAAAACGGAAAAACTCCTTTTGTCTCTGGTTGACGTTTTCTGCTAAAGATAGGCGGCGAGAAGCAAATCGTTCAAACAGACGCCCTGTTCGCCGTCAGCCAAATGATAAATATTGGAAGGCCGTTTGAGCGCTTAGGGAATGATTTTGGGGGTTTTAATCAAATCAAAGTTGTCTCTAGGTGGTTTTTCTGCTATTATGCACCCTTTGTTAAAATGGAAGGGTGAGGGATATGGTTTTTTTGTTGGCAAAAATGAAATATAAAGATTTTAAAATTAATAACCAAAAATTAAATTAATTGATTTTAAACTAAATTTGTGTTAAGATTTTGATAGCGCCGTGGAGGAGTAGTACCTCATCAGTCTCATAAGCTGAAGGCCCTGGTGCAATTCCAGGCGGCGCAACAAATTTTTACTTTGTAAAATTTAGTTGTCGGTTTTTTAGTTATTAGTTGTTAGAAAATGTATATTTTGAAAAACTTAAAGTATGGTAAGAGGCGATGAAATTATCTGAAATGATGAGCTATGCTTTGGTCAAAAAGTTATCAAGTCTTTATCCGAAACAATTACCATCTTGAAGTTGATTGAAAATATTTTTAAGATAAACTATAGGAAAAAATTAAAACAAGGCGGTCTGGTTAATAAATTATTAAATGGTTTGTCAAACTCTATAAAAGACCAAAAACTAGAAACTAACAACTAACAACTATTTTGACAAATCAAAATACGCCGGGGTAGCTCAGTAGGTTAGAGCGTGGCACTCATAACGCCAAGGTCGCGGGTTCGATTCTCGCCCCCGGCATAAAAATTACTTGCAAACAAACAAAGTTTTGTAAACCATTTGACCTTATTTATTACGAGTTTATTATAATAAACAAAAAGCGCGAAAAAGAGAGTCGAAACTAAAAAACAAATTTCAGCAAAAAGAAATTTTGATAAAGCGTCTTGGACCCATAGTGTAGCCCGGATAACACGTCTCCCTGTCACGGAGAAGATCAGGGGTTCAAATCCCCTTGGGTCCGCCACATTGCCATTTTGTTTACCGTTGAGCAGAATGAAGGAATTACGGTTGAGGAGATTGCGGATGCGCTTGAGGCAAACCTTAAGACCATTTCCCAGCACACCCGCTCGTTAGTTCGTGCCGGACTGTTGAATAAAAAATACATTGGCCGTCGAGTAGCGCATTCACTTTCGCCATATGGAAAAGCTTTCCTCAAATTTATGAAAACATTCTAACATTCTGCAGAATGTTAGAATGTTATAGTCAAACAAAAAGTTGAAAAATTAATTGACTTATAAAAGAAATCAAAAAATTTTTAATAAGCAAGTAAAATTATGGAATGTCAAAAAGAAAAAAATTTAAAGAGTTGTCCTTGCACTTATCCGGGTTGTGCGAGGAAGGGGATTTGTTGCGAGTGCTTGAGGCATCATCGAGAAAAAGGCGAATTGCCAGCGTGTTATTTTTCGCCAAAAACAGAAAAAACTTATGATCGTTCAGTTGAGAAATTTATTCAAGACCAAAAATGACAAGGGAAATTAATGTTTCAAGCCAAGAAAGGTATCAGTTGATTGATATTACAGACAAAGTTGAGAAAATAGTAAAAGAAAGCGATGTCAAAGACGGTTTGACTTTAATATTTGTGCCCCATTCCACAGCCGCCATTTTATTGACCGAAAATGAAGCTGGCTTGAATGAGGATTGGTTAAATTTTCTTAAAAAACTGGTTTCCGGTTTTAGTTTTCAGCACAATAGAATTGATGATAATGCTGATTCTCATCTTCTCTCGGGTCTGATAGGCCAAGAAAAAATTCTTCCCATAAAAGATGGTCAGTTAATTCGGAGCACTTGGCAAAATATTTTTTTATTGGAATTAGATGGTCCAAGAAACCGAAGAGTGATTATTAAAATTATTGAAAAATAATTATTAAAGAGATTACCAGATAAGTAAGATAACCAAAAAAATCGAGAAATTAATCTCGCAAAATAGTAGCTAGACGGGATAATTAAAATTATGAACAAAAAATTAGAAAAAATTAAACAAATTGCCAAGGATGTATATAAAAAGTTGGGATCGGGGTTTGATGAGAGTGTTTATGATAAGGCGATGCAGGTGGGGCTTAGGTTGGCGAAAATTAGGTATGAAAGCCAAAAAGTGATTGAATTAAAATACAAGGATCATTATGTGGGCGAGGGCTATCCTGACTTTGTGGTCAATTTGAATGGAACAAAATGTATAGTAGAAATAAAGGCGGTGGGCGGCGAGTTGGGTTTGCCGGAAGAACAACAATTAAAGAATTATATGAAAATCCTGAAAATAAAAAACGGCCTTTTGATTAACTTCCAACAGCCGAGCAAAAAAGAAGGCAAAACAAACTTAGAAATCAAAAAAGTCAATTTATAATTTCTCAAAACACAACATTCCGATGGTATACACAAAAGTTGCTCGATAAACAAACTTTTAAAGATAACATTTAATTATAATATGTTTTTTGGGGGGTTGCGTTGTTGGCGTTTATTTTTCTACCCTTAAAGGTGTTGTTTTTTTCTTTTCTTTGGGGTAAAATAACATAATAGGTGATTCTAAAATAGATGGCGAACCTGCGAAAGTGCGAATTCGCGCTTCGCTTATTTTTAATTAATATAATCAAAATCGCTATCATTTTTAATAAAAAAATATGCGCAGAAATATTGTCATAAATAATCCAAAAGAAGTTGATTTAATCAAGGAATTAGAAAAAAGAACCGATATTAAAGCCGAAAGAATAAAAAGATTGTTAAAACTTCCTGACCTGACAAAAAAAGAAAATTCCCCTGTAAAGATTTTGTTTGACCAGATAATAAATCTACCGGTTTTTAGGGATTTTGATTTAGTTGATTTTCCGAGAATTGTGACCGTTGAACAGTGTTTCGACCTTTTGAATATGCCCAAAGACCATCCAGCCAGAAAAGAAACAGATACCTATTATCTGAACGACACGTATATTTTACGCACGCACACAACAGCTTTTTGGTCTTTTTATTTAAAAGACAAAGAGGTTTTAGAGAGGCTAGAAAAAGAAGGCGAAATAAAAGCGCTTGCTCCCGGAATCGTATTCCGCAAAGATGAAATTGACAGAAACCATTATCCGGCGTTTCACCAGATTGACGGGTTGTTAATTTGTAAAAAATCTAAAAAAATTATCACTCAAAAAGACCTAAAAGATATTCAGGTTGAATTGGCAAAGGGTATTTTTGGACCAGATATTAAGTGGAAATTTGTTCCCGATGAATTTCCTTATACCGTGGAAAGTCTTGAAATGAACATAATGTTTAACGGCGAATGGATGGAAGTAAATGGAGCCGGATTGGTAAATCCTGTGGTTATGAAAAATTTTGGAATTAATCCGGAAATTTACAATGGTTGGGCGTTTGGGTTTGGCGATAGATTGGCAATGATAAAAATGGGAATTCCCGATATTAGGATTTTGTGGTCAGATGACCCGAGAATTACCAGCCAATTTAAAGACATCAATAGCAAATTCCAAGAAGTTAGCAAATATCCGCCTATTACCCGCGATATATCTTTTGTGATTGACAAAAGCATTAATTTAAATAACTATTATGAAATTGTTAGAGATTGTGCCGAGAATTTAATTGAAGAAGTAAAACTTATTGATGAATATGAAGATGAGGAAAAATTCGGCAAAGACAAAAAATCTTATACCTTCCATATTGTTTATCGTTCGCCGGAAAGAACTTTAACCAACGAAGAGATAAATAAAATTCAAGAACAAATCCGCGAAAAAACAAAAAATGATTTAGGGGCAATTCTGCGTTAATTTTAAATTTCCAAATTCCAATTAATTAATTTTTTCCAAAATTATATATTATATGCCGAAGAAAAAAACAAGCAAAAACAAACCTCACCTTGTTAAGGTTCCGCGAGAGAAAGAAAAAACAAGAGAAGAAGGAAGTTATACCGCTAAGGATATTTATGTGATGAAGGGCCTTGAAGCGGTAAGGAAAAGGCCGGCAATGTATATTGGTTCAACCGGCATTGACGGTTTGCATCATTTAATTTGGGAGGTGGTGGATAATAGTTTGGACGAAGCAATGGCTGGCTATGCCAAAAACATTGAAGTTATTCTTTTGCCGGGAGAGATAGTAAAAATAATTGATGATGGAAGAGGTATTCCTGTTGAAAAACATCCCCAAACAAAAAAATCTGCCTTAGAAACAGTGATGACGGTTTTACACGCTGGTGGGAAATTTGGCTCCAAGGCCTACCAGGTTTCCGGCGGTTTACATGGGGTAGGCGTTTCGGTTGTTTGCGCGCTGTCTCTTCATATGCGGGCGGAGGTTTGTCGCGATGGCGGTTTATATTCCCAAGAATACGCGAAAGGAGAGGTAAAAACTCCCGTAAAAAAAGTTGGAACATGCCGCAAGACAGGAACAACTGTTATTTTTCAACCCGATCCGGAAATTTTTAAAGAGATAAGGTTTGATATAAAAAAAATTTTAAATCATCTTCGTCAGCAGACGTATTTAACAAAAGGGGTAAAGATTACGGTGAGGGACGAACGCAATCCAAAAGAAAAATTCAGTTATACTTTTTATTTTGAGGGCGGAATATCTTCTTATGTGAAATATTTGGTGGGGAGCAATACGCCGCGTAACCCCAATATTTTTAGCGTTTGCGCTACTAAAAATGATATTTTGGTGGAAGCGGCTTTTCAATATACAGAAGAAATGGAGTGTATAGAGGAAAGTTTTACCAACAATATTTATACGCCGGAAGGCGGCACCCATTTAACCGGTTTTAGAACCGCCCTTACAAGAGCGTTAAATGACTACGCGAGAAGAGAGGGTTATTTAAAAGAAAAAGATGAAAACCTTACCGGCGAAGATGTAAGAGAGGGTTTAATTTCCGTAGTTTCTGTAAAAATAAAAAATCCTCAATTTGAGGGACAGACAAAAGCAAAATTAGGAAATCCCGAAGCAAAGAATGCGGTAGAATCGGCAATGACAGAAGCATTAAGCGATTATTTAGAACGTTATCCCTCTGACGCAAGAGCAATTGTAGAAAATTGTCTTTTAGCGGCTAAAGCGCGACGGGCTGCGAAAAGCGCTAGACAAATTGTTTTAAGAAAAGGGGCATTAGAGGGGTTGGCGTTGCCGGGAAAATTGGCTGATTGTTTGTCGCGCAAAGCAGAAGAATCAGAATTGTATATAGTAGAAGGGGAAAGCGCGGGCGGAAGCGCAAAGCAGGCAAGAGATAGGCATTTTCAGGCGATTTTGCCACTTCGCGGAAAAATTTTAAACGTCGAAAAGTCCCGTTTGGACAAAATGCTTTCTTCCAAAGAAATAAGAGCACTGATTATTGCTTTAGGAACCGGCATTGGCGAAGATTTCGATATAACAAAATTAAGATATCATCGGATTATTATTATGACTGATGCAGATGTTGATGGTTCGCACATTAGAACCTTGCTTTTAACTCTTTTTTATCGTTATTTTAAACCTTTGATTGATGCTGGCTATATTTATATTGCTCAACCACCGCTTTACAAAATTCAATATGGAAAAGAGACGCAATATGCATATACCGAAGAGCAGAAAAATGAAACAATAAAGAAGATAAACAAAGAGGCGGGCGTCTTTATTCAGCGATACAAAGGTTTGGGAGAAATGGATGCGGAACAACTTTGGGAAACAACAATGAATCCTCAAAACAGGATATTATTGAAGGTAACGGTTGAAGAAGCGAGAGAAGCCGATAAGATATTTGATATTCTAATGGGCGAAGAAGTTCTGCCAAGAAAAAAATTCATTCAAACGCACGCCAAAACAGTAAAAAATTTAGATATTTAGGATTTGTAAAGACATATTGAAAATTGGTCTTTGGCCATTGATAGTTCAAACAGTTCTTGACTTTTAAAAGACGTTCGGTTATCATAAAAAAAGATGGCCGAAAAAGGCCGTTTTTTAAAGAAAAATGGATATAATTGATAAAATAAAAACCTTTTTAAAGGAAGTTTTTGTGGAGATGAAAAAAGTTAACTGGTTAAATCGCCAACAACTTTTCCAATACACAATGATAGTAATTGGGGTTTCGTTGGCAGTGGCGGCATTTTTGGGCGGCTTAGATTTTTTATTTAATTCTTTGATTAGAAAAATTATTTTTAAATAAAAATATGCCAAAGCAATTAATCGAACAAACTAAAAATTGGTATGTTATTCACACTTATTCTGGTTATGAAGATGCAGTGGCTAAAAACCTTAAACAAAGAGTTGAAACATTGGGGATGGAAGATTATATTTTTAATGTGATAGTTCCTAAAGAAAAGAAAATAAAAATTAAAAATGGCAAGCGAAAAGTAGTGGAAGAAAAAATATATCCCGGTTATGTTCTCGTTGAGATGATTGTAACCGATGCTTCTTGGTATGTTGTAAGAAATACGCCTCGAGTCACCGGTTTTATCGGCGCCGGAACCACTCCTTTGCCCGTTTCGAGAGAAGAGGTAGAATCTTTGTTAAAGAAAATGGAAGTAAGGGAACCAGAATTTAAAATTGATGTGAAGGTTAATTCTTTAGTAAAAATTATCGATGGGCCTTTTAAGGGTTTTGAAGGTAAGGTTTCTGAGGTGGATAAAGAAAGGGGAAAGATTAAGGTTTTGGTTAATATGTTTGGGCGAGATACCCCTTTAGAATTAGATTCTTTACAGATTAAGAAAATTTAATTATTTTACGAAAATACTAATTATACGGAAGTACGAAAAACGATGATCAAATTTTTCTTATTTTCGTAAAAATTTCGTATTTCGTAGAAGATTATGAAACAAATTAAAGCAATTGTAAAACTTCAAATTCCCGCAGGAAAAGCGACACCAGCGCCGCCAATAGGTCCGTCTTTGGCTCAACATGGTTTAAATATTTCCGAATTTTGCCAGAAGTTTAACGATGCCACAAAAGACCAGGCGGGCTTTGTAATTCCCGTAGAGATTACCATTTATGTTGACAGAACCTACACTTTTAAACTTAAAAAACCGCCAGCAGCGGAGTTATTGAAAAAAGCGGCCGGAATAGAAAAAGGTAGCGGTGAGCCGAATAAAACAAAGGTAGGAAAGATTACTAAAACCCAGTTAAAAGAAATTGCTCAAAAAAAGATGGATGATTTGAATACCGATGATATTGAACAGGCAATGAAAATAATTGCCGGAACAGCCAAAAATATGGGAATAGAAATAATAGAAAATTAGGGAATATTTTTCTTTTAATTTAAACAATATGATTTTATCAGATAGAGATATTAAAAAAAATATTCAAGAAGGTGTTATAAAAATAAATCCCTTTCCGAATTTTGAAGAGCAATTGGGACCGTGTTCGTTGGATCTTCATTTGGGAAATAGTTTTAAAATTTTTAAGGTAAGCCGTTATTCTTTTATTGATTTAAAAAACACCAATAATATTGACGGGATGATGGAAGAGGTGATGGTAAAAGATGGTGCGCCGTTTATAATTCAACCGCATGATTTTGTAGTGGCGGCTACCAAAGAAGAAATAATTTTACCTTCTCATATAATGGGTAGGTTAGACGGTAGAAGTTCTTTGGCGAGATTGGGTTTAGTTATTCATGTTACCGCCGCTCGCTTTGATCCTGGTTGGCGGGGTAAGGCGGTAATGGAATTGGGCAACTTAGGAACAGTGCCCATTATTTTATACAGCGGAATGAGAATTTGCGCTATGACTTTTGAAACCCTTTCTAATCCTTCAGAAATTCCCTATCTTAACCAAAAAGACCATAAATATGCCGGGCAAAGCTCGGCAACTGCCAGCAAAATAAACGAAGAGCCCAAATAAGGCGGCTATGATTAAACAACATCCGGAATATCAATATCTTAATTTATTACAAGAATTAATTGACTGCGGCTATGAGCAGGTTGATGCCGGTACCGGTGTTAAAACCTATAGTCTTTTTGGTCGCCAGTTTCGATTTGATCTTTCAGAAGGATTTCCTTTATTAACCACAAAAAAGGTTTATTGGAAAGGCGTACTTTATGAACTATATTGGTTTATTAGCGGCCAAAAAAACATTAAATATCTTGTTGACAATAATGTTCACATTTGGGACGATTATCCCTATCGTATTTATCGCGAAAAGATAGATAAAGGATTAGAACCGGAGATGAGCAAAGAGGAATTTATAAATAAAATAGGAAACGATAAGGAGTTCGCTGAAAAACACGGAAATTTGCCTCATGTCTATGGAGATTTATGGCGTCATTGGCCAACTCGGACAGGAAGAACAATTGATCAGTTAAAGTGGGTTATTGATACTATTCGGAAAGATAAAAGCGCCCACAATGCTATCGTTACTGCTTGGAACCCCGAATATCTTTACGAAATGGCTTTACCGGGAGAGGCCTGTCGTTTTCCAATTTGCCATAATATGTTTCAGATTAACGCCAATCACGGAAGATTGTCGCTTTTGTTATATCAGCGCTCCTGCGATGTATTTTTGGGCGTGCCATTCAATATAGCCAGTTATGCGTTGTTGACATTGATATTAGCGCAAATCACCGGTAATAAGCCCGGCGAATTTATCCATATATTGGGAGATGTTCATTATTATGAAAACCATCTGGCGGCTATTAAAGAACAATTGTTGCGGGAGCCGTTTCCCTTTCCGACAATAAAAATAGACCCAAGCTTAAAAGAAATAGATGACTTTAAACCAGAAATGGTAGAACTGATTGGTTATAAATCACATCCGCCCATTAAAGCGCCGCTTACACCGGTGGGGGGAATAGTGACTGAAGGTTGGAAAAAGTTTGTACAAAATAATAAAAAGTAAAAATTATGTTTGTGGGCACTAAAGAACTGTTAAACCTTGTAAAAGAAAATAAATTAATAGAAGGTCTTTCTCAGCGCGAATTAAACTCACCCGAAGGCGCTGGTTTTGATTTAAGAATTGGTGAATTATACCAGATTTCCGGCGAAGGTTTTTTAGGAGTAGAGGAGAGAGAAACGCCCAAGATGACGCTAGTGGCTAAATATGAAGAAGGAAAAAACACTAAGGTTATTTTAGAACCGAAGATTTATTATCTAATGAAAACAATAGAAAAGGTAAATATGCCCGATTATCTTTTGGCAATTTTTACCCCTCGTTCCACTTTGTTTAGATCTGGGGTATATGTTTTTGGCGGACAGGTTCCGCCGGGATACTGGGGGGAATTAGCGATGGGTATTTATAATTTTCGCGAAGAACCATTCATTTTAGAAATGGGAGCGCGGGTGCTTCATATAATGTTTTCAGAAGTAAGGAGCAAATCTAATCTTTATCATGGTCAATGGCAAGGAGGGAGATTGACAACCGATAAAAAAGAAAAACAAATTTAAAAATTATTGCTTTTTAAAAAAAACAGATTGAAAAATAATCTGTTTTTTTATATTATTAATTATAATTAAGAAAATCCAAAAATATGATTAAAAATCCTTATCGAGGAAAATTTATTGTTATCGAAGGTTTAGATGGGTCTGGCCAATCCACCCAGGCTGAAAAAATTAGAGATTTTTTAAGTTTATCAGAATACCAAAAGAAATTTAATCACGCCGGCGTCTATTTAACCAAAGAGCCAACCTCTAGTTTAATCGGCGGTCTTATTAGGAGCCAACTGGCAAAAGAATGGACGTCTTCTCCACAATGTCTTCAACTTCTTTTTTGCGCTGATAGAGCCTATCATTTAGAAAAAGAAATTATTCCCTTGCTTAAAAAAGGCGTTTTTGTTATTTGTGATCGTTATTTTTTTTCTACGATTGCTTTTGGTTCTTTGGGTATTAAAGACAGAAAATGGCTTTTGAGTTTAAACAAAAATTTTATTTTTCCCGATTTTATATTTCTTTTAAAAGTATCGCCCAAAATTTGTATTGAAAGAATCAAAAAAAGCCGTTTTAGTATTAGTATTTTTGAAGATGAAAAAAAATTGAAAAAGGTTTGGAAAAATTTTGAGAGATTAGCAAAAGAGTTTAAGAATGTTTATCTTATTAACGGAGAAAAATCACCGGCAGAGGTTACTGAAGAAATTATTAAAGTATTAAATAAAAAATTGTAAAAAATGATTCTTTCAATTATAGCCGCAATGGGCAAAAATAGGGAAATTGGGTTTAATAATTCTTTGCCGTGGCATTTGCCGGCTGACCTAAAATATTTTAAAAAAAATACTTTTGGAAAAACCATTGTAATGGGTCAAAGAACCTTTGAATCGGTGGGCGGGAAACCCTTACCGGGGAGAAAAACCATAATTTTAAGCGATGATTATCAATATAAAACACCTCAAAATTGTCTTGTTGCCCATTCCCTAAACGAAGTTTTAAATATTTCCCAAAAAGAAAAAGAAGTAATGATTTGCGGTGGCGCTTCAATTTATAAACAATTTTTGCCATTGGCAGATCGACTTTATATAACTTTTATTCATCATAATTTTAAAGCCGATACCTATTTTCCAGAAATAAATTGGGAGGACTGGCAAGAAATAAAAAGAATTGACAATTTGCCAGATAATGAAAATCCTTATTCGTATTCATTTTTAATTTTTGAAAGAAAAAAAGAACCAAAAAATTCTAAAAAAAATATATAAACAAAAAATCTTTATGATATTTAAACCCACAATTGGTTTAGAGGTGCATATAGAGTTGAACACTAAATCGAAGATGTTTTGTTCGTGTAAAAATGATGCCGAAGAAAAGCGGCCGAATTTTAATATTTGCCCGATTTGTACGGGTCAACCGGGAACCTTGCCGGTGGCTAACCAAGAAGCGATAAAAAAAGTTATCAAAACCGGTTTGGCTTTAAATTGCGATATCCAGCGAGAATCAAAATTTGACCGAAAAAATTATTTTTATCCCGACTTGCCCAAGGGGTATCAAATTTCTCAGTATGACCAGCCATTGTGTAAGGGTGGTTATTTAGAAATCCCTATATCAGAAGATTTTTCAAAACTGGAATTAAAAAGAATCAGAATTAGAAGGATTCATTTAGAGGAGGATACGGGAAGGTTAATTCACTTAGAGACTGCGGCTTATTCTTTGGTTGATTTTAATCGAGCAGGAATTCCTTTAATGGAACTTGTTACCGAGCCGGATTTAAATTCAGGACTGGAAGTAAGAAGATTTGCTGAGGAACTGCAATTGATTCTTCGCTATCTTGGAGTTTCTGACGCCGATATGGAAAAAGGACAACTTAGAATTGAGGTTAATATATCGCTACCATACCAAAATCCAAATGAAAAAATCCAAACCTCACGATTGGGGACGAAGGTGGAGATTAAAAATA
>CAZEXD010000007.1:0-27571 GCA_964516865.1 uncultured Candidatus Saccharibacteria bacterium
GATTAACACCGATAAGAAAACAGATTTAAACAGATGGGGACCGGATGAGTGGTTTGATTATTGGCTAAAAGAAAGATTAAATTGGTATTATAAATTAGGAATTAAAAAAGAAAACATTAAGACATACGAAGTGCCGAAAAACGAATTGGCTCATTATGCGAGGCGCGCGGTTGATATTCTGTATAATTTTCCTTTTGGCTGGAAAGAAATTGAGGGGGTTCATAACCGCGGCGATTGGGATTTGTCAAATCATTCAAAACACTCTGGTCAAGATTTAAGTTATACCGATGAAAAGAAACAAAGATATATTCCCTATATTATTGAGACATCAGCCGGAGTGGATAGAAGTTTGTTCGCTTTTCTTTGCGATGCTTATGAAGAAATAAGGGGAGGGAGAACAATTACCACCGAATCGGTGAAAGAAGTGGAAATTGTTTTACGCCTTCATAAATCATTGGCGCCGGTAAAAGTGGCAGTTTTGCCATTAGTGAAAAACAAGCCAGAATTAATTAAAAAAGCCAAAGAAGTTTATGCAATGCTTAAGCCAAATTTTGTTTGCCAATACGATGAAATTGGTTCAATCGGGAGAAGATACAGAAGACAAGATGAAATTGGGACCCCTTATTGTCTAACCGTTGACTTTGAATCGTTAGAAAAAGACGATGTTACGGTCCGCGATAGAGACACAATGAAACAAGAGAGAACAAAAATTGATAAATTAACAGATTTTCTAAAAAAGAATATAAATGTTTCAAAAAACAACTCTTAAAAACGGATTAAGGATAATTACCGTTCCAATGAAAAACACCGAAGCGGTGACTTTTTTGGTTTTGGTGGGAACAGGATCGAAATACGAAACAAAAGAAATAAATGGAATTTCGCATTTTTTAGAACATATGCTTTTCAAAGGAACGAAAAAAAGACCCAATACTTTAGAAATTGCGGAAACGCTGGATAGAATTGGAGGTGAGTATAACGCTTTTACCTCACAAGAAATGACGGGTTATTGGGCAAAGGTTAGTAGCAAACATCAAGATATTGCTCTGGATTGGATCGCTGATATATTTTTAAACTCAAAATTAGAACCGAAAGAAATAGAAAAAGAAAAGGGGGTGATAATAGAAGAAATTAAGATGCTTTTGGATACCCCCACTGCTTATATTAGCGATTTATGGAATAAGGTTCTTTATGGCGATCAACCAGCCGGTTGGAGAGTAATCGGCGAAGAGAAAAATATTTTAAAATTTGATAGAGAAAAAATTTTTGATTATTTTAAAAGTCATTATAGCGCCAAAAACACCATAATTTGTGTAGCAGGAAACCTCAAAAGCGAAACGATAATAAAAAAAATAGAAAAAACTTTTCAATTAATTAATAAAAAAGAACCGGTCAAAAGAATAAAAGTAAATGATTGGCAGAAAAAACCAACAACACTTGTTTATTTTAAAGAAACTGACCAAACCCATCTTTGTTTGGGGGTAAGGGGGTACAATATTTTCCATCCCCAAAAATATGCTATAGCGCTTTTAGCGACAATTTTGGGAGGAAATATGAGTTCTCGCCTTTTTATTTCTGTTAGAGAGAAAAGGGGGTTAGCCTATTATATTCGGACAAGCGCTGAAAGCAATTTAGATACCGGAGATTTGGTTACTTCTGCAGGTGTTGATCATAAAAACGTGGAAAGGGTTATTGATTTGATTTTAAAAGAATATCAGTCGTTTAAAAACAAATCAATTGATAAAGAAGAATTACAAAAAGCGAAAGATTATTTAAAGGGGACTACCTCTTTGTCTTTGGAAACCTCTGATAGCCAAGCATCATTTTATGCTTCGCAAGAATTGTTTAAGAAAAAAATTCTTACCCCTGAAGAAATATTTAAAAAAATTGACGAAGTTGGTATAAATGATATAAAGAAAGTAGCGAACGACATTTTTAAACCCCAAAAACTAAACCTGGCGTTAATCGGGCCGTTTAAAGAAAAAAAGAATTTTGAGAAACTTTTAAAAATTTAAGAAATATATGGAAGAAGAACAACGAACCCTCGATATTGGTTGGGAAGCAATTTTAAGAATTGCGTTTGCTGGTTTGATTTTTTATTTTTTATATTTGGTAAGAGAAGTAGTTGTTTGGTTTCTTTTTGCTCTGATTGTTTCTACCCTTCTTAATCCGGTAATTAATTTTTTGCGACGTCTTTATGTCCCCAAGGTTTTGGCAGTATCATTTGTCTATTTAAGTTTTTTTGGTATTTTGGGATTGATTATTTATCTTGTTGCCCCCTTTTTTATCACCGAGATTCGTCAGTTTTCCCAATTAATTCCTCAATATTTTGAAAAAATTAGTCCCTTTTTCAAAGAATTAAAAATTGAAGCGATGGAAAGTTTAGAAAGTTTTATCCAAAGCGTTACTGGAAGTTTAGAACAAGTTTCTCTTAGCGTTTTTAATGCGCTTATCACTTTTTTTGGAGGAGTTGCCTCTACTTTCTTTATTGTGTCCATTGCTTTTTTTCTTTCGCTTGAAGAAAATGGCTTTGAACGATTTTTAACCCTTCTTTCACCTAAAAAATACGAAGAGTATATTTTGGCTCTTTTCGAAAGATGTCAGAATAAGGTGACTGGTTGGTTTGGGGCAAGAATTATTGCTTG
Source organism: uncultured Candidatus Saccharibacteria bacterium (assembly GCA_964516865.1). GTDB lineage: Bacteria > Patescibacteriota > Minisyncoccia > Minisyncoccales > Staskawiczbacteraceae > CAZEXD01. The sequence continues at coordinate 2,643 of CAZEXD010000007.1, forward strand.
TTTGTTTGTGGGAGTTGCTTCTTTCGTCGCTTTTTATTTCTTTCACATCAGGTATACTTTTATTCTTTCTTTTTTGGCCGGCATTTTAAATTTTATTCCCTTTATTGGTCCTTTAATAACGGGGTTATTACTGATTTTGTTTATTGGTATTTCTGACTCTTGGTTAAAAGCACTGATTATTATTGTGATATTTATTATTATTCAACAAATAGAAAACACCCTTTTATCTCCCTTATTAATGAAAAAATTTATTGGTTTGCCGCCTGCTTTGGTATTATTATCTTTGGTAGTCGGAGGAAAAATTTTTGGTTTTTTAGGTATTGTTTTTGCCGTGCCGGTCTTTGGGATAATATATGAGTTTATCAAAGAATTTTTAGAAAAAAATAAAGAAGGGTTAGCGCAAATAATCTGAATTTTAAAAAAACAAGATAGCAAATCCAATTACAATTACTAAAATTTGAGTAAGTGTTTTTCCCCACTGGGGGATTTTTTTATATTTAAAAAAATGAATCTCTCTTTTATGGAATAAAGCGGTTCTTTCTAAAAATGGGTTGCCAGGAAACCAACAGTTTATACCTAAAAAAACATCGGGCAAAGCAGCCAGGAAGCCACCGAAGACAAGAAAAAAATAATTTATTTTAGTAATTCGAGAAACGAAATAAATTAAAATTAAACCCATTATAATGTCGCCAGATAGTTTTAAAGAATCAAGGAAAGAATTTTTCCACTTTTTCTTTTTAAGATTCTCAATTAAATATTCATTATGGGGTAGAAAATCAAAAAAACAATGACTAAAAAATTCCAAAAAAACTGCCAAGGGCAAAAAGGGAATTTTTGCTATAATAAGTGCTCCCCAAAATAAATGAAAAAATAAAATCATTGAATTTTAGTTTAAATAATATAAAATAATTATAACATGACTAACAAAAAAACTCTTTCTCGACAGAAAAAGAAAAACTTTTATATTACCACCACCCTTCCTTATGTGAATGCTGATCCCCACCTTGGTTTTGCTTTAGAAATAGTTCAGGCGGATGTTTTAGCGCGTTATCATAGAGGTTTGGGAGAAAAAGTATTTTTTAACACAGGAGTTGACGAACACGGTTTAAAAATTTACCGAAAAGCCCAAGAAAATAATTTAGATCCGCAAGAATATTGCGATATTTATGCCAAAAAATTTGAAAATTTGAAACAAGCGCTTAATTTAAGTTACAACAATTTTATTAGAACAACCGATAACCATCATATAAGGGCGGTGCAGGAACTATGGCGAAGGTGTTTAAAAAATGGCGACATTTACAAAAAAAAATACAAAATTAAATATTGCGTTGGCTGTGAGTTAGAAAAAACCGAATCAGAACTAAAAAATGGCAAATGTCCCATTCATCCTAATTTGGAAATAGAAATAATTGAAGAAGAAAATTATTTTTTCCGGTACTCAAAATACCAAAAGCCCCTTTTAGCGCTTTACAATAAAAATAAAAAGTTCGTTGTGCCGGAATCAAGATTGAAAGAAATAAAAGAGTTTACAAAAAAAGGATTAAAAGATTTTAGTATATCGCGATTAAAAGAAAAAATGCCCTGGGGAGTAGCGGTTCCCGATGACGACAAGCACGTAATGTATGTTTGGTTTGATGCCTTGGGAAACTACATTTCTTGCCTTGGCTGGCCCGGTTCAAAAGGTACTCCCTCAAAAAAATTCAAAGAATTTTGGCCGGGACTTCAAGTTGCGGGCAAAGACAATCTTCGTCAGCAGTCATCAATGTGGCAGGCAATGCTTTTGTCTGCTGGTTTGCCTCCCTCAAAACAAATTTTCATTCATGGCTTTATAACCGCTAACGGCCAAAAAATGTCAAAATCATTGGGAAATGTTATTGATCCTTTTGAGTTGGTAAAAAAATATGGCACAGATGCGGTTAGATATTATCTTTTAAGAGAAATTCCACCGGCAGAAGACGGTGATTTTACCTATGAAAAATTTGAACAACGCTATAATGCGGATTTAGCAGGCGGAATTGGAAACTTGGTGGCAAGAGTGTTGGGAATAGCATCGAAAATTTCCAATTTCCAATTTCCAATTTCCAATAAATTTTCAAATCTCAATTTACAAAAAAAAATAAAAGAAGCGCAGAAAAAATATAAATCAGCCGTAGAAAACTTCAAATTCAACGAGGCGCTTTCCACTATTTGGGACATAATTGCTTTTTGCGATAAATACATAAATGAAGAAAAACTTTGGGAGCGCCCTGAAGATTCTCGAAAACAGCAGGCGATATCTGATTTATTATTTGCCCTTAAAGAAATTAGTGTTTTGCTTTTGCCTTTTTTGCCCCAAACCGCAGAAAAAATTTTTCGCCAACTTAAAAATAAAAAAAGTCAGCCACTTTTTCCTCGTTTAAATTTAAAATAACAATTTTAAATTTTTAATCATCACTTTGCATTTTGATTTTTGATTTTTGAATTATGAATTATGTTGGTTGATACGCACTCGCATTTAAATTTTAGGGCGTACGATAAAGATAGAGACGAGGTGGTAAAACGCCTTCAAAAAGAAGGCGTTATTTGCCTTGATGTCGGCACAAAATATGAAACCTCAAAAAGAGCCGTTGAGTTGGCAGAAAAAAATCAAAATATTTATGCTGCCATTGGTATACACCCGATTCATATCAAACAGGATTTTTTAAAAATAAGAATGGCTGCAGACGAGGGTGCGTTTGAGCCGCTGGGTGAAGAATTTGAGGCGGACAAATATAAAAATTTAGCAAAGTCGGCCAAGGTAGTGGCAATTGGCGAGATTGGTTTAGATTATTATTACAAACCAAAAACAAAATCGCGCCAAGAATTATTCAAGCAAAAACAAAAAGAAGTTTTTATAGAGCAACTGAATTTGGCACAGGAGTTGGGTTTGCCTGTAATTATACATTGCAGAATGGCGCACGCTGATGTTTTAGATGTTCTTAAATCCAAAGTTCAAAATCCAAACGTCAAATTAAATCCAAGGCTTAAACTCTGCGGGATTATTCATTGTTTTAGCGGAAATTGGGAAGAGGCAAAAAAATATCTGGAAATGGGTTTTTATTTGGGAATAAACGGAATAATTTATAAACTGGATTTAAAAGAGGTTATTGAAAAAATTCCTTTAGAAAAAATTTTGCTAGAAACCGATTGTCCTTATCTTACACCTTCGGCAGCCGGGCAAGAAAGAAATGAACCGATTTTCGTAAAATACATAGCTGAAGAGGTGGCTAAAATAAAAAACATCAGCTTTGAAAAAGTGGCCGAAATTACAACTCAAAACGCGAAGAAATTATTTGATATCTGATAAAAAACAACTTACATTTTTGCAAACACTCTACAAGTATCCTTATTCTATAACCCTTATTCTATATCCTTATTTTATATTATTCTACAACACAAACTACAATACAAACCTACAATATAAATTACACCCATCCAAATACGCTAATTTATGCGATCGCATAAATTAGCGTATTTAGTTTACGAGTTTCCGATATGATATAATTAGAGTATGAATAAATATAGAAATTATTTTTCAAGCCCCAAATCGGAAGTTGCAAAAGATATATTAAGATTTTTGATAACAGCAGGATGGTGGTAATTGCGGCTATTTCACCATTTTTTATTGTTAATTTTTTGAGGAGTTTCAAAAAACTTAAAAAATATTCAAACAAAAAAGTTTATGATACTTTCTATAATTTGAGAAAACAAGGACTTGTTAGTTTTCATTAAAAAAATAATCAAATATATATTTCACTTACGGAAAAAGGCAAGAAGAAAGCAGGATGGATGCAAATCGATGATTTAAAAATTAAAAAATCAGCGAAATGGGATGGTAAATGGAGAATATTGCTTTTTGGTATCGCAGAGACGAAAAGAACTTATCGTGAGGCCTTGCGTGGTAAACTAAAAGATTTGAATTTTCAGTTATTTCAAAAAGGCGCATGGATTACTCCTTATGACTGTTCTAATGAAGCAAACCTATTAAAATCATTTTTTGGGTTAAACAATAAAAAGATTAGATTAATAGTTTCAGATAAAATTGGTGATGACGAAGAATTCCGCAAATTTTTTAAATTATAATAAATACTTAATAATTTGCGATCGCAGAATTAATAAGCATTGGCGATAGATATGATTGGAATAGAATATAAAATTTAAAAAAAGAACCCCTCATATTTCTCGTATAAGGAGGGTTCATGCTCTTGCGAGCCATTGGTCACTATTTGCCCGCAAGTAGTTTGGCAATTGTTTCTCTCAGCAGTATCCAATTGAAGGGTTTAACGAAGAATCGATCAGCGTGGTGAGGCGGCGGTTGTTCGTCCCCGCTCATCAGAATGACAGGGATTTTCTGGTAGTGGTTTTTGATCCAGTTTGTCAGCTCAACGTCGCCCATTATAGGTATTTGGTTGTCCGTAATCAACAAGTTGGGGAAGGCGCTGAGAAAACATTTCTTGTGCCTTAGCGCCATCTGGGAGGGAAGTCACTAAACAATCATTTCCGAAAAACGCCTTGAAAACCTCAATAACATTAGGCTCGTCGTCAACCACAAAAATCGTATTTATTTTTTCCTCCTATCTTAGGGATGAATGAACACAAAGAAATATTTTAACTTTACATATATTTTATAATAAGTCAAGACTTTTGGCGAAACTTATATTGTGCTAAAATATAGGAATAAAAATGAAAAAATACAATCCACAACAAATTGAAAAGAAATGGCAACGGGTTTGGGAGAAGAATAAGATTTTTCAAGCCAAGGACTTTTCAAAGAAGCCAAAGTTTTATGTTCTGATTGAATTTCCCTATCCTTCTGGCGAAGGCCTTCATGTTGGTCATTGTCGGAGTTTTTCGGCTTTAGACGCCCTATCCCGCAAAAGAAGAATGGAGGGTTACAATGTATTGTATCCCATTGGTTGGGACGCTTTTGGTCTGCCGGCGGAGAATTACGCCATTAAAACAGGTATCCATCCTAGTATTACGGTGAAAAAAAATATTGCTAATTTTAAGCGCCAAATGAAAAGTTTAGGTCTTTCTTTTGATTGGTCGCGGGAGATTAACACAACTGATCCCAAATATTATAAATGGACGCAATGGATTTTTTTACAATTTTTTAAAAATGGTCTCGCTTATAAAAAAAAGATGCCGATTAATTGGTGTCCTTCTTGTAAAATTGGATTAGCCAACGAAGAAGTGATTAACGGTAAATGCGAAAGGTGCGGAGCGCCGACAGAAAAAAAAGAAAAAGAACAATGGATGTTAAAAATTACAAAATATGCTGATAGATTGGTTAAGGATTTAGACAAAGTAAATTATTTAGAAAAGATTAAAACCCAACAAATAAACTGGATTGGCGAAAGTTATGGTTTGGAAGAAAACTGGCAAGTTGAAAAACTAGATTTAAAACTTAAAACATTTACCACCTCGCCTCATACCAGTTGGGGAGCAACCTTTTTGGTAGTGGCGCCAGAACATCCTATTATTGACAAATTGGTTGAAGGGACAGGAAAAGAAAAGGAGGCAAAAGAATTTGCTAAAAAAATAATTCAGGAAAAAATCGCCGATCCTATTAATGCCGAAAAAGAAAAAAAGGGATTTTTTGTCGGTCGTTATGCCATTAATCATTTAAATGGTCGGCGAATGCCAATTTTTATCGCCAACTTTGCTATTTATGATTATGGAACTGGGGTAGTTAAATGTACTCCCGCTCACGATCAGCGCGACTTTGAATTTGCCAAAAAGTATAATTTAGAAATAATTCCTGTTATTCGCCCCCTTAAAGATTTATCTTTTAGCGCTGAAACAATGAAAGAAGCGTATACCGGGGAGGGGATAATGATGAATGCTGGTCAGTTTAATGGATTAGAAAGCCAGAAAGCCAAAAAAGCAATAGGCGATTATATTGTCCAAAAAGGAAACGGGCGTTGGACAGTTAATTATAAACTTCGCGATTGGATTTTTTCGCGGCAGCATTATTGGGGAGAACCGATCCCATTAGTTTTTTGCGACCATTGTCGCAAAAAACTAATGGGAAGTTCGAAGCCCAAAGTCCGAAATTCTCAATTCAATAAGGGCGAATTAATAAATCCCGGTTGGGTTGCGGTGCCTGAAGAAAAATTACCTGTTAAACTTCCTTTTGTGAAAAAGTATCAACCAACAGGAACAGGTGAATCACCATTAGCGGGAATTAAAAAATGGGTGGAGACAAAATGTCCAAAATGCGGCGGATCCGCCAAAAGAGAAACAGATACCATGCCTAATTGGGCTGGTTCGTCATGGTATTTTATTCGTTATTTAGATCCCCGGAATGACAAAAAAATAGCCGATTCTAAAAAACTTAAATATTGGATGCCGGTTGATTGGTATAACGGCGGGATGGAACATACAACCTTGCATCTTTTATATTCCCGTTTTTGGTATAAATTTTTATATGATATCAAAGTGGTGCCGCAGCCGGAGCCATACGCAAAAAGAACATCTCATGGGATGGTGTTGGCAGAAGATGGGCAGAAGATGTCAAAATCAAGAGGTAATGTGGTGAATCCCGACGACATCGTAAAAGAATACGGAGCCGATACTTTAAGGGTTTACGAAATGTTTATGGGACCATTTGATCAGGCGATTAGTTGGGATACAAATGGAGTAAAAGGAGTAAGAAGATTTTTAGAAAAAATCTACAAAAATTTTCAACTGTCAATTTTCAATTTTCAACCAAATTCTAAAACTCAAAAAAACCAAACCCAAAATGACAGATTGCGTAAATTATTGCATAAAACTATCAAAAAAGTTTCAGAAGATATTGAGATGATGAAATTTAACACGGCAATTTCTAGTATGATGGAGTTTGTAAATGAGTGGAGTAAAAATCCAAATATGTTAGCTAAAAGAGATTTGGCAGAATTTGTAAAAATTCTTTTACCTTTTGCCCCGCATATTGCCGAGGAATTATGGTCTTTGGCCGGCTTTAAGGGTTTTTGTTGCGAGCAAAAATGGCCAAAATATGATGAAAAACTTATAGAAGAGGAAAAAATTAATTTGATAATCCAGATTAACGGGAAAGTTCGCGACAAAATAGAAGTTAATGCAGATATTTCAGAAGAAGAAGCAAAAGAAATCGCGCTAACGAGCGAAAAAGTCAAAAAATGGCTTGAAGGGAAAGAAATAGAAAAGATCATTTTCGTGGCAGGGAAATTAATTAACATTGTTATATAGTATGAAAAAAGTTTTATTGGGTAATGAGGCGATTGTTAAAGGAGCCCTGGAAGCGGGGGTGAATTTTGTTTCTGGTTATCCGGGGTGTCCAGCGGCTGAAATTGGAGAAGAGTTTTTAAAAATTTCTAAGGTAAACGGACTATATACTGAATGGTCTACCAACGAAAAAACTGCCTTAGAAGCGGCGATTGGCGCCAGTTTTTCTGGTTTAAGGTCATTGGTTAATATGAAAAGTTTTGGAATAAATGTTTGTTCTGATAGTTTGTTCCCCTTGGCCTATACTGGTACAAAAACTGCAATGGTAATAGTGGTGGGTGATGATCCCTCTTGCTGGAGTTCGGCACAATCAGAGCAAGATTCAAGAGGATACGCTTATTTGTCTAAAATTCCCATGTTAGAACCTTCTGATCCTCAGGAATGTTACGAATTTACAAAACTTGGTTTTAAAATATCAGAAAAATTTAACTTGCCGGTTATTTTAAGAACAACTACAAGAGTCAATCACCAAAAAGCAATTGTAGAAATAAACCATAAACCAAAAACCAAAAACCAAAAAATTGCTAAATTTGTCAAAAATCCGCACCAGCTTTGCACAATACCGCCGAGGGTTTTAGAAATGAAAAAAGAATTGCTGGGAAAAATCAAAAAAATCCGCGCGTATTTTGAAAAATTAGAAATTAATAAAATTGAGAATTTATTAGGAATTAGAAATTGTAAATTAGGAATTATTACTTCCGGCGTTGCTTATTTACATACGAAAGAAGCGCTGGAGGAAATGGGGTTTGGTCTTCCAATTTTGAAGTTGGGATCTTTCTACCCCTTGCCGGAAGAGAAAATTAAAAATTTTATTAAACGCTTTAAAAAAGTATTGGTGATAGAAGAAATAGATCCTTATTTAGAAAAAGAAGTGAAAATGCTGGCGAAAGAAGTTAATTGCAAAATTGAAATTTTTGGCAAGAGAGACGCTTTGGCGGTTTTGCCCGCCATTGGAGAATTAGATCCAGAAAAAATAATAATCGCCTTGTCTAAAATTTTGAAATTGAAAATTAAAAATTATTTAAAAACTAAAAATTGGAAATTAGAAGTTCCGCGGCGTTATCCTCGGCTTTGCAAGGGTTGTCCGCATTTATTTACCCTTTCTATTCTAAAAAAATTGGCGCCGCAGGGCATAATTTTTGGCGGCGACATCGGATGTTATATGATTGCCGGCTACCCGCCCCACAATGTTCAGGATTATATTTTTTCAATGGGTGCTGGCGTGGGGATAAGCCATGGCGTCAAAAAATCAACAAAACAAAAAGTGATTACTTTAATAGGCGATGGAACTTTTTTTCACGCTGGCATTCCGGCTTTAATTAATTGTGTTTACAATAAATCAAACCCTTTAATTATTGTTTTAGACAACAGAACTACCGCCATGACCGGCCATCAAACAAACCCGGGCGTTGGCAAGACAGGTTCGGGCGAAATAACCGAAGAACTAAAAATAGATGAAATTGCCAAGGCCTGCGGAGTGAAAAATGTTAAGGTTGTTGATCCCATAAACGTTGCTGAATTAGAAGCAACAATAAAAGAATTTTTAGAAAAAGATGAAGTGTCATTAATAATTAGTAAACGCATTTGCGCTCTTTTAGCCAAGAGGCAAGCTCAACAAAATGGGTAAGAATTTTAACATTATTATCACCGGAGTGGGCGGGCAAGGATTAATGACTTTAGTTTCTATTTTAGATGAGGCATGTTTGCTTGAGGGTTATGATGTAAAATCATCTGAATTGCATGGGCTTTCGCAAAGAGAAGGAAGTGTTGAAACCCATATAAGGTTTGGAAAAAAAGTGTATTCTCCTTTGGTTTGTTGGGGTAGGGCGGATTTAATAATGGCACTGGAAATTTTAGAAGCCCTGCGGCTAGTAAATCGGGCGGGCAGTCAGACAAAGTTTTTGGTGAATAATTATTTTTTAGCATTTGAAAATTCGCCCCTCAAAGAAAAAGTTTTGAAAGATTTAAATAAGGTTTTGGGAAAAAACTTGTATTTGGTAAATGCGTCGGAAATTTGTAAAGAGAAGTTGCAAAACGAACTGGTTAGCGGCGTTTATCTTTTAGGTTATGCCATTAACAAAAAGTTAATTCCCTTGAAAAAAGAATCGGTTTTGTCGGCGATAAAAGAAATTATCCCGGAAAAATACAGGGACATAAATATTAAGGCCTTTGAATTATCAAAATATGATTAAAAAAGTAGTTATAGCCGCGGCTGGCCAGGGCACGCGGATGCTTGAATTAAGCAAAGACAGATCAAAGCATTTAATAGAGGTCAAAAAGAGGCCTTTTTTGTCTTATGTAATAGATCGGCTGGTTTCAGCCGGCTATTCTGACATTATTTTGGTTGTTGGCTACAAAGAGGAATTGATGGAGGAATTTGTTAAAAATTATTTACAAGATTCCAACAATAAAAACTTAAAAATAGAAATTGTTGACCAGCATAAAATTTTAGGACCAAAAGAAAAAATTTATGGCACCGCCTGTCCTCTAATGTGCGTTAAAGATAAGATTAACAATGAAAACTTTATTTATCTTTATGGCGACAACTTGTTTTCGGAAAGAGATTTAAGGTCAATAAGTATTGATGACAATTTTTGCTATATTGCCGGCCTAAAACACGAACATCCGGAAAAATATGGGGTTTTGATTAAAGAAGGCGAAGATTTTCTGGAAAAAATTATTGAAAAACCTTCACCCGCCAAAATTTCCGAATTAAATTTAGGCGGGCAAGAGAATTTGCCAAGTGCTCTTATAAACGCAGGGCTTTATAAGTTTACACCAGATGTTTTTGAGAAGTTAGATAAAATAGAAAAATCACCCAGAGGCGAGTATGAAATTACCGACGCCGTTTCATTGTTGGCGAAAGAAAGAAAGGTAAAAATAAAGCAAATCGAGGACTATTGGCTTGATTTTGGCAATCCCTCGGACATTGAAAAAGTTTCAAAATTTCTAAATGAAAATAATTAAAATTTCAAAAACCGCACCAATTAAAGCAATTAAAGTTATAAATGCCGGCGGTGTTATTGTTTGCCCCACAGACACTGTTTATGGGTTAATTTGCGACGCTAGCAACAAAAAGGCGGTTGAAAAAATTTTCAAAATTAAAAAACGGCCCAAGACAAAACCCTTAGGTGTTTTTGTTAAAGATATAAAACAAGCAAAGAAAATAGCGATTATAGACGAAAGGGCTGAAAGGTTTTTGAAAAAAAATACACCTGGCAAAATTACGGTTATTTTAAAAAAGCGGTCGGATTACGACTTGGCAGATTTGGTTGGCAACAAAGATACTGTTGGCATAAGAATTGTCAAAAATAAATTTATCAACGAACTTCTTAAAAAATTTAACAAACCCTTAGCCCAAACATCAGCCAACATTTCAGGCCAGCCAGCTACAACAAAAATAGAAAAAGTGTTAGAACAACTTAAGAATCAAAAAATAAAGCCAGATTTAGTGATTGATGCGGGAAATTTACCTCAAAACAGGCCATCAAAAATAGTTGATTTAACTACACAAAAAATGATAACTTTAAATAGACAGTAATTAAATTTAATAATATGAAATTAAAAAAGCAAGATCCGCAAATCGCAAAATTAATTGATTTAGAGACAGAGAGGCAAAAAACTTCGTTGGAAATGATTCCTTCGGAAAATCATTGCTCTCCGGCTGTGCGCGAGGCCTTGGGTTCAATTTTGACTGATAAATACGCCGAAGGTTATCCGGGGAAAAGATACTACGCTGGCTTGAAATATTACGATCAACTAGAAACTTTATGCCAAGAAAGGGCGAAAAAACTTTTTGGGGTGCCGTATGTTAATGTTCAGCCCTATTCTGGTTCGCCTGCCAATCAAGCAGTTTATCTGGCGGTTTTAAATCCAGCAGCCACGGTTGTTGGCATGGCTTTGCCAATGGGCGGCCATCTAACTCATGGTTGGAAGGTAAATTTTTCTGCCAAGTTTTTTCATTCAGTTCAATACGGAGTTGATGAAAAAACCAATTTGATAAATTACGATGAGGTTGCCAAGGTGGTAGAGCAAGCCAAGCCAAAGTTAATGTGGGTGGGAGCAACCGCTTACCCAAGAATTTTTGACTGGGAAAAATTTTCCAGAATCGCTGACTCTGTGGGCGCTTATTTAGCCGCAGATATCGCTCATATTGCGGGCTTGGTGGTTGCCGGAGTTCATCCCAGTCCAGTGCCGTTTGTTGATATTGTAACCACCACCACTCACAAAACTCTGCGCGGCCCAAGGGCCGGCTTGATTATGGTAACAGAAAGGGGACTTAAAAAAGACCCGGATTTGGCGCAAAAAATAGACAAGGCGGTTTTTCCCGGTTTGCAGGGCGGACCTCATATGAACACCATTGCCGCTATTTCCGTTTGTTTAAAAGAAGCAGCCAGCCCGGCTTTTAAAAAATATGGAGCGCAAACTGTAAAAAACGCTAAAGTGCTGGCAGGGGAATTAAAAAAATTCGGTTTTAAACTGGTAACCGATGGCACGGATAATCATTTAATTTTAATAGATTTGAGAAATAAAAACATTTCCGGAAACGATGCGCAATTAAGATTGGAAGCGGCTGGCATTACCATAAATAAAAACACAATTCCTTTTGACCCAAATCCGCCTCTTAAACCCTCTGGTATTCGGCTGGGTACTCCAGCCATAACAACTCGAGGGATGAAAGAAAAAGAAATGAAAAAAATCGCTAGTTGGATAAATGAGGTGATTTCTGACGAAAAGTCAGTCAAAAAAGTAAGGGAAGAAATTAAAAAATTTTGCAAAAAATTTCCCCTCCCATGATTTTTTTAGATACTATTAGAAATGTCGATTATTTTTTGTTTCGGGCGATAAATCAATTCGCTTTTAAATGGTTTTGGTTTGATACATTGGGAATTTTTTGTGCCGAACATCTTGAATATATTTTGTTAACAATTTTATTCTTGTTTTTGCTGTTTAATTTTAGGAAACATCTAAAAATTGTTATCAAAGCGATTGTGGGAGGATTGGTGGCGAGATTTTTAATAGTTGAATTTATTCGCTGGCTTTTTCCGCGATTACGACCGTTTGTCGTTCCTACTACTAGTTTTTTAGTAGCGAAAATTAACCAACCGGCTTTTCCCTCAGGGCACGCCTCTTTTTATTTTGCTGTTTCCACTATTATTTATCTTTACAACAAAAAATTGGGGATTCTGTTTTTCGTTTTAAGTTTAATGATTGTTTTGGGAAGAGTTTTTGTGGGGCTCCACTGGCCTTTAGATATTTTGGTGGGAATAGTAGTTGGCGTTTTTTCTGGTTGGTTAATAAATAAAATTTTTGAACTTGTAAATTTTAATTTCAAATAAATTTTTGAGAGATTTATCCAATCAAATCCGAATCTATTTCGAATGGAAATTAGTGCTCGGGCGGGTAAAAATTCTTTTTCTCCAATCCTTTTCCTTTTTGCCCGTCGGATGAACGAAAACTTTAATCTTTTTATTTTAATCAGCTTTTTTTGAAATTATAAAAAGCCACTTCATCTTTTTAAAGAAAAATGTTTGCGATTGTACTATCTCAAAATTAACTGCTTTTAGATATTTCTCCAATTCTTTTTTATCGAACATAGTAAATATCCTAGTATCTTTTTTCCTTTGTATTCTTTTTTGTTTCCCCGGTGTTATTATGCCCAAAATACCATTTTTTTTAAGTAGTTTTTTAAAATTTTTAAGGAGTTTAATTAGATCATCTTTATCAACATGAACAAGGGCGGAAGAACACCATATTCCGTTAAACGACCCCCTTTTAAAATCTAAATGAAAAAAATCCATTACTCTAAATTTTCCTTGATAATTTTTCTTTGCAAATCTTATCATTTTTTCTGATAAATCAATTCCCAAACAATCAAACCCTTTCTTAGTTAAATAATCTGTATCATGCCCTGGACCACACGCAACATCAAGAATTTTATTTCTGGAAATCAAAATAGCAAACTTATTAATTTTATCTCTCAAAAGTACAGCACCGCTCTTGATATATTTTTCAATATGCTGATTATAGAATTCTATTGTTTTTTTTGTGTAATTCTTCATAAGATAATAATTTGGAATCAATGCCAATTTATTTACTATAACATAAAATTGATATTTTCTTAAGATTGGTGGTTAAGAGTGAAACTTTATTTAGTTTAGTCAAACTTTTAAAAATAAAAAATGTTAAGAAAATTTTTCTGCGAGGCAGGCCGCCGCTTTGCGGCGGGGCTTCACTTGCGGCTCGGGGGCAAAAAATTTTCTTGGGGTGTGGGGCAAAAGGAAATTTTTTGCGCCCTCGCTGTTAGATTTTATTTTTTTTATTTAAAAAATTATTTTTCTATTTCCATCTTTGAAAATTTGACAGTAACGATTATTAATAGTAAAATAAATTCAGTGTGTTGAGATTTATTCTCAACTTCGACAACTAATTTCCTTGAAAGGAGATTCCGATGAGAACATCAACCAATAAAAAAACTGACAAGCCTATGATTGTTGTTCTAGTAGGTCAATCTGGAGCTGGAAAAAGTACTTTTGTAAAGGCCATGAAGTTAAGAGATTATCATTATGAAATTAGTGGAATAGTTAAGCGGGAGCTGAAACAAAAGGGATTAGCAATAAATCATGATACTATTCAGCCAATTATGCACCAACGGTACGAAGAAAACCCTTATTGGCAGATTCCTCACATTCAAAGTGAGTTGAATAAAAAGAGATTGCTAATTATAGACGGATGTCGTTCGTTTTTAGAGATTAAAAGACTAATGAATCTTTGTTCTCGGATTTTAATTGTTGAAATCAGAGCGAGTGCTCTTATTCGAAGAAAAAGACTTGAATTAAGAGATGGCTGGCACTAACCAGTCTGGATTTGAAAGAATAGAAAGGGACGAAGAAAAGATTAGCCCGCTCTCTGAAATATTGCGAAGCGATTTGGTAGATATGGTAATTATGAATAATGGTTCTTTCAAGGCACTGGAGGTAAAAGCAAAAAAATTTGCTTTTCTAATTTCATCTCATTTGAAAAAATAAGGTGGGACATAAACTCTCACCTTTTTTTCTTGATATTTAAATATAAAAATGATAAAATAAAAAATATGAACGATGAAGATATTCCCAAATTAGAATCTTTGCCCATTATTCAAGAAGGTCAAATCCTTTGGAGTGAATTAGCAGGTCTTCCTCGAAAGACTAAAAAAGAGATTAAACAGTTGAAATTTAGAGCACCAACAAGGTTGAATTTTGGCATTCTTGATTTTACAGAAATGAGGCCTAATTTACCGGGAATGCATTGCAATTCTGGTAGCTTGGGTTTTGGTGTAGGTCTGTATTCTACGGTTGGATTAACTCTGATTGACGAGCCAAATATAATTATTATCGGAAAATTATCGGAAGGAAAAAATAAGTTGTTAGAACATACGGCGCTAATAATGAAAAAATTAACAGACTATAAGGGTGGTTTTGAAATTTCTGCTGAAGATATTTCTTATCCGCACGTTGGACTCGGTAGCACCGCTGCTTTAACTTGTGCGCTTTATAATGCAATCAATATAGCGCTTGGACATCCTTTTACAGATAGAGAATTGGTGAAAATCAGTGCATTTAATTATGTAGAGGAAGGTCCTAATAATAAATTATATCCTGGTCAGTCTACGGGAATGAGTGGTTGGGTTGCTCTTAAGGGAGGGATATGCATAGTAACCGCCGAAGCTGAATTGGTGATAAGAGATGAAATTCCAGAAAACTATAAAGTTGTTATAGGACTACCTAAGATTGAAGAGAAAGGAATAGCTGAATCAGATAAAGAATTGCCAGACCTTAAAAAGTTTTACTTATATGATAGGTTTAATTCTGCAAGAATATGCCATTGGACATTAATGAGATTAATTCCTGCGATTAAATCAAAAAACTATAAAGAAGTTGGAGAAATTACGTGGGATATGCTTGCAAACAGCTGTAAGGGAGTAGGAGCAATTATGTTGCGGGGATCAAGTGAAATTTTAGAGATTTTACTTGAGTTAAGAAAAGTAGGAGGGGAAATATGTTTCATTAGCTCAGTGGGGCCAGCGATAGCTACATTGGTTTCCTCTGAGTTTATAAATGATATAGTTAAAATATACGAGAAGCACAATCAAAAGGTCTTAAAATTAAATGTAGATAACCAAGGCGGTCAAATAATATGACAATAAAAGAACTACAAAAAACAATAAAAGAAGTAGATGATTTTATCGTTAAAAAAATGGGGAACTTTTCTAATCCCAATCTAGTTCGTTGTTTAAAGGTACAAGAAGAATTAGGTGAAGTCGCCGATGTTTTAGTAAAAATGGAGCTTGGATCTAGAAAAGGTAAAATAGACATTGAAACGGGGAAAGAAGAATTAGGAAAAGAAATCACCGATGTTATTGTTCCATTAATAGCTATTGCCGGTTCTTATAATATAGATTTAGAACCCATTTTTGAAAAAAAACTTAAGCAGGATACCGAAAGATATCAAAAGGTCGAATAAAATAATAAAAATAATTAAAAATATGAAGAACATCTTATATAGCATAGCGGCGATTCTTAGTTTTTGGATTGCTATTATTTGCGTCATGAATAAAGTAGTTGCTAATGCGTTTATGCCTTTCGCTATTTTTTGTATAGCAATATTAATGATGACAAAGGCACACGGAATACTAAAAGGAGCATTGGCGCAAAGTTTTATTGCTGCCGGCGGTGTGTTTACTGGTCTATTTAATGGAAATCTTCCGATTTTTATACCGGGGATACAATATTTTTTATTAGGAGTGTCTATCCCCTTAGCTATAATCGCATTTTTAGATTTTAAAACCTACTTTAATATTCTTAAAGGAAAAAAATTAACTTATTAGAGAAGAGATGAAATCTCTAAGGGGGGCATACTCCTAGAGATTTTTATTTTATTTTGTGTCCAATTATTTTTTTTAAATCTTTTTCAACGCATAAATTCAAACACATGATTAACTGCTTTGGGTTTTCTAATATGTTGTGGACTTATAATTTTCTTTACAAAATTAAATTATTGTTGTAGGATAAAATCAAGTCCGTTGCTTCTTTGACAATTGAAAACTTCTAAGAAAGGAGAGAATCATGTATAAGCCCATTACTGCGGCTTCGCAGCCTGCTCAGGTGACTCTCTCCGACAAGAGAGTTCACAAAAGCAAGGTTGCAGCTAATAGAACAGTTTGGGGATTTTTGAATTCCCACGCTCGGCGGCTCTTTGTTGAAGTGCTGAATCTGTTTTTCAATCACGACTGGGTTTTTTGGCTGATTGGATTAGTCAACAAGAGATTCGGTTTGATTGAGTCGGTCTTCCTGGTTTATCCAGCCAATGAAGAATACCTCACTGCCTACTCCTATTGCTATCGAGCAAGATGGCACGAATGGAGGCCAGGTCCAGTGGGTTTCTTCTGGCAGAACGGAAAGCTCGGCGTGAAATTTGCCATCTCTGCCAATAACGGCCAGTTCAGCGACTCGGCAAATAAAGAAAAATTGCGAGGAGTTGTTGACAGAATGGAAAAGATAAGGAAACTTTTCTGCGCCAAGCGCAAAACCTTTGCAGGAATTCTGCCAGGCATTCTTTTTTTAAGAAGAATGGTTAGAGAAACGCCTGAGGCGGATGTAACTGTGAAGGTTGTCAAGCAGGTGATTGAAAAGGTAAAATCGCTTGAAGGATTGAGCGATAACACTCCAATCATTGTCTTGGGCGGCAGAGGTTTCATCGGACGCCGAGTTGTGGCTTCCTTGCCAAAGGATATTGTTTACAGTGTGGACATTTCCAGCGGTACTGGCAGAAACGACTGGCCGATTTGCCTGCAAGGCAAGCCTGCTTTGCTTGTGGACATCAGTTTGAATTCAGCTCTGTACCGGTATGTCCCGTTGCTTTGGCCGGAATTAGTGATTGTGAACGAGGTTTATCCTGAGCCATCGCCCAACCTAGTACAGCGGCTAAAAAGCATTGGATGCCACTGTTACCACATCGTCGGTGTAAATGGAGGGGCATTGCCTTCGTTTCCTCACGGCTATCAAGGAGGAATTCCTTGTTGTGCTGCCTGGCAATCGGAAAAAATGGAGGCTCTGTTCAAGAGGATAGTATAAAGGGTTTTGTCACCGAGGTGACATCACCCTTTTTTTATTTTTTTGTTGTATAATGGGATAATATGTTTTCTTTCCTATTTGACCCAATCAACATTTCTCTGGTTATAACAGCTCTGTTAAATTTCTTTTTAGGAGCGCTAATTTTTACCGGCGGCAGAAAGAAAAAAATAAATATTGTTTTTAGTTTAAATATTGCTGCAGTTATTGGCTGGACAATGGCGATGTTTTTTTTCCGTTCGGCAAGTCAAGAATTTGATTTGTTTTGGTGCACGATTCTATATGTCACGCCAACCATGATAGCCAGTAGTTTCTTGTACTTTACATATATTTTTCCTTCGCGAAAAGAAAAATACATCTGGTGGAGAACGATTTTAATTTTTGGCATAAATTTGGCAATAATAGTAATGGTAATATGGCCCGGATTTGTAATAAAAGAAGTTAATATTCGGCCGGGACAGGAAAAAGAAATAATTTTTACTCAATACTACTGGTTTTATTTCTTATACATTCTGTTATTTTTTACTTTTGGATTTTACAGGCTTTTTAGAAAATATTTTAAAACCACAGGCATTGAAAGGGCACAGATTATTTATCTTTTATCTGGTTACGCTCTATCTGCTAATTCCGCCTTTGCAACAAATCTGATAATGCCGTGGATCGGCCTCTTCTTTTTAAACTGGTTGGGACAAATTTTTACTTTGATAGGAGTAACTTCTACTACTTATGCTATATTGCGTTACCGTTTAATGGATATTCGCATAGTGGTTAGAAAAGTGTTCGTTTATTTTGTGATGGCGGGGTTAGTGTATGGAATGTTTTATCTGATAGCGTGGTTATACAGCAGGGTTTTTGGCAATGTTTTGGCCCGGCCGGGATATGTTTTAGGTTTAATAATAGCCCCTCTTTTTGTTTTATTATTTTATTGGTTAGATAAAAACATAAAAAATATTGTCAATAGATATTTCTTCTTTTCTCTTTACAATTATCAAACAACCATCAACAATTTAAGCCAGAAACTGAATTATCTTAATGATTTGGACGAAATAATAAATCTCATTGTTGATACGGTAAAGCAGACAATGCAGTTAGATAGAGCCGGAATTCTATTGATTGATAAAAACAAGGAAGAGATAAAGTACAAAATCGCCAAAGTAATCGGTTTTAACGAAAAAAACGGCATCAGTTTAGTTCAGGACAACTTTCTGACAAAACACTTAAAAAGAACCCGAAGGCCGTTAGTTAAAGAAGAATTAACTTTACTGGCAAGATATTCCCAAACCGAAAAAGAAAGAAAAGGATTTCTGGAATTAGAGAGCAATATGAAGCGGATTGAAGCCTCTTTGTGTTTGCCTTTGATGAGCA
The DNA here is from genome assembly GCA_964516865.1 of uncultured Candidatus Saccharibacteria bacterium. Classification (GTDB taxonomy): domain Bacteria; phylum Patescibacteriota; class Minisyncoccia; order Minisyncoccales; family Staskawiczbacteraceae; genus CAZEXD01. The sequence goes on from CAZEXD010000007.1 coordinate 21,383, forward strand.
GTAAAAAACTGATAGGAATTATTGTTTTAGGTTCAAAGGTTTCCGGAGACACCTATACCGAAGAAGATTTAGAGCTATTAAGTACTTTGGCTTATCAGGCCGGCATTGCCATAGACAACGCCCGTCTTTACAAGGAAATTCAGGACTTCAACAAAACCTTACAAGAGAAGGTGGATGAGCAGACAAAAGAGATAAGAGAACAAAAAGAAGAAATAGAAAAAGCCTACGAGGTAGAAAAAAAAGCCAGAGAAGATTTGCAGAAATTAGACCAGCAGAAAACCGAGTTTATGCTTATCACCCAACATCACCTTCGCACTCCGCTTACCTCGATGAAAGGATACATAGATTTAATTGAAAGTGGCGCCTTCGGCAAGGTGCCAAAAAAACTTGGTGAAATTATCCATAGATTCGGAATTTCTTCCCAAAACTTAATCAAAATAGTTAACGAGTTTTTAGACCTATCCCAATTTCAATTAGATCAAAAAGTGATTATGCCCAAACCAAACATTGATATAATAGAAATTCTAAAAAACATCGTAAAAGACCTGAGTTTTGAGGCAGAGAAAAAAGGAATATTTCTAAAACTTGAAGCGCCAAAAAAAGACCTACCAAGAATAGAAGCTGACGCCGGCAAACTTCAAACAGCGATATTCAATGTCGTGAACAATGCCATCAAATACACCGAAAAGGGAGGAGTAACAGTAAATATCAAATATCAAAAATCAAATATCAAAGATAATGACAAACTACAAATAATAATCAAAGACACCGGCATTGGCATGGGAAAGAACGAATTAAACAGTCTTTTCCACAATCTTCTTGTCAGAGGCGAAGGAGCAAAGAAAATCAATGTTACAGGCAGGGGCATAGGATTATATCTTTCATCTAAAATCATAGAAGCCCATCAGGGTAGAATTTGGGCCGAATCAGAAGGTGAAGGAAGGGGTTCTACTTTTTACATTGAACTGCCGGTTGAATTATCAGCGTAAATAACCCCATTGTGCGACAAATTAGTATTATATAACCAAGAGAACTTGCTTTTTGTATACTCACGCCAGAGCGCTTTTACCCGACTAAAAGCTTCCGCTCTATTTATTGAAAAGTGTGCACTATCATCATAGCCAAGAAAAAAAACTTCTTGCCAAAAATAAACGAATGATTGTTTATTCAGATTTAGATTTTTTAAAAAAATTTCAAAGATACCTTTTGTTTTTCAGTAATTTATTGGAAGAGAAGGGTTGTTTTAATATAATTAAATTAGAATCAAATAAAAATTTAAGAAAAAACTTTCAGAAGATTATTTCAAAAATTCTATGAAAAAATTAAGAATTGTTTCAAGGGCAATAATTTATCGCAAGGGGAAAATACTTTTGGTTAAAAACAAGGGTGAAAATTTTTGGTATCCCCCAGGAGGAGCATGGGATTTTCAAAAAGAAAATATAGTTGAAGCGGTAAAAAGAGAAATAAAAGAAGAGGTTGGTCTTAACATAGAAATTCAAAAATTGTTATATGTTCAAGAGTTTCATCCCCTTCCAGGCCTTATTTTTTTTGAAGTATTTTGGTTAGCAAAACCCATCCCGAAAGAAAGATTAAATAAAAACCACCGAGATTTAGATAGGCACGGTCAGGTAGAAAAGGCTTCTTGGTTTTCGAAAAAGGAATTAAAAAATCTAAAAGTTTTTCCTAAAAGATTGAAGTCCACCTTTTGGCAAAGAGTTCGAAAAATTAAAGTACAAGAGGATCCTTTTATTGGGATAAGTTAGTTTTTCCTAAAATAAAATAATTCATTCCTAATTTATTCAATATAGGCAATTTCCCCCAAAAAAGAAGAGGATATTTATCGGTTAATTTAAAGTTTCTATATATAAAAGGTAAAAATAAAAACCAAGAATTTAAAAAATCTCCTCCCCTCTCTTTAATTATTTTGATGTTTTTTTGAGAAAATAGTTTTTTAATAAAAAACCAAGTTGTAAATCTTTCTCTCTCACCAGTTTTCTGGGTATCGCCCCATATATCCCAACTTTGTTTGCCTACAATTCCATCCATTATTAGCTTTACTATTCCTGCTAAGTTAAAATAATTTGGAGTACTAATAATGAAATAGCCATTATCTTTCGTTAAAATACGCAATAACTCATCTTTTGCTCTTTCGGGGTTTTCTAAATGCTCTAATACCTCTGTACAGAGTACAATGTCGAAAGAATTATTTTTAAATGGAAGATTCGTAATATCTGCTTGAAGAAAAGTAATATTATGGTACTTTTTGAAGCGATTTTTTGCGTATTCTAAAGCTTCCTTTGAAATATCGCAAGCAATAATATTATTAAAAAATTTTAGCAAGATTGGAAGGTTATTTCCTATTCCGCACCCTGCATCTAAACATCGAGCATCCCTCTTAAGAGAAGTTTTATCTAAAAAGTCAAAAAGGATTTTCTGTTGCCAGGGTGCTGAAGAATGGGAATAAATATAAAACTCTTTTTGACCCATGTTTCATATTTATCGAGGAGTTTTAGGAAATAAAATAGATTTTCTTGTAAGTTTAGCTTTCAAGAATCTAATTAGTCCTAATTGAGGGCCTAAGCACAAAAGAAAACTTACTACCGGGAGGAAAACTAAATTAAATAGATAATCTTTTTTATCCGGATGAAATTTGATTTCATGATTGCAAAGGAAAAGAAGTTTTTTAGAGGAAATTAACAGATAATAAGGGCAAAAATAAACATATATCAAAAGACCCACCAACAAAGGCAGAAGGAAAATTTTTTGTGGCAAATACCACCCAATTAAAATCGCACTTCCCAATATTATTCCTTCGGTGACCCAAATAAAATTTCGATAAAGTTTATAAAAAATTAAGCTAAGGGCCCACATTTTTTCTATTTTTTGAAATTTTTTGGCAATTTTGTAATCTTTCAAAAAATAACTTTCCCCCATAAACCAAACACTGGATTGCCTTAAAAGCCAGGTAAATTTTTGAACAACCTCAGTTACTGCTAAAGAAGGTAATGATCTAATCTCATATTTTAAATAAGACAAAATATGGCCGAACCTTGTATCTTCAATCGGAGAAGGAAAAAAATTTAATTTTTTTAAAAAATCCGCCCTTACGAATAACCCGTGTCCTAAGCAATATGCCATTTTTCCTATTTTTCGTCTAATATTTCTTTTTGAATTTAAAAAAATTGGTACTTCATATCCGAGGGAATAACGCGTTTGAAGAAGTGCAAAACCCTTCATTAAACAACCATTTAAACTATAGAGGAAAGAATTATAGTTTTTTAAATAAATCACCGGACAAGTGGAAAGTCGTGTTTCGCTGCATCTTCGGTTAGGATTTGCAAAACGTTCAATCCACTTATTGAGTCCGCGTCATAAAGTCCTATATATGTTGTAGAATTTTTAAAAATTAGTGGATTTTGTAATTCTAAATTTTTTAGAGCGAAATTAAGCTGATCTGATTTTCCGCCCTGAAGAAAAGGGTAATGGAAATGAAAAAATAATTTCTTCTTCAATTTTTGGTTTAACAGAGGTACTAATTTCTTTACTATATCAATAGTATTTTCTTTATTTTGGTTGTCTTTTCTTTCGCTAAGCTCTCTTTGGGTAGTAATAACGATTATTTTCAAATTTAGTGATTCACGCTTAAGCAAGGAAAGATATGAAAGGGTTTGCGCAATAATTTTTTCTTCTCTTAATACGGGAACCAAAAGAATAAAATTAATTTTGTCTTTATCACTTTCTGCTTTGCTGTTTTTTAATTCCTTGCGTTTTTCGTCAAGAAAAAAACGAAGACTTTTTACATTATTTATTAACAGAAAACTTCCATAAAAAAAGTAGTAAAAACCAACAAGTATGACGTAAAAAGATAAAAAAGTTGTCGAAGGCATAATTTTTATTTTTTAAGAATCCAAAACCTTTCACAAAATTTTGCGTTTTTTATTTTTCCTTCTTCGGTCAAGCTTTTATGATAGGACAATAAAAATTCTTTCCATGGTTTTTCTAGATTTTCTTTAACCATTCCTGAGAGTTTTAAATGGGGATAAAGAATTTGTAAAAGGGGGAATAATTGAGACTTATATGTCATCACCATTTTAAGTTTTATAAAAATCTCTTCATCAATTTTGAAGTATATTGGTATAAAATCTTCTAAAAAAATTGAGACTCGGTGAGCGGGATTATAGAAAAAGGGAAAATCTTCATAAAAATAAATTTTGATTTTTTTACATAGTAGTTGGCTTGATATATCCCTTCCAACCTTTGCAACAAGAAGATGATCTGGATGAGAGATGCCCAGCGGAAAAAAATATAGCTTTAAGCGAAGAAGTACTTTTATTTATAATTTTTAGAAGACAATTCTTGATTTCTAGAAAATCCGAAGAGGGTCTTTTTGAACGTTTCAAATCTCTGAATACGGCGTTATCTAAAAAACTAAGATAAATTTCTTTTGCTTTTATCCATTTTAAAGCTTTCTGACTTTCTTTTTTTCTAATCAAGATAGGGTTTTTTCTAATCCCACAAACTAAATCCCATTTAGTTAACCCTCTATATTTTCCTGTAAAAATATTCACTATTAATTGAACTTTTTTGTAATGTTTTCTTAAAAACCCACCGCAGGATAAAACAACATCATCTAAATGAGGGGAAAAATAGATAAATGACACTTTCATAAATTATTTTCACAGTAATAATTTATCTTTTCTTTTCTCAAGAAAGTTAAAATTTGTTTTATTCTTTTAGATTTAATTTCACTTGAAATTTGATTAGGTAATTTAAAAGCTATTGTACCCTCTTGATTAGAATATGGATAAATGAATATTTTATCGAATTTAATTTCTTTTATAAACCCAAGCGTCATCAAAAAATCTTTTTCCGTTTCGGAGGGAAAACCAACAATAATTTGCGCTGAAAGTTTCAGATTGGGATTAACTTTCTTAAATTCTTTTAACGCCCTTTTAATTATCTCCACATTACTATAACGGTTCATCAATTTTAAAATCCCACTGCTTCCGGATTGAATTCCACATAGAATATGAATAATTTTGCCTCGCCGAATGAAATTTAGTAAATCTGAATAATATTTCACTATCCATTGGGGATGCATCTCTTTAATTGACCATCTGACAAAAATTCTCTGTTCTATTCCAGAAAGTTGATTTAAAAGTTCTGGGAAAGAAGTATTTAAATCTAAGCCATAAGCTCCGACATCATCGCCCAATATTACAACATTTTCACAACCCCGATTTAATATCTGTTGATACTCTTGGAGACAGATTTCTATTGGTTTACTTTTCAAAGAACCAATTGCTTTTCGAATGCCACAATAAGCACAATTTCCTAAGCACCCTTGGTTAATTCGTAAAAAATAAATTTTAGACCTGCTATGGATGAATTTAGACTGAATTGCATTTATTAAAAACTCTTTTACAAGATGAAAGCTATTTAAAGAAAATAGTTCTGTTAACGGCTTTGTTTTAAGAATTAATAAAAGCTCTGAAAGCAAAAAGCAGGGGAGGTTGGGATCCGGAACTATTGAAAATTTATATTGAAAATCTTTAAAAAATTTATCAATCTCTTTTAAATTCTTTGTTGAAATTACTTTTTCTTTAAAAACTTTCTCTAACCGATCCTTTGAAATTTCTGGGAGACATCCAGCCACAATTATTTCTTTTTTATATTTTTTTAGTTCTTCTATAATTTTTAGAGATTCTCTTACTCGTTCTTCAATAAAAGCACATGAAACAAATATTATTAAGTCTGCATTCTTAATTCCTTTTGTTATTTTATAACCATTTAGGGTAAAATATTTTTTCATCTTTTCTACATCTAATTTCCTTCGAGTACATCCATTAGTAAAAATAAATATTTTCTTCATAACTAATAGTTCCAAATAAATTTATATTCTTCTATATTCTATCACTCTTTTCAAAAAAGCAATTCTTGCCCCTTTTTCAATTTAATAAAATTTAATAAAAGACATATTTGATTCAAAAAAAATTTAGACGAGAATAAAAAACTTATACAAATCCTTAGAAGCAGGCGGGGGCAAAGCCCCGCCTGCTGGCTCTTATCTCTTTTTCAGATTTCTTTTCTTTGATTTGTGGATTAAATTCGGTAAAATGATATTGAAGGTTTGAGTGGGTGCGTTTGTTTGACAAAATCCGAACCTATTTTGAGCGAAATTAACTCGCT
>CAZEXD010000008.1:0-18525 GCA_964516865.1 uncultured Candidatus Saccharibacteria bacterium
AATTGATCAAGGAAAAATGCTATTAAAAGCAAAAGCAGTACAAAAAGAACTTAAAAATACAGAAGTAGAAGCCGCATCAAATAACGGCTGGGTAAAAGTTGTTTTTAATTGTGAGATGAAAATGAAGTCAATCGAGTTTGCCGAAGAGGCACTACAAGCTGAGAATAAAAGAGAATTAGAAAAAGTGACGCAAAATACGATAGCGGAAGCGCTTTCTCGTGCACAAGTTGTAGCTACTGAAAAAACCAGAGAAGCGATGAAGGGATTAAATCTAGGAATACCGGGGCTTTAATATAATTTACAATTTTCAATTTACAATGAATTTTCAATGACCAAATTTTCAAACATAGACGATTGAAAAGTTTGAAAATTGAAAATTTAGAAATTGATTGAAAATTGGTATTTGAAAATTGAAAATTCCACCGTGGCGAGCGGCAGCGAGATACGGTGGCGGTAGGAGAGCGTTCTTAGCGCAGTGAAGTTCGAGCGAGAGCCAGAATGGAGCGCTAAGAAGTGAGAATGTTGGCATGAGTAACCACAATCTCGGTGAAAGACCGAGACATCGAAAATCCAAGGTTTCCTTGGCAATGGTAGTCAGCCAAGGGTTAGGCGGCCCTAAGGAGAAGCCGAAAGGTGTATCTGATGGTAAGCCGGTTAATATTCCGGCCCTCCCTTACCTAAGTTTGAGATTGACGGAATTTAGTACTTCAAGCGAGTTATTGGATTCTCGTTGTCTATTTAAGATTTTTCAAGAATAGACAAAATACATTATTACGATAGTGTAAATTTGAAGGAGCAAGTTCCCTAGAAAATTTCTCAAAAGTTATTAGGTGAGGGATCCGTACCTAAACCGACACAGGTGGATTGGCGTAATTGTGCCAAGATGAACGGGTGATTCCTCGTTAAGGAACTCGGCAAATCAGCGGCTGTAAGTTTGCGATATAGCCTTCCAGCACCACTTTTTGGTTTCAATAAAATATGTGTATCCTTATTAAAATAGTGAAACTAAAGAAATTTATAATAGTTTAATTATTTGAAACTAAAAAGTGGTGCTGGACGCAGCGAAAGACTCTCTAGTGACTGTTTATCAAAAACACAGGTCCCTGCTAACTCGTAAGAGGATGTATAGGGGCTGAGGCCTGACCAGTGTTGGAATGTTAAGTTTGCCGGTCGCTATGGACTGCGAAGTCGCGTAGCGGCTGAGCGAATGAAGCACCAATGAACGTCGGCGATAACTATAATCGTCCAAAGGTAGCGTAATCCCTTGCCAGGTAAGTTCTGGCCCGCATGAATGGCTTAACGACTGGAGAACTGTCTCAACGAGGAGCCCGGTGAAAATACAATACCGGTGAAGATGCCGGTTACTTGCGGCTAGACGGAAAGACCCCGGAAGCTTTACTGCAGTTAGATATTGAATTCTGGATTTTGATGCGTAGCGTAGTGGGGAGCCATTGAAGTGCTGTTTTCGGACAGCATGGAGGCGACAATGAAACACCCATCTTTAAAATCCATAATTCTAACGTCAGTGTTTCCCATTGACAGACAGTGTTTAACGGGCAGTTTAAGTGGGGCACTTGCCTCCTAAAAAGTAATGGAGGCGTTTAAAGGTCGGCTAGCTCCGGATGGAAATCGGAGCGATAGGGCAAAGCCATAAGCCGGCTTTACTGCAAGACGGATAAGTCGCGCAGTTGCGAAAGCAGAACTTAGTGAACCGACTGTGGTTATTAGAACCGCAGAAGATCATCAACCAAAAGCTACTCCGGGGATAACAGGCTGGTAGAGCCCGAGAGTCCACATCGACGGCTCTGTTCGGCACCTCGATGTCGGCTCAACTTATCCTGGGGCTGGAGCAGAATTTTGTTCTACTCTCCCCTGTGGAAACACAGAGGTAATATACAAGCTCAAAACGGGGAAACCCTTGACTTGCAAGTTTGCAGGTCCCAGATTATAATTAAATAATCTAAGGGCAATCCCGTGAGAAAAATACTCTCTGAAGTCAATAAAGCATACATTTCCGGATTATTAGACGGAGATGGGGCAATTATGGCCTGCATTGAAAAAAATGCAGAGAAAAAGTTTGGTTTTAGAATCAGGATTTACATCAAAATTAGTCAAAATAATCGCAAAATTCTCAATTGGTGTAAATCAATAATTGGTTTGGGAAATGTTCGTTATATTAAAAATAACGAATATGAATGGAGGATTAGAAATCAAGACCATGCCAAATTTATGTTAAATTTGCTTACCCCCTATTTAAAAATAAAGAATAGGCAGGCGAAATTGGCGCAAAAAATTCTAAACACCGAAATTAAAACCATAAAAGATTTGCTAAGAAATGCTAAATTGGCAGATGCATTGTCAAAGTTAAATGTTCGTTCGCAAGGACGAAGAAAGAATTTTATGACAATGATCCAAGAAAGTATTTCTCCTAACGACTGATTCCCGATATTCAAAATATCGCGGATGAGATAGGATATTAATCATCCTATCATACGGCTTGCACCTAAACTTCAGTTGGTGACAATTGAAGCATGGTGAAGGGATAGTCTTACCCCATAAGTAATTATGGAAGGTCAGAGGTCCCAAGGGTTTGGCTGTTCGCCAATTAAAAAGTTACGTGAGCTGGGTTCAAACCGTCAAATAGAACCAATAAATCGAGATCAACACGGCGGCTTTCACAAGTAATTGTGATTGCAAAACCGACTCATATCGGTGAATTCCTAACAAAGTATTGAAAATTAACAACCTGTCATGTGTTAGGATAACACCGAGGGAAGTTATGTATGAAAAAAAGAAAAGTTCGTACATTAACCCCGTAGAGACTTGTCCTATTTTTAGGACAGATAAAATCAGAAAAATTTTATAAAACGTCGGGTTCCGTAACATAAAAATATAACGGAATATGGTATAGTCCACGCACTTAGTAATAAGAGTGGTATAAGCGTGAGACAGGTTGGTCCTTATCTACCGCAAGCGCAGAGTTTTGAGAGGATTTGACCCTAGTACGAGAGGACCGGGTTGAACGAACCTCTGGTGTACCAGTTGTTCCGCCAGGAGCATTGCTGGGTAGCTAAGTTCGGACGGGATAAGCGCTGAAAGCATCTAAGCGCGAAGCCCACCTCAAGATTAGAACTCATAGATTCCTTGCAGATGACAAGGTTGATAGACTTCAGGTGTAAGTCCCGTAAGGGATTTAGCCGAGAAGCACTAATAAATCATTATTATTCTTTGATTTTTTAGGATGGCCCTGAGTATTTTCTATGCTTTTACGGATAGATACAGGTTTTAGGTATCTAAAGAATGTAGGATTTGAACTATCATTCTCTGGGCGTTAAGATTTTGCCTCATTGAAGCAAACTCTTAACGCTCAGGAGATGATATCTTAAATCCTACACTCTAATATAAAAAATTAAATAATGTTAATTTACAAATCGTATCTAGTGTAAGGGGACTATACTGGGTTTGCTCCACCTGTTCCCATTTCGAACACAGAAGTGAAATAACCCAAGGCCGATGGTAGTGCTTTTGCGCGAGAGTAGGTAGTCCTCTTACATTGGGTACGATTTTTTGTTTAAAATCTGCTTATCAGTTTCGATACTAAACAAATTTGACCATAATTTTCTAACAGGATAAAATAACTTAATCAATCCAAAAACCAAAAATGGTTAATAGCCAAAGAAAAAAAATTGCAAAGATAATAATTTCTGTTACCGTTATAGTTTTACTGCTTATTATTTTTAATTTTTTCAACAGCGCGGTAAGGAATTTTTTTTATACGATTTCCAATCCCATTCAAAAAATTCTTTATCAAAAGAGTCAAGTGATTTCTAATTTTTTTAGCAGTTCCTTAAGAAAAGAAGTATTAGAACTTCAGTTGCAAAATCAGAATTTATTAAATCAACTTTTATTGTTAGAAGAACTAAAAAAAGAAAATCGGGATTTGCATCAAGCCCTCGATTTGGGTATTCAAAATGATTTTAAAATAATTTTGGCAAAAGTTATTGCTAAAGATGTTTATCAGAATTCAATTTTAATTGATAAGGGTTATGAAGACGGCGTTTCCGAAAATATGGCGGTAATTGATAGTCAAAAGATTTTATTTGGGAAAATTTCTGAGGTCTATAAAAATTTTTCAAAAGTTGTTTTGCTGACAGAAAAAAATTTTTCCTTTGATGCAAAAGTAATGAAAAAAGATATCCACGGAATTGTTAAGGGGACAGGTGGTTACTATCTTATCTTTGATTTAATTCCTTTTAACGAAAAAATAGAAAAAGACGATATAATAACAACTTCTTATTTAAGCGGCGTTTTTCCAAAGAATTTATTGGTCGGGAGAATCAGCGTTATAAGAAAAGAAGACATAAAATCTTTTCAAATGGCGGAGATTAAGCCGTTCTTTGAACTTCGGAGGGCAGAAAATTTATTTGTCATAACTAACTTTAAAAAATAATATTACGAAAGCCGAAACCAAGAATAAGGTTAAAATTATAAACCTAAAAACGAAATAGTTGTTAAATGGAGTGGTCGGGACGAGAATTATTTTAATTAATCGTTAGGAGTGGGGGATTCGAACTTTCCACCTCTATGGCAAAATGAAAAAAGTATTATTTCTCTCACTTATTTTTTATTTAATTCTTTTAATTCAAGAAAGTTTTTTACCTCATTTTAATATTCGCGGCGTAGTGCCGAATTTGGTTTTGATTTTTGTTTGTTTATTTTCTTTTTTTGAAAAATCAAAAAAAAGAGATGAAAAATATGGTATTATTTTGGTTATTATTGTCGGATTTTTTTTAGATATTTTTTCCGTCTCATTTTTTGGCAGGTTTATTTTAATTTTGACCGCCATTTACTTTTTAACGAGAAAAACACTTTCTTATTTTAGAGATATTCCCCCCAAATATTCTATTTTTTATTTTCTTCTTCTTTTTGCTTTGTCATTAATTTTATTTGAATTCTTGGGGGCATTATCATTTCATTATTCTTTACCAAACCTCCACGATTTATTAATTAAAATTATTTATAATTTAATTATAGCCACTATTATTTTTTATCTTTATCTTGGCACTAAAACAATTTGGGCAAAACATTATAAATATAAATATGAATTTTCAAAAATATAGAATTAAAAACCACCAAAAAGATATCGAGCCGCACGAGATATTTATAGATAAACTAGCGAAAGAAAAAGAAGAAGAAATGGGAATTACAGAAAAAAAACTTGAGGTGCCCCTTGGTGAAAAATTGTGTTGGGGAATTCTTATTATTTTTGTTTGTATCGTTTTTTTGTTTTTTAGTCGGTTATTTTATTTTCAAATTGTCAAAGGGGAAGAGTATTCTAATTTAAGTGATATTAATAAAAACAGAATTCAACTAATCAGACCGGAAAGAGGAGTAATTTACGACAAGAATATGAAGCAGTTAGTTTTTAATGATGTTTCTTTTGATTTAATTTGCGATAAAAGAGATCTTTTGGTGTTGCCAGTGGAGAAAATTGAAAAGATAATTAACGAAGTGGCGGCAATTATTGAAACAGACCCCTTGGTTTTAAAAAAAGAAATTGAAGAAGATGAAAATCCCGTTATTTTAATTTCTCAAAATTTGGCCCATCAAGCAGTTATCAACATTAATTCAAGAATAAACGAACTAAAGGGATTTTATTTGGAGCAGAATGCTACTAGAAGGTACGTGGACGGTTCTGTTATCTCTCCTGTTATCGGTTATATGAATAAAATAAATAAAACAGAATTAAAAGAGTATAAAAATTATTTAGTTAATGATTATATTGGAAGAAGCGGCGTTGAAAGATCGTATGAGCAGTATTTAAGAGGGATTCCGGGACAGATTATCGTTGAGAAAGATGCTTGGGGAAATAAAAAAAGAGAAGAAGTCAATTTAGTATCTGAAGCGGGTAAAAGTTTGGTTCTGCATTTAGATTTTGAACTGCAAAAGAAAATTTTCGACGAATTAAAGAAAAGATTAGAAAAAATTGGTTCTACTCGGGCGGCGGCAGTGGCAATTAATCCTAAAAATGGTGGGATTCTCGCTCTTGTTTCCATTCCTTCATTTGATAATAACATTTTTAATACTGCTGCTTCTCCAGTAGAAATAAGTCGCCTTCAATCTGATAAAGATAAACCATTTTTCAACAGGGTGATTTCCGGACAATATAGCATTGGTTCTACTATAAAACCCTTTCTTGCGGCGGCTGCTTTGGAAGAAAAAATAATTTCTCCCGCGAAAAAAATATATGACCCTGGCTATATAGAGGTGAGAAGTCGTTATAATCCGGAAATTGTTTATTATTACCGAGGTATTGAACCGCACGGCTGGGTGGATATGAAAGACGCTATTGCCGTATCATCAAATATTTATTTTTATACCGTGGGTGGCGGTTATGGCGACCAACCAGGGCTTGGGCCAACGAGAATCAAAAAATATCTTGAGCTTTTTGGCTGGGGGAATAAAACTGGCATTGATTTGTTCGGTGAATCAGCCGGTTTTATTCCTTGGCCGGAATGGAAAAAAGAAAAAAAGGGAGAGGCATGGTGGGATGGTGATACATATAATCTTTCGATTGGTCAGGGCGATCTTTTGGCAACGCCCCTGCAGGTAGCGCTTGCTTATTCTGCCATCGCTAACAATGGAACGCTTTTTCAGCCTCATCTTGTGGCCAAGATTGTTGAAACCTCTGGTAGTGCAGTTAAAACTATAAAAGAAACAGAGCCAAAGGTAATCAGGGATAATTTTATTGAGGCGGAAAATCTTAAAATTGTCAAAGAGGGAATGAGGCAATGCGTTGTTAGCGGCACAGGAAAGGTTTTAGATAGTTTACCGGTAAAAGCCGCTGCCAAAACCGGCACCGCCCAGACCCCGAAAGATGGTTATTATGAAATCTGGGCAACGGTTTTTGCGCCATACGACGATCCTCAAATCGTTTTAACGGTACTCGTTGAAGATGTAGAGGGTTTAAAGGTTCCCGCATTGATGGTGGCGAAAGAGGTTTTAGATTGGTATTTCGCTCGGCATTAGTTCCAAACTACCACTCTTTGAAATCTCTCTGGTGACCGACCTGCGAATTTACTTTTGGAGCTAATACCTTGCTTAATATTTTTCGGAGGAATATCCTCTGTTTGTTTTGTTCTCTCTTTTCTCATTGTGCGACATAAACTATTGGCACAACCTATTGACTTGAATTATGGGGGGTATTATAAAATAAAGATTAAAGATTAAAAATTAAAAAGCAAAATTTAATAATTAAAAAAATCATTCCAACATTCTTGAGAATGTCGAAATGTTAAAATCATGAAAAATTTTAAATTATTTTTAGCAACAACTTTAATTTTAAGCGCTGCGATTTTTTTAATTCCCTCTGGAACAAAAGCTGCCACCGGGCTTAATGTGCCGAGAGGTTTTGTTTTTGAAAAAAATCTATACTATGGAAAAAATCATCCAGATGTTGTTTATTTAAAGATTGTTTTAAAATTTGATGGCTGTTTGTCAGATTCAATAACAAATAATACCTATTTTGGCGTTAAAACCCTTGCGGCGGTAAAATGTTTTCAAAACAGGTACGAAGACGATATTTCAGAAATCGCTCGTTATCAAATAAATGCTACTGTTTTGTCGGAAAGGCAACGAGGGAAAAACTAAACTCTATTATTGCCGCTGAACAGGCTGTGGGAGAGGAAGAAACCCCCGTAACCCCCTCCATCACCGTCACCTCGCCCAACGGAGGAGAACAAATGATAAGAGGTTCAAATTATGACATAAGATGGACCAAATCCGGACCAACCGGCAATAAAGTCAACATAGAACTCTGGAAAGGAGGAGTTTATTTCCAAACCATATTCTCTTTAATTGACAATGACGGCAAAAAGACCTGGTCAATTCCTTCCACTTTATTAGAAAGTAATAGCTACAAGATAAAGATAATTGATGCCAGTAATGCCAATGTGTTTGGTATGAGCGAGAGTAATTTCAGTATAGTTAGTCCTTTCTTGACCGTCACTTCGCCCAACGGAGGAGAGACATGGAGAATTTTAGAGACGCACAATATTACATGGACCAAAACATCCGGGACCGGCGACACTGTTACTATAAAGCTTTTCAAGGCAGGCAATTTGTCAAAAATAATAAGTTCATCTGCAGCCATACAGGAAGCTTTAGCTGGACGATTCCCATAACTTATGGAACCAATACTAATGACTACAGAATTACAATTACTGATAATTCTAACGCAAACGTTTATGATTCTAGCAATAATGACTTTACAATTGCTCCGGGGCAGATTCTTAAAAAAAACACAGGATTTTTCGGGGCTATTATAGAGGTATTCAAAAATATATTTAGTAGGTAAAAAGCAATAAACAATCAAAAAAACAGCCCTGCTGGTTCCCTATGGGACGGGGCTTTTTATTTTGACTTAGAAGATAAGATAAGTTAAAATTGAAATAATATGGCTACCATAGATCAAATAAAAAAAGAAAGAATTAAAAAACTTGAGGCGATAAGAAATGCCGGCATTTCGCCCTATCCCGAAGAAACAAAAAGGACTCATACTATTTTGGAAGCGTTAAAGAATTTTTCGGAACTCTCCAAAAAATCAGAAGAAATTATTTTGGTCGGTAGAATTAAAGCGCAAAGAACTCATGGCAAAGCCAGTTTTATTGATATAGAAGATGGAACGGGAAAACTGCAAGCCCATTTAAGAGAAGATAAATTAGGCGAAAAAGGATTCAAGTTTTTTGAAGATAATTTTGATATCGGCGATTTTATTGAAATAAAAGGTATTTTATTTACCACCAAAAGGGGAGAGAAAACTATTGAGACACACGATTTTCGGATGTTGGCGAAATCTTTGCTTCCCTTGCCGGAGAAATGGCATGGCTTGCAGGATATTGAAGAAAGGCTGAGAAAAAGATATCTGGATATTTTATTTAATCCGGAAGTCAAAAAAATAATTGAAAAAAGAGCAGTTTTTTGGAATTCAATGAGAGAATTTTTGACAAAAAGGGGATTTTTAGAAGTTGAAACTCCGGTTTTAGAAACTGTTCCTGGCGGAGCCGATGCTAGGCCATTTATCACTCATCATAACGCCTTGGATATGGATGTTTATCTGCGGATTTCAATGGGCGAGTTGTGGCAGAAGCGTTTAATGGTTGCCGGCTTTGAAAAAACTTTTGAAATTGGCAGACAATTTAGAAACGAAGGAATGGATGCCGAGCACTTACAAGATTATACGCAAATGGAATTTTATTGGGCTTACGCTGACCACGAGCAAGGAATGAAATTGGTGGAGGAAATGTACAAGTATGTGGCAGAAAAAACATTTGGAACTTTAAAGTTTAAAATTAATGGTTTTGATATTGATTTGGGAAAAAAATGGGAAAAATATGATTACCGGACAATCGTGTCTAAATATACCAAAGTTGATATTTTAGAGGCAAGTTTGCCGGAAATGGAAAAGATCTTAAAAAAACTTGGCATTAATTACGATAAAAATGGTTTTAATAAGACAAGGGCAATTGATAATTTATTTAAATATTGTCGCAAAAACTTAGCAGGTCCGGGTTTTTTGATTAATCTGCCCGTTGAGGTTTCTCCTCTCGCAAAAAGAAATGAAAAAAATCCTAAAACAACCTTACGGTTTCAACCAATTATAGCCGGTTCCGAACTGGGAAATGGTTACAGTGAACTTAATGATCCCATTGAACAGGCAAAAAGATTTGAAGAACAACAGAAACTCCGCGAAAAAGGAGATGAAGAAGCCCAAATGTATGACAAGGACTTTGTTGAGGCGCTAGAATATGGTATGCCTCCTTGCTGCGGATTTGGAGTTTCGGAAAGATTATTTTCCTTTTTAATGGACAAACCTGCCAGAGAATGTCAAATATTCCCCTTAATGCGTCCAAAATAAAAAATATGTTAGATATAAATTTTATTCGGGAGAATCCCGACAAAGTAAAAAAAGCGTGCCAAGATAAAAATGTCAACATTGATGTTGAGAGGGTTTTGGCGTTGGATAAAGAAAGAAGGGAATTAATAACAGAGATAGAAAAACTTCGGGCAGAGCAAAATAAAATTAACAGAGCGGGAAAAGAAAATATCATCCTACTTCAAAAAGCCAAAGAAATTAAAGCAAAAATCAAAGAAAGGGAACCAAGGTTAGAAAAAATTGAAACAGAATTAAAAGATTTGCTTTTGCAGTTGCCGAATATTCCTTTTGATGACGTGCCGGTGGGAAAAGATGATAGTCAAAATGTTGTTTTAAGAAAAGTGGGTAAAATTCCAAAATTTTTGTTTCAGCCACCAAAAGATTATATGAAGTTGGGAAAAGATTTAGATTTGATAGACACTGACCGCGCCGCAAAAGTTGCCGGTTCGCGCTTTGGATACATAAAAAGAGATTTGGCTTTACTTGAGTTTGCGCTTATTAGGTTTGGATTAGATGTTTTGTTAAAAGAAAAATTTATTCCGGTTTTTCCTCCAGTAATGTTAAAAAAGGAAATGGCGCGAGGTACAGGATATTTTGAGACAACAGACGAAAGAGAAGCCTATTATTTGCCCGAAGATAAATTGTATTTAGCGGCAACAGCAGAACAATCATTGGTGGCAATGCATGCTAACGAAATTTTACAAGAAAAAGATTTGCCCCTGCGCTACGCTGGGTTTTCTACTTGTTTTAGAAGGGAGGCCGGAAGTTATGGTAAAGATACAAAAGGAATTTTAAGGGTTCACCAGTTTGATAAGTTAGAAATGGTGATATTTTCTAAACCAGAGGATTCTCTGAAAGAGCACGAATTGCTTTTGTCTATTGAAGAAAAATTAATGAAAGCGCTTGGGCTTCCTTATCAGGTGGTAAACATTTGTACTGGAGATTTGGGTAGGCCGGCGGCAAAAAAATATGACATTGAAACATGGTTGCCGTCAGAAAATAGATACAGAGAAACTCACTCAACTTCCAACTGCACTGATTTTCAAGCCAGAAGATTAAATATCAGATATCGCGACCGGTCGGGAAAAATTGATTTTATCCACACCTTAAATGGAACGGCTATTGCTATGGGTAGGACTCTGATAATGATAATGGAAAATTACCAGGATTCAAGGGGTTCAATAAAAATTCCGAAAGTTCTTCAAAAATACGTTGGCAAAAGAATAATTAAAAAATAAGGAGCTGACACTTGGTCAGCTCCGAGGTTTCCGTCTCTCGCGAGTAGGTCCGAGAATGCTTAAAACATAATCTCCAGCTAGAATAATGACACCTGCGAGTAGAGCGAATGGTATGACGAACTTGACGAGTACGCGGCGCCACTTTTCGGTTGTTGGAACGACCATCTTTTTTCGCAGACAGCGGCACCATTCAGCAATGGCAACATAGATGCCTGCGATGAACAGAAACGCCACTAAGCCGATTATAATTTTAACCCACCAAGGAAGTTGGAAAATCATAGTTTGCTCCTTGACCCTGAATGGTGAAGCGCAGAAAAAAATTTGATTATAAGCCAAAATCCATAATTTTTCAAACGAGATGAATAATTTTGAAGCTACAGTTGGCGGACTAAAAATTAACTATAAAATTTTTGGCAAAGGGATACCTTTTTTGATTTTGCATGGTTGGGGGTCTAATTCAAATAGATGGACGTTTGTGGCGGAAAAAATTTCGCAAAAAGGATTTAAGGTTGTTGTTCCTGATTTACCCGGTTTTGGTTTAAGCCAACCCCCTTTTACCTCATGGAGTTTAAATGATTACTGTGATTTTATTTTTAATTTTTTGAAAATTTTGCCAGAGTTTAGCGACGGTTTCTATTTACTTGCCCATTCTTTTGGGGGTGCGCTCGGCGTGAAATTTGCTTTAAAATATCCAGAAAAGATTAAAAAATTATTTTTGGTCAGTGCTTCTTGTATAAGGAAGAAAACTGTTAAAAAAGATATTTTAGTCAAAATGGCGAAAATCTTAAAGATGTTTTCTTTTTTGCCATTTTACAATTTTTTAAGAAAGCTATTTTATAAATTGTTTTTTAAAAGCGACTATTTAGATAATGAGGGAGTAATGAAAGAAACTTATTTAAAAATTATTAAAGAGGATCTTTCTAAATCTTTATCGTCGATAAAAATTCCTACCATTATTATTTGGGGAAAAAAAGACCGAGTTACGCCTTTGAAGCATGCTTATTTTATAAACAAACAAATAAAAAATTCCGAACTTATTATTATTCCCAGTGCCGATCACTTTTTGAACCAAAAAGCCCCTTATGTATTGACAAGAATTATAAAAAATGCTATCCTTAAGAAAGAATGAGAAATCCTTAGTAGTTTGACAAATAAAAATTTGAAACCCCCTCTACCTCAGTTTGTTTTTAAAGAAAAATAGATTGAGGTAGGGGGCGAGCGATAATCAAAAGCAGGTCATCTGATGTCAAAGGCCCTGCATTCGTCCTTTTCCCGGCAATGATCCGACGCTCACGTCGAGGGAGCCGGAGTCGAAGGACAATCAGCTAACTGACATGGATCCTGTTTTTTGCCGCGATGACCCCCCGCTCTTTCGGGTTGGGAAAAGAGGGAAGCGTTGCAGATAGGCGCAATTTCTGCGTGTGGCTACCCGTGGCGCTCACGGCTGAAAGGTTTTTTTCCATTCAAGGTAGCCCCGCTTGCCAAGTTCGCAAGCGACTATCAGCGCAACCCTCTTTTCCCGCCCAAATAAAGCCCTGTTTCTTGGCAGGGCTTTTTCATTTCTCAAAAATCTGTTAAAATCAAGAAAACATTATTTTTTTAATTATGCGTTTAATTATCGCCTCTTTTTTATTTCCCTTTTGGTTTGTTCGAAATGTTAAACATATTCTTTTTTGGATTTATTTGTGGCAGTTGAAACAATATCATCGTCGGCGGTTTTTTGACCACTTTCTAACCGAAAAAGGTAAAAAATTGATTTTCCATCCTCTTCAGATTTTTAAAATTGTTTTGTTGATTTTTTGTTTTATTATCGCTCTATTTTTTTATAATGATTATGTATTTTTTCTGCCCCTGTTTTTATTTTTGCTTTATTTCATTGAATCTCTTTTTTATTTTAAATCGCTTTTTGCCGGAAAAGCAAAGAATCCTCATTTTACTAAAAAGACCGTATTTCTTTTTGGAGCAAATATTCTTGTTCTAATTTTGTTTTTTACATTGTTATTTTTTTTAACAAACATTTTTTGGTTCGCTTTTTTCCTTTTGCTTTTTGATGTTTTGCTTCCCGTAGTTGTTTCTTCGCTTGTTATTGTTTTCCAACCATTAGCCGATTATTATCGGATTTCTCTTCAAAAGAAAGCAAAAGAAAAAATTAAAAAATTTGAAAGCAGAATTAAAATTATCGCCATTGTCGGCAGTTACGGAAAGACCTCCACAAAAGAATACTTAGCGGCGATTTTGTCCTCAAGGTTTAAGGTTTTGTCAACCCAAGAACACCAAAACACAGAAGTGGCGATTCCTCAAATGATTTTGGACAATTTAACTCCAGAATATGAAATTTTAATTGCCGAGCTAGGCGCTTATGATAAAGGAACCATAAAAAGAATTTGCGATTTTTTGCGACCGGATATTGGCGTTATCACTGGCATTAACGAACAGCATTTGGCGCTTTTTGGTTCAATGGAAAATTTAATATCGGCAGAAGGAGGGCTTGAGCTTATAAGAAGTTTGCCGGAAAATGGAATATTGGTTTTAAATGGGAATAATCCAATAATTCAAAACCTAAAAATTAAAAATCAAAACTACAATTCAAAATTAAAAAATGTAATTGTTTCTACAAAAGAAAAAGCCGATTATTGGGCAGAAGATATTAAGGTTCAAAAAGAACAATTATCTTTCAAGGTTTTTTCTAAAAATAATCAAAACATCGGTTTCAATATTAAGGCGTTTGGGGCGCATAATATTGAAAATGTGTTAATGGCGGCTGCGGTGGCCAATAATTTAGGAATGAGTTTAAAAGAAATTGCCAAAGCGGCGGAAGAAATAAAACCCGAGCAATTATCTTCGTCTTATAAAATTTCTAAAAATTCGAATGGTCTTAACATCATTGACTCTACCTATTCCGCTAATCCCGATGGGGTAATTGCAGATTTGGATTATTTAAAAATATATTCTGGAAAAAAAATAATAATAATGCCCTGTTTAATTGAGTTGGGAAGCGTTTCGAAAGAAATTCATCAGAAAATCGGTAGAAAAATTGCGGAAGTTTGTGATTTAGCAATTATGGTAAGCAAAGAATGTTTTAACGCTGTAAAAGAAGGCGCTTTGAAAAATGGGATGAAGGAAGACAAAATAGAATTACTTCAAGACGCTGATTTAATTGTTAAAAAAATAAATTCATTGTGCGACGAAAATGACACCGTTCTTTTAGAAGGAAGATTGTCTTTGGAAATTATTGATAAAATAAAAAAATAAATTTTTTAATTTTCCATTATAACCTTAATTTCTGAATTTTAAATTTCCAATATGAGACCTATTTCGATTTCTTTGTCTCCCAACGCCGAAAAAGATGATGTCCGTTTAGCACTTAAACTGATTTTTCAGCCCTGGAAATGGAAAAGGGGTGAAGCGATAAAAGAAATTGAAGAAAAATTCAAAAGTTATATTGGGGTAAAATATGCAGTTTCTTTTAATAGCGGCCGTTCTTCTTTAATGGCAATTTTGAGCGCCTTAAATTTGCCAAAAAATAGCGAGGTTTTGCTTCAGGCATTTACTTGTAATGCCGCTGTTAATCCGGTAATATGGGCTGGTCTTAAACCAATTTATCTTGATTGCGACGAGAACGACTATAACATAAATATAAGCGATTTAAGGGCAAAAATTAGCCCCAATTCCCGAGTTTTAATGGTTCAGCATACTTTTGGCTTGCCCGCCAATATGGATGAAATTTTGGCTATTGTGCGACAAAATAACCTTATTCTAATTGAGGATTGCGCCCACGCTTTAGGAGCAGAGTGGCGGGGTCAAAAGGTTGGCACTTTTGGCAAGGCGGCTTTTTTCAGTTTTGGTCGAGATAAAATTATTTCTTCTGTTTATGGAGGAATGGCGGTTTCCAACGATCCTTTGATTGCTGAAAATCTCCGCCGCGCCCAGAAGGATTTTGGCTTCCCAAATCCTTTTTGGATTAAAAAGCAATTGCTGCATCCTATTTTAATGAATTATATTGTTTTACCCCTTTATAATATTTTTGACTTAGGAAAAATATTTTTGGTTTTGTCTCAATGGTTGGGAGTTTTGTCAAAAGCAGTTCATTGGAAAGAAAAGAGGGGGAAAAAACCGGCATATTTCCCCAAAAGATTGCCGAATGCCTTGGCTATTTTGGCCCTGAACCAATTTAAAAAATTAGACAGATTTTATCGACATCGAAAAGAATTAGCGGAATTTTATTATAAAACATTAAAAAACACATCATTAGAATTACCGAAAACTTTTCCTGAAAGAAAAAATGCTTTTCTCCGTTTTACCATTAAACATCCAAGGGCCCACGAAATAATTTATGAGGCATGGCACAAAAAAAATATTATAATAGGGGATTGGTATATTAATCCGGTTATCCCTTATGACACCAAATTAGAAAGCATTGGTTATGAGGCGGGGAGTTGTCCGATTGCCGAAAAACTTGCTAAAACTACTTTTAATCTGCCAACCCATATCAACGTTTCCCAAAAAGACGCCGAAAAAATAGTGGAATTTTTAAAAAAAATATAAATAATTTTATGCCGTCAGCAATTATTATAAAAGTTATTTTTTAAATTTATTATAGACGTTGTGATTTTAGAGGTTTCCGCCGATATTTTATTTAAAAAATGGAGCATGGGAAATAAAAATCTATTTTTATGGCCGGTTTGTTATTTTATCTTTTTGCTTCTATATTCTGGGCTTTTTCTTTAAAATACGAGTTTCTATCCAAAGCCATTTCCGTTTTTACTGTTTTAAATTTTATAATGATTGTTCTGGTCGGTGCGATAATCTTCAAAGAGAATTTATCTCTAATAAATAAAATAGGTATCTTATTAGTAATTATTAGCATCATATTAATTCAAGCGTGATATTAACAATAAAAGAAATAAACGATAAAGGAATTTGGGAGAGTTTTTTAAAAGAATGCGAGGAAAAAACATTTCTTCAGGCCTGGAATTGGGGCGAGTTTCAGGTATTAGAAGATAACAAAATTTGGCGTTTAGGAATTTATAGCAATGAGGAACTTGTCGCCGTTGCTTTGGTTATTAAAATTATGGCAAAGAGAGGAATTTTTTTGTTTATTCCTCATGGCCCCGTAGTTAAAAATCAAAACCAAACCTCAATTAGCAAATATCAAATCTTAAGCGCCCTGTTAGCCGAACTTAAAAAATTAGCAATTAAAGAAAAGGCAAGTTTTATTAGAATTTCGCCAATTTGGCAGCGAAACGAGATGAACACTAAAATATTTCAAGGATTAGGGTTTAGAGATGCCCCTATTCATATGCACGCCGAGGTAACGTGGGAATTAAACATCCAGCCATCGGAAGAAGAAATTTTAAGCAAAATGCGCAAAACAACGCGATATTTAATTCGTCAGGGGCAAAAAAACAAAGATATTCAAATTGTTAAAAGCCGCAAAATTGAAGATTTAGAAAAATTTAACAAAGTTTATTTAGAAACTGCCAAACGACATAATTTTGTTGTTTTCCCAATGAGATATTTAAAAAATGAATTTTCTTCCTTTATTAACGACGATCAAATCCTTCTTTTTTTAGGAAAATATAAAGAAGAAATTGTTTCAGCGGCGCTTTTTGTTTTTTGGCAAAATACCGCTTTTTATCATCATTCTGGTTCTCTTTTAAAATACGCAAAAGTGCCGGTTTCTTATCTTTTGCAGTGGTAAGCAATTAAAGAAGCGAAAAAGCGGAGATGCAATTTTTATAACTTTTGGGGAATTAATGAAAAAAATTGCAAATGGGAAATTGGAAACTGGAAATTTGGTAAACATCCTTGGTATGGTTTATCTTTATTTAAAATGGGATTTGGGGGTTATCGGAAAGAATTTGTTAAAACCCAAGATTATATTATTTCGCCAAGATACTATCTTACTTATTTAATAGAAAAAATTAGAAAAGTTAAAAGAGGATTATAGTTAAATTATCAATTACAAAAAACCAAAAACTAAATTACAAATCACAAAATCCAAATTCTAAAAAACAATTTTCAATTAACAATTAGCAAAATCAAATCAACTTTGATTTTCAATGAAAGGGCGCATAAAGAGGCGGTATAAAATAAAACAAAGAAAACCACTTTTTAAAAAACCTTTATTTTGGGTAGCGATTTTGTTATTATTTTTTTTCGGGACAATAACTTATTTTTTTGCGTTTTTTGATAAATTTCAGATTAAACAAATTATTGTTTCTGGAAACGAAAAAACCTCGCGAGAAGAAATTGAAAATATCGTTTGGAAAGAAATAAAAAAGAAAATTTTATTTTTTGATTCTCAAAGCATTTTTTTAATCAGTCCTTTAAAAATAAAAAAAAGCATTTTAGACAAATTTCCCCTTGTTGAGGAAGTGGAGGTAAAAAGACAATTATGGGATAATTTAATTATTAACCTTACAGAACGTCAGCCATTTTTTGTTTTTTGCCCTCAAAATTCAGATTGCTTTTTTGGAGATAAAAAGGGGATTATTTTTGAACCAGCAAAAGAGCCCTATTCCGACTTTTTAATTGTGCGACAAGACAATGAAGAAATAATGGTGTTGGGAAAGGAAATATTTAAAAAAGAAATTATGGACGCTCTTTCTATAATTAAAGACAATTTTGAGGAAAATTTAAAAATAAAAATTGAAGAAATTAAAATTGTCTCTTCGGAAAGATTAAATATTAAAACCAAAGAAGGGTGGGAGGTTTATCTTAATCCCGTTTCAACGGCAGAGATTAATTTTCAGATTGAAAAATTAAATTTGCTGTTAGAAAAAGAAGTTCCAAAAGAGACGAGAACAACGCTTAAATATATTGATCTGCGTTTTACCCGGGCTTATATCTGTTATAAAAACTCTGCCTGCGCTGATAAATAGGAGGGGTGCGTTTGACTCCTAATTAATTTACCTTGCTATTTACGACCCTCAAAGGCATTTTCTAAAGTTTCTTCGTCAGCGTATTCTAATTCACCCCCAACTGGCAAACCAAGTCCTAAATGAGTAATTTTGGGAAGATTTTCTTTTAATACCGATTTTATTTTTTTTTCGACTAAAATAGCAGTTGCTCTTCCTTCGGGAGTAGGATTGGTAGCAATGATAATTTCTTTAAAAATGGTAATTATGCCAAAAGATTGGGGCGCTCTTAAGCGTTCTTCTAATTCTTTAAGTCGCAGATTTTCGATTTCATTTTTTTTTAAGGTTTCTGCCACTCCACCCAAAATAAAATAAAGTCCTTTGTATTTTTTTGTTTTTTCAATAGTTAGCAAATCCGCTTCTTTTTCCACGATACAAAGCAAGGACCTATCTCTATTCATATTTTGGCAGATTTCGCAGAGGGTATCACCAT
>CAZEXD010000009.1:0-17637 GCA_964516865.1 uncultured Candidatus Saccharibacteria bacterium
GAATTGATATCGCGGCTCTGCGCATCTGAGAAATTAGTCCGTAGATTTCAGGGTCGGGGAATTTTTCAGTTAATTCGTATACTGAAATCACTAATTCCATTGATTTCTGCCAAACTATCAAATCTTTATAAGTATTTGTTTTTAATTCGTTCATAAACCCAATCCTAATAACCTAAAACCTAATCACCTAACACCTAATTTATTATATCACAAAGGGGAGTCAAACAATAGTAATGAATTGTGGAAAACATTTCCCGTAATATTTTGATTTTTAAAACTGTTGAAATTTTGGGCAAGGGGTTGACAATAATTTTGAAATATGATATATTTAAAGAATGGGGTGAAGAAAATGTTTCTTCACCAAAAAGTTCGTTTGTTCTTTGAAAAGGAGACCTTCGATGCGTACGGCACTGGTCGTGATTGGCGGCTTGGCAATCGCCGCGGCGATTGTCGGCCTGTTCCTGACTGGCCAAACCGCTGTGGCCGTGGTAGTAGCAGTAGCGATAGTGGCGATGTGGATTGGTCTTTCTATCCACATCGTGGGGCCCGCCGAGATGGCGGTGAAGGTGCTTTTCGGCGTGCCCGTGTCGTTCTGCGACAGCGGGTTTCGATTTGTGCCATTTCTGCCGGGGCTGCAGTGCCATCTGAAGAAGTATCCCAAGAAGATGTATAGTTTGAATTATAGGGAGCAGGAGGTGATTACGGCAGCCGGGGAATACAAGGGCGTGGCGTATGGCGCCCAAAAGCTGATTGTTGACGCGGCCGCATATTTGAACTTTCCTCGGGAGCCTGTGGCAGGATTGGATGACGAATCACACCCGCTTATCAAGATTCTGCGAGCGGGCGTCCCAATAGATGAGGCTGCGCTGAAGGATTGGAGCGAGGAGGCGGCGGTTGGCGCGCTTCGTCTGGCGTTTGGTCAGATGACCTGGCGTCAGGCGGTTGAAGACATGGCCACTATCAATCAGATAGTAACAAACAACTTCAAGGACAGCGACGGCGCGTTGATAAAAGCCGGCTTCCGCGTTCCTGGGATAAGGCTCGTTGTCACCGAGATTCATTTGCCTCGGGAACTGGAAGAGGCGATGGTAGGACCTGACAGGATCCGGTTGAAGGTGGACGCGGCCGCAAACGTCGCTAAGCAGAGGGCGATTGAGACCTTTGGCGCGGTGCTGGAGACAATCGCCCATGCCACAGGCAAGGAACTCACCACCATTAAAGCTGAGTTCGAGAAGGACCCCGCGAAGGCATTCAAGATCTATAGGGGGTTCTTGCCTCGCGGTTTCGACGTTGCCGACTTCGTCAAGCTGGCGCAGTTACTTCAGAACAATGCCGTGTTTGAATTCCGGACTCCAGACATCAAAGACGGTATGACCGGCGGTCTGATGGCCGCTATCGCGCTTCTGCGCAAGATGGACGGCAGTGGTGGTGGCGCCGGCAAGCCCGGCGAGCCGGCGATGGGTAGAGAGAAACCGCGGTTCCTTGACGAGATGACAAGGGAGGAAAGGGTGGAGGAATTGAAAAGAAGAGCAGGGGATAGAGCAAGGGGATAGTCGGTTAAGGGGGTGGATTGTTGGTTTCAAAAACCAATAACCCACCCCTTTTTTTGTTTTAAGGTTTATTCAATCGGTTCGCGATAAATATCGTCTTTTTTGGTTGTTTTCTTTTCCGGCGAATCTTTTTTTCCAAGCGGAGTTTTTTTAGGAAGAGGGTGTTTTGCTATTGGTTTTTCTCCCAGCTTTTCTGTTGGTGTTTTTGCTGCTTCTTCTATTTCTTCTATCTCAATCGGTGGTTTTATGGGAGCGACTGGACGGAATTTTTCTTCTTCCATTGTTTTTTTGGTTTCTATTGATTCTGTTGGTTTTTCTAATTCTTCTTCTGAAATCCTTTCCAACAATGGCAGAATTTTTTCTTTAATGTCTTTGGCTATTTTTTCCGCGGTTTCTTGGGGGACTTTTAACTCTTTTTGGAGCGAAGCGATTAACTCTTTATCTGATATTTTTTCTTGAGCAAAATCCTTGGTGAATTTATCTATAATAACAATAGGAGATCTTCTTTTTTCTTTTAATCTTTTAATAACATCTTCACGCTTTTCTTCTAAATCATATTTTCGGATAATAATTAAAAGCTCCTCGTCAGCTTTGTCTGTAAAAATTATTCGTTGATTTGATAAATTTGTCATTTTAATAATTAATTAATATTTATACCTTTTAAATCAAGTTTTATAACCTCTCAATTGCGCCATGAATGGCAGTTAATCGATCTCCTTCTTTGTCGCCATCCGGCGTTTTCTTCTTATATTCAGCCAATACCTTCGCTTCTAGTGCGGGCAATTTAGCTTTTATTACGTCTATTTGTTCAGATGTTCCTCTGGCAAGTCCCTTAACTACCTTAGGATTCAAAGTTGAAACGTCGATATTATCTATTACTTTCGGTGAGAGTTTTCCCATAGCTTTAGGGGTAAGCTTTGACACAAAACTAGATGGGGAAACGCTATCGGGAATACGATGTGCCACTTGCTCTATCTGACCAGGCGTCATATGAGGAATCGAAGCCGTAAACGCTTCTCCACGAAGATTATTTAATTCTGTTGTGTTTAAACGTTGGACTGTTTCTCTAATCGCTTTTTGTTCGGCATCTTCTCGGCTCATTCCCTGCTTTATATATTCCTCAACTTTCGGACTCGTTGCCGCAAGCCGAGGATCCGCTTTTTCGAAAATACTACGGGGTGTTCCTCTGGCCACAGCATAATTCATGGCGGCAGTTCGGCCTTCTAGTGTTGGAATTTTATCAAACCCTCCTCTTTCCGCCAATATTCGCGCCGCTACCGCCTTGTCGTTTGCGGCTCTTGCGGTTACTGCCTTTCCTGTGGCTATTTTAGCAAGTCGTTCAGAATCTAATCTTTCTAACCTGGCGCTGGACTCTTTTTGTCTTTCCTCTTGTCGCTTAGCTAAAGTTCCCGGCGCCGCTCCTACTAATGGTATATGTTCGGATATTGCCGTCATCTTATCTCCGACCCATTGACCGGCTCTTGATTTTGCTATGCCCTTACCCATTCTCTGTGCCGCCCAAACACCAGCGCCCAAGGCAAAGCCACCCGCAACCTTAGCTGCGCTCATAATTGCGTTAGCTCCCATTATTGAACTTGTTTTTGCTAATTTATATCCAATCCAGAGAAAAGTTACAGGCATCCAAACTCTTAATAAACTTGCACTTGCTTCAGCTGGCGTGGGTGCTGTACCTGGCTGTGTTGCACCTGTCTGTATCGTTTGTTGTTGGAATACTTGTGGATTGATTATTAGGTGAGAAGCAAGGAAAATACAAAATGCCATACCAACGCCGATAAAACAGTATTTAAGAAAATTTTGCCACCAGACATTCCAGTAATTTTTTGTAAAACCAAAAATATAACAGAAAAAAGCTAAAGGAGAAAGAATCACTAAAAGCACCAAAACAAAATGTCTTACCACTAAAATAATTGCTAACATAAATAATGTTGCTCCTATGAGAATCGCAAAAAAAGCATAACCCGTAAACGCCAACATTCCCAATACCTCGTTTTCCATCACGTCTTTTATTGCCTTATCAATTTGGTCTTTAAAATTTGGTCCTATCAACATAAGTTTGAATTCACCTAATAATGCACCCCCGTGTCCCCCTCTTGTTAAAAAATAATCCATTGCTATGTTGGAGGCGTCAATAATAAAACCGCAAATAAGAGGAGAAAAATTAATGAGAATAGCGATAAGAATCAAGGGAAGCAATTTTTTCTGCGCTTGATACTCCTGAATTCTTAAAATTGTGGCGATTCCCACCAATACAAAACCAAGAACAATCAGCATATTTGTCAGGTCTCTGGTGAAATTGAATCCCTCTGTTGTCACTGCGTTTTTGGTTATAGCGGATTGAAGAAAAGGAAGATCAAGAACGCTCGTCGTTATGTCTATTGAGATAACAGCAAAAGACTGGCACAATCCCATAAAAAACATAAGTAGGGCTCTTAAAAGTTCCTTCCCCTTCTCACCTAGCCATTTAGCTATTGCTGGTGATGCTACTGAACCAATAGTAGCAATTAATGATAGAACAAGAAGAGTGGTTAGAAGAGCATCCCCTCTTTCTCTATTTACCTCCTTTAAAAATGAAAATAAATTTTTAATTTTATCTTTTATTTTTTGAAACATTTTTGGCGAAAAGATTTTAAATTTTTTGTTTATACTATTATACCACATTCAAAAGAGTAAAGAGGATGTGAATAACTTATCAGTTATTGGTTTTAGTCAGGCGCTCCCAGTCAGAAATACTTAATGTTTCAGCTCTTTGTTTTGGGTCTATATTATTTTTTAAAAGCCAAGCGATTATTTGTTCTTTGGTTAGTTTTAGGTTTTTCGCTAAATTACCGGCAAGTTGTTTCCTTGGATGGAAAAAGCCGGCTTTGACAATTTTAAAGAACCGCTGATTAAACGTTGATTTTCTACGCTGATTAAACGTTGATATTTTTAGAATGGCTCCATCTACCTTGGGCTTTGGCCAAAAACAATTTTTAGAAACATAACTGATAATTTTTGGTTCGCCATAAAACTGAACCGAAACTGCTAATAAATTCATCTTTGGCGGTCGGGAGCAAATTCTTTGCGCCACCTCTTTTTGAATCATTAAGACAAGGTCGCGAGGAGGGCATTTCGCTTCTAGAAGTTTTTTAATCAAGGGAGCAGTTATATAGTATGGGATATTGGAAACAACCTTGTAATTTTTAATTTTTTCACCCAAAACAGATCTGTTTTGGGCGGACAATTTACAATTTTCAATGAATTTTAAAATGTCGCAATTTTCAACTTTCAAAATATCTCCCCGGACGATTTTCACATTTTTAATATTTTTTATTTTTAATTCTTCGTTTAAAATTTCTGCCATTTTGGGGTCTTTTTCCACGGTAATGACTTTTTTGGCGTAAAGCGCCAATTTTTGCGTTAAAACACCCAACCCCGGTCCTATTTCTAAAATGATATCACTTGCTTTGATATTAGCGGCTTGAATAATTTTAGCCACTATTTTTTTGTCAATTAAAAAATTTTGTCCCAATCCCTTAGAGGGATAAACTCCATATTTGCTTAAGGTTTTTTTAGGAGAAATTTCGTTCATCTTTTTAATTATTATAACAGAAATTATGTTTGTTAAGCAAAAAACTAAAGATCAAGGGCGATGGGTTTGGTTTTTTCTAGTTATTGGTAAAAAGACCAAAGACCAACCCTGTTAATAAAGTTCTTGACTTTGGGACTTTAAGATGTTATCCTAAAAATAACCTTAGCTTCTATCAAAAAAGAGGATAAGGTTTTGCTATTATAGGAAAATCTTTCCTAAGGCTAAAAAAATTTTTTCAGGAATTAAGAAAAAAAACGCTAATTGTTTGCCGTTGGCAGAAAGAAAAAATGGGTCTAATGATAAAATTTAAGGGTTTTTTTAAAACTCCTTATTTTTATTATATTTTTGCCCTTTTGATTTTATTAGGACTGGTTCAATTTGGAATTTTTCCATTTTCTGACTCTCCTAAAGCCGAAGTTGCTTTTTTTGTTTCGGACTTGAATAAAGCGAATTACTCCCATGACGAAACTTCATTTTTTAATCAGCACCAAATTCCTGTTTTAGAATTACCCGAATTGAAAATTATTCAAAACGAATCTTTAGCCGCCATTTCTTCTCCTCGGGTTTTATCGCTAAAAGTTTTGGGCGCTGTTTTTGGACAAGAGGCGATGCCGCGGAAAGAAATTATTGAATATGAGGTTCAGGCCGGCGACACCCTTCAGTCAATTGCTGATAATTTTGAAATTTCATTAAATACCCTTCTTTTCGCTAATAATCTTACTAAATCCTCCAAAATTAAAGTGGGTCAGAAACTGGTAATTCTGCCAGTTTCGGGTTTGGTTCATTTTGTAAAATCAGGAGATACTTTAAGCGAAATAGCCCAAAAATATAAAGCCAAAATTGAGGAAATTATGGAATGGAACGAAATGGCTGACGAATCAGAAATTTATGTAGGAGATATTTTAATCATTCCTAATGGCGTAGCGCCCGAAAAACCAGTTTTGCCCGTTCAAACAAAATTAGCTGATAGTTTCTTTGTTTTTCCCACCGAAGGGAAAATTAGCCAAACATTGCATTGGTATAATGGCGTTGATATCGCCAATAAATGCGGAACGCCAGTCGTGGCGGCGGCGCCCGGCGAGGTCTTAAAGGCAAATTATGGCTGGAACAATGGGGGAGGAAATGTTATTACGATCAAACACCAAGAGGAGGTGGTTACTTATTATGGTCATTTAATGACCATCTTGGTTAAGGCCGGGGATAGGGTTGATTATGGCGAAATAATTGGATTGATGGGAGGGCAACCAGGTATGCCGGGAGCAGGAATTTCTACAGGTTGCCATTTGCATTTTTCAGTTATTAATGCAAAAAATCCTTTCGCGAATTATCCTTTATGGTATGAGATGAAGTGGAAATAATTCCAAATAAGCCAGTCGAGCAACCTGTTTAATTAAAATAAAGTAAATGATCCGTTCGGCAGTGGGTCATTAATTTTTATAATTTTGATTAATTTTTAGTTCCTGCCCTGGCGGCAAACCATTTTTTACGGCGCAGGACCCAAGTCGATATTTTTTCGCTAACACCGTTTTAAGAAACTAAACAAAAATAGAGGCAAGGCCTCTTTTTTATTTAATTTAATTTTGATTTGAGATTAAAAGAAAATTAATCAAATTAATTTTCTTTTAATCTGTACATCAGCGCTTCGGCAACGTGTTCATATCGGATGTTTTCTGATTGAGATAGATCCGCAATGGTTCGAGCCGTTTTTAAAACGCGGTGATAGCCACGCGCAGAAAGTTTTCCCGAATT
Organism: uncultured Candidatus Saccharibacteria bacterium; assembly: GCA_964516865.1. Classification (GTDB taxonomy): domain Bacteria; phylum Patescibacteriota; class Minisyncoccia; order Minisyncoccales; family Staskawiczbacteraceae; genus CAZEXD01. The sequence goes on from CAZEXD010000009.1 coordinate 6,889, forward strand.
AACATATTGTTTTAACAACTCTTGCGAACGAATGTCGTGTTGACAGTATCTTTTTATTTCCGGAATATCCATTTCTGCATTGGTAAAGATTTTATCTTTTTTAAATCTTTGTTTTTGGATTTCGCGGGCAATTTCCACTCTTTCTCTAACCTGATTGCTTTGTTCTTGATTTTGGTTGGAAACGAGTTTCTCATATTTTATAGATGGCACTTCAATAAATAAATCTATGCGGTCCATTAAGGGTCCGGATAATTTTCTTCGGTACATTGAAACCTGAGAGGGGCTGCACTGACAGGGTTTTTCCGGATCGTTTAAATAACCGCAAGGACAGGGGTTGCTGGCAGCGATAAGCATAAATCTTGCCGGAAAGTTAAAACTATATTTTGCTCTGGCAATTGTCATTTTCCCCTCTTCCAAGGGTTGCCTTAAAGACTCTAACGCATCTCTATGAAATTCTGGGAATTCGTCTAAAAATAAAACTCCGCGATGGGCCAAGGTTATTTCTCCGGGTCGGGGCGGATTGCCGCCGCCGATTAAAGCGGTTTCCGAACAGCTGTGATGAGGCGCTCGAAATGGCCGAAAATTAATAATTGGTTTGTCTTCGGGTAGCAAACCGGCTACGCTGTAAATTTTTGTTACTTCTAACGATTCTTGAAAATTTAATTTGGGAAGAATAGAGGGAATGGCTTTTGCTAGTAATGTTTTGCCGCCTCCTGGCGGGCCGAAGAAAAATAGGTTGTGTCCTCCGGCCGCCGTTATTTCCAGCGCTCTTTTGGCATATTCTTGACCCTTAATCCAGGACAAATCAACAGAATACGTTGGGGAAGCGAATAAATCATTGTCTTCTTTTTCTATTACCGCGTTTATTATTTTTTTTCCTTCTAAATAATTTATTGCCTCTGATAACGAATCGCAGCCAACAATTTTGAAATTATTCTTGGGCGAATTTTGTTCTGATTCTGACAAAGAAGCGACCAAAGCCACCTCTTTTTTATTTGCATTGGGTAAAACAATCTCTTTTATTCCCCTTTTTTGGGCCAATAAAGAAAAAGAAAGAGCGCCTTTTATTGGTCTTAATTTTCCGTCTAAAGCGAGTTCGCCGAAAAAAATTTTATCTTGAGCGTCAAATTTAATTTGACCAGAAGCCGCCAAAAAAGAGAGAGCAATTGGCAAATCATAAAGAGAACCCTCTTTTTTTAAATCTGCCGGAGCCAAATTCACCAAAACTCTAAATGGTCGTTGGCTGGGGGAAAGTAATTTAGAAGATTTTATAGCGCTGGCGATCCTTTCTTTTGACTCTTCTACTGCTTTATCAGGCAATCCTACAATATTGAAAGAGCGGAGACCGTGAGAAACATCTACCTCTACTTCTACTATTTTTGCGTCTAATCCTACTATGGCGCCGGAAAAAACCCTAAAAGGCACAAATGAAATTTCTAATTATTCTAATTAAGCCAATCAAATATCAATGCTAAAATATCTAATATCAAAAAAATGTAATGGAAATTTAGATTAAAGGCAATAACTTGATTAGAATAATTAGAATAAATTGATTATTAATATATTAATAATCTAACCTTTGCATTTAACGCAAAATCTTGCTTCGGGGCAAGCAGATAATCTTTTTAAGTCAATTTCCTCGCCGCACTTTTCGCATTTGCCATATTGATTCTTTTTTATTTTTTCTAAAGCCAAATTAACATCTCGGAGTTTTAATTCCAAACTATATTCCACTGGTAAAAGTCGATTATATTCTTGAAGTTCATCTGCTTCTTCTTCTAAATTTGTACCATCGAATTTAGGGTAGCGGGTATCCCAATCACCTTTTGGTTTTATATCTTCGGTAGCGAAATTTTGAAGTTCTTTTTCCAGAACCTTTTTTTCTTTTTCTAATTTCTCTTTGAGCTCTTGGATTATTTTTTTGTCCATTTTTTATAATTTTTAGGCTTCTAAATCTTTATTTTTATTATCATCATTTTCTTTTGCCCATTCTTCAATATGCTCTAAAAACTTTTTTCTTTCTATCTCTTCTTTTGTCATGCTTTCTCGGATTTTCTCTGCTAATGCGCTTTTGGGTTTTTCCGCTTTTGGGGGGAATTTCTCTTCTGCCACCCCTCTTTTTAACCATTGTTGGCGTCGTATTTCTTCTTTTCTTTTGCTTTCTTCTTCCGCCCGTTTCATTGCTTCTGCTGTTTGTCGCTCTTTTTCCAGTCGTCTTCTTTCTTCTTCGCGATTTCTTATTTTTGTATAAACCAATTTTAGTTTTTCATCAACTTCTTTTATTCTTTCTTTAACTGTTTGTTGTTCACCTAAAATCTTTTGATATTTGTCTTCTATTGATTTTATTCTTTCTTCGGCGGTTTGTAAACCTCTTTCAATTTCCCACCTTGTTTTTTCCATTTTTTCTCTTTTTTCTTCTAACGCCTGTCTTCTTTCTTCTAATTTTTGTTTTTCTCTTGGCGCTGTTGTTTCTTTTTCCGCCTCATTAACGGCTTTTTGCTCGTTTTCTATTTGTTTTTCTTCTTCCAGTGCTTGTTTAAGTCTTTCTTCTATATCATCTCTTTCTAAAAGCGCCCTATTTTTTTCCAATAAAATTGGTGGTTCTTGTTCTTTTTGAAGCGCTTGAAGTTGCTTTTCCAGATTGTCTTTTTCTGTCTCTAAATAAAAAATTTGCTGCCCCTCTTCTTCATTTGCATATTCTTTTAATTGTGTTGCCGCCTCTTCCTCCTCTAAAGCGATTTTCCCTAAAATTTCTTCTCTTACCTGCATTTCTTTTTCTATTTCTTTTTGTTCCGCTTCTTTTTGTTGCGGGGACGTTTCTAATGGTTTTTTTTCTTTCTCTTGTGCCCTTTCCGCGGTTACCATTTTTACAATTTTTTCTCTTTCTTTTAAAGCAATTCCCTCCCTTAGTTTTTGAAGGTCTTTTCTCATTGTTTTGATTTCTGTTCTTTTTAAAAACTCGGCGGCTTGTTGTTCTTCTTCTGTTTGTGTTGTCATAAATGTTTTATTTTGCGGTTTTTATTTTCGGAAGAAAACTTTTTTGGGCGGCTTGTGGTCGGGCTGATTTTGCGGTCGGAAACCCGCGTCAATGGCAGACAAATTTATTCTTCCCTGCTCATCAATTGAAATTACTTTTACCGGAATTTTGTCGCCCACCCTCATTATCTCTTGAATGTTTCTTAGATGGTAGGGCACAATTTTGGAGATATGAACCAATCCCTCAAGACCTGGTAAAATTTCAACAAAAGCGCCAAAATCCGAGATTCTTTTTACTTCTCCCTGAAAGGTTTCTCCCACCTCTATCTCTCGGGTAATATTTTTTATTTTTTTGATTGTGTTTTCAACTGATTCTTCATTTTCGCCGGTTACAAAAACCCTTCCGCTTTCTTCTATATCAATGCTTACTTTGTATTCCTCAATTATTTTGTTAATTACACTTCCGCGAGGACCAACCAGTTCTCCAATTTTTTCAGGATTAATTTGAATTGTTTTAATTTTGGGCGCCAAGGGGGAAATTATTTCTCTGGGTTTAGACATTGTTTTGTTCATTATTTCAAGAATTTCCAGCCGGTCTTTTTTTGCCAAATCCATTGCCTCTTCCATTGTATTTATGCTGATTCCGTCAGTTTTGGTATCCATTTGAATCGCCGTAATGCCATTTTTGGTTCCAGCAATTTTAAAATCCATTCCTCCCAAATGATCTTCTGGTCCTTGGATATCCACTAATAATTTTTGTTTTGTTCTGTCTTGATGTTCTGCTAACCCAATAGAAATTCCCGCAACCGCTTCTTTGATTGGCACACCCGCATCGAATAAAGCAAGGGAGGTGGCGCAGACTGAAGCCATTGAAGTTGAGCCATTACTTGAAAGGCTTTCAGAAACAACTCTTATGGTATAAGGGAATTGGTCATAATCAGGAATTAATGGCAGAATGGCTTTTTCCACTAAACAACCATGACCAATTTCTCTTCTTTTTGGTCCTCGTAAAGTATTAACCTCCCCGGAAGAATAAGGGGGAAAATTGTAATGGTGCATAAATCTTTTTTTCCCAATAAACTCCATTCCCTCCAGTAGTTGTTGATCTTTTGGTCCTCCTAGGGTCAAAATGGAAAGAATTCTTGTTTTCCCCCTTGAGAATAAAGCGCTACCATGGGTTCGAGGCAAAACCCCGACTTCGCAAAAGATTTTTCGCACCTCATCTGTTTTTCTGCCATCGGGTCTTTTATTGTTTTCTATAATATTTTTATAAATTGCTTCTTTAACTTCTTCTTCAAAATAAGAAAGGCCAAGTTTTATTTTTGTAGGGTCATCATATTTTTCGGCCAGTAGGCCCTCTAACTCTTCTCGCAAATTATTAACAACCGTTAAATCCTTTTCTTGCGGTTCCATTTCAAAAATCGCTTTTTCCAATTTGTTTTTGCAGAATTCTTTTACTTGTTTTTTTACCTTGTCATCGTCAACAAGAGGAAGAACAATTTTTTCTTTGCCCGCTATTTTTATGATTTCTTTTTGAAAATCAATAATCTTTTTAATTATTGGTTCAGCCGCTTGGGTTGCCGCTGCCACATCTTTTTCCGCCACTTCTTTTCCGCCCATTTCCACCATATTAATTAAAATTTCTCCTTTAATTTCTACACCCGCCAATACTAAATCAATTTCGCTTTTTTCTCTCTCTTCATAGGTCGGATTGAAAACCCAATTATTATCAATTCTGCCCACCCTTACCGCCCCGACTGGTCCCTCAAATGGGATATCGGAAATAGAAAGGGCGGTAGAGGCCGCAATTAAAGCCGGAATATCCGGATCATTTTCTCTGTCCCAAGAAAGACAAGTAGCAATTACCTGAGTTTCTCTTTTAAAATTTTTCGGAAATCGAGGTCTTATTGCCCGGTCAATCATTCGGCCGGTTAAAATTGCCTCATCGGTTGGTCGACTTTCTCTTTTGATAAAACGAGAACCAAAAATTTTTCCTGCCGCGTAATATCTTTCTTCATAATCAACCGTTAAGGGGAAAAAATCACTATTCTCCAAATTGTTTTTAGACATGACAGCCGTAACCAAAATTTCCGTATCGCCCAGTCGAGCAACACAAGAGCCCGACGCTTGTTCCGCCCAGTTTTTTAAATCAATTTGAAGAAAATGGCCGTTAATTTCAAGTTGAAAACTTTTTGTTTCACTCATTTTATTTTTTAAGAAGGAATTTTTCAGGTTCTTTATCAAGGTCAAAAAATTCATCAGCCGTCTCTTTTAAACGGCTAGAAGTAGTTTTTCCGAAAGCCATTACCTCCACTCTTTTGCCTTGATTTTTTAAATATTCAACAAGCGAAGTGAAGTCGCCGTCCCCTGAAACCAAAACAATTACATCAACGCCCGGAGAGGTCCTAATGGCGTCAAGAACAATTCCTACATCCCAATCTGCTTTTTTTTGTCCATCATAAAACTCTTGGAGATCCCTTATTTTTGTTTCTATGCCCAATTTCGTTAATGCTTCAAAAAACGGTTCTTCGGTGCCGGTTTTTGTTCTTACCACATAAGCAAACGCTCTAATAAGTTTTCGTCCTGCCGCCGCCTCTTTTAAGATTTCTTTAAAATTAACCTTGGCGCGATAAAGATTTTTCGCAGAATAATAAAGATTCTGAACATCTATTAAAACCTCTACCCTTTGCTCCTTTAATTTAGCCATCATTTTTTGAGTCCAATTTCCTTAGTTAATTTTTTGTATCTTTTTTCTGAAACTTTTTTTAAGTAGGATAAAAGCTTCTTTCTTTTTACCACCATTTTTATTAACCCTCTTTTAGAGTGAAAATCTTTAGGGTGTTTTTTAAGATGTAAAACCAACCTATTAATTTCTTCAGTTAATAGGCCCACCTGAACCTCCGGGGAACCGCTGTCGCTTTCATGAATATTGTGTTTTTTTATAATTTTTGATTTTTCCTCTTTTTTTAACATATTATTTTTAAATTATTAAAAATAAAAACCTCTGCTTTTATTTTAACTTATATTTTTCTTTTGTAAATACTCATTTTTGGTCCTTGATAATCACTTTTGTCCTCTGCTCTTTAAAATGTGCCCTCACCGCGGCTCGAACGCGGAACCAATTGCTTAAGAGGCAACTGCTCTCCCAATTGAGCTATGAGGGCATAACAACAGCATAAATAACCCCACCTTAATTTATTTTAATGTTAGCACCTAAGGCGTCTATGACAAACTTAATAATTGCGGTTGCGCCATAAACCAAAAAAGCGCCAATGGTAGTGATTAAAAGGATTCTTTTAGCCAGTGCCTGCCATTGAGGATTTGCTCCGGAGAAGATAAATAGTAAGCCGCCAATAATAAAAAACAAAATAGCCAATGATGGCACAAGCGTGTTTTTAATAAAATCAATAACATTGTCAATCATTGGTTTAACGTCTTTTAATTCGCATGGTTTATCTTGACAGGTGCTGGGGACAATAGAAAGAGCCAAAGATATTATTGGGATTAAAATTAAAAATGAAATTAGTAAAAGATATTTTTTCATATCAGGTAGTAGAAATTCGACTATTTTTTAAGTTTGTTGAAGTAAAAATATTTATTCAACGTACGTTTTAATAGCCGAGTTCCCTGATTTTTTTAAATATTTTTTTCTTCATTGGGCGTCTTTCTTGTTTTCTGCGCCTTGCATTTTATCAACCGCTGTTCCGCCAAGATCTAGATTACCACTTTTATACTTTTTAAAACATAAGCGTTAATTGTATTATACCCCTAATATCAAATTTTTCAAGAAAATTGATTTTTGGTATTTTTATGGTAAAATTTAAAAAGAACCGCCCCCGTAGCTTAACGGACAAAGCACTGGTCTTCGGAACCAGAAATGAGGGTTCGATTCCTTCCGGGGGCATATTCCTAAAGAATAAAAAATCCGAATACCAAAATTCTAATATTAAATCAAATCAAAATCTAATAATAAAAAGAAATACGATTTAACAGAGAGAACCGCTAAACTTGGAGAAGATATTATTTTTGTTAGATCGTTAGAGGTTTAATCGAAAGTTCAGTCAATGGATCGCTTATTAGTCAGTTTGGCCGAACGGCGTCGAATTCAAAAAAGATTTTCAGCATAAAATTGGAATCTGTAAAAAAGAATCAAAAAAACAAGGCAGTGGTTGAAAATGATTGCCAAAATGAATTCCTCAAGAAAAGATGACTCCGAGGAGGGCTTTGGCAAGAGTCTCATCTTTTTTCCTATTTTTCCCCGCCATTATTATAAAAAACAACAAAAAATAATTTTGGACCTCAAACCTTGATTTTGATTTGACATTTGAATTTATAGAATCATAAAAGAATTAATACAATAAAATTATGGTTATCCCTCAGGAAATAAAGAGAATTATAAATAAACTAAATAAGGCGGGGTACGAAGCATATATTGTGGGCGGCTGCGTCCGCGATTTTTTGCGTGGTTTAGAACCGGCAGATTGGGATATTACCACCGATGCCAAGCCGGAGGAAATTCAAAAAATATTTCCTAAAAGTTTTTACGAAAATAAATTTTTAACCGTAACCGTTCAAACCGGAAGTAAAAATGAAAAATTAAAACAAATTGAAATTACCACCTATCGCTTGGAGGCAAAATACTCGGATAAAAGACACCCGGATACCGTCCAATATGCTAACAGTTTAGAAGAAGATTTAAAACGAAGGGACTTTACTATAAATGCAATGGCATTTGGGCCGAAATCACAAATCACAGATCACCAATCACAAATAAATTCAAAAGCCAAAATTCTAAATTCTAAATTCTATCTAATTGATTTGTTTGGAGGCCAAGAAGATTTGAAAAATAAAATTATTCGGGCAGTTGGCAATCCCGAAGAGCGTTTTGAGGAAGATGCGTTGAGAATGTTAAGGGCGGTACGGTTGGCAACCACTCTTGATTTTACGATTGAGCCAATTACTTTTGAGGCGATTAAGAAAAATGCTAAATGGCTGAAAATGATTTCTGAAGAAAGAATCAGAGATGAATTTCTAAAAATTATTATGTCGAAAAGAGCAATGGAGGGTGTGGAACTATTGCGAGAAACCGGACTTTTAAAATTTATTATTCCCGAACTTCTTGAAGGATATGAGGTTAAGCAAAACAAACATCATATTTACGACTGCTATAAACACTCTTTGCTTTCTTTAAAATACGCGGTCCAAAGAAATTTTAATCAGAATGTCCGCTTGGCCGCTTTGTTCCACGATATTGCCAAACCCCGCGTTAAAGCTGGAGAAGGACCTGACGCTACTTTTTACAATCACGAAATAGTGAGCGCCAAAATGACAAGACAAATTTTAGAAAGATTGAAATTCCCCCCAAAAGATATAGAAAAAATAGTTACTTTGGTTCGGTATCACCTTTTTTATTATAATGTGGGCGAAGTTACCGAGTCGTCGGTCAGGCGGTTGGTGCGCAATGTTGGGAAAGAAAATATGGAAGAGCTTTTAGAGTTAAGAATGGCGGATAGAATTGGTTCCGGAGTTCCCAAGGCTGAACCATATAAATTAAGGCATCTGAAATATGTTGTTGATAAAGTCAGCCAAGACCCGATTTCCGCTAAAATGCTGAAGGTAAATGGAAACGATGTAATGAGATTATTAAACATTAAGCCCGGTCCCAGGGTTGGTCAGGTTCTTGATATTCTTTTGGGAATAGTTTTGAATGACCCCAAGAAAAACAAAAAAGATTTTTTAGAAAAAGAAATTAAAAAATTAGAAAAATTGTCTGAAAAAAAGATAGGTTTTTTAGCCAATGAAGCAAAAAAAGAAAGAGAAAAAATAGAAATAAAAAGAGACGAGATGACAAAACAAAAATATTGGGTTATCTGAAAATTTCTAAATCTTAATTTCTAAAACTTCAAAACGGGGCGTAGTGTAACAGTAGCACGAGTCCTTCGGGAGGATTTAGTCAGGGTGCAAATCCCTGCGCCCCGACAAGATGTGTAAAACTTAAATATAAAAAATATAAAATATATAATATATATTAAAAGGTTTCGGATAATTAAATTAATTAAATAAAAACTTAAAACATGGAACAAAACCAAGCAACACCAAAAAGAAATATACCGAGAGATGTGTTTTTGCATCTTTTGGCAATCATTGCTCTTTACTGGTCGGCAGTAAGTTTTATAACCCTGCTTTGGCAAACAATAAATTATTTTTTCCCAAACGTCTTAAACTATTATCCCATCGGCATTATAGAAAGAATGAGGTTTGCGGTGGCGTCTTTGATAATTGTTTTTCCTGTGTTTATTTTGACCTCGTGGTATTTAAATAAAATTTACAGGGCGAACTCGGCGGCAAGAGAGTCAAAAATAAGAAAATGGCTTCTTTATTTTACTCTTTTTATTGCGGCTATTACGGTAATCGTTGATCTTGTAATGATTGTTTTAAATCTTTTGTCTGGAGAAACAACCACTAGATTTATTTTAAAAGCCCTGTCTGTATTGCTGGTGGCCGTGGTTATATTTAGTTATTATCTATCCGAGGTCAGGAAAGAAACTCCTTCAAAATTAACAAAATATTATGCCTCGGCTTCTGCAGTTTTGGTTTTAATGGGAATTGCTGGCGCATTTTTTATAATCGGTTCACCCTCCTCGGCTCGTTTGGTTCAATTTGACGAGCAAAAAGTTTCTGATTTGCAGGCGCTTCAATCGCAAATTGTTTATTATTGGCAGAATAAAGAAAAACTCCCGATTGTTTTATCGGATTTGGAAGATTCAATTTCTGGTTTTAGGGCTCCAGTTGATCCGCAATCAGGCGCTGCTTATGAATATAGAGTAAAAGACGAAGCGAATTTATTGTTTGAGTTGTGCGCTACGTTTAATTTAGAAAGCCCCAAAAGGGCAGCGGGAATGCGGCCAATAATGTCGCCTTATGATAAAAATCAAAATTGGGATCATTCGGCAGGGAGGGCTTGTTTTGAAAGAAAAATTGATAAACAACTTTACCAGATTAAAAAAAATCTTCCGGCCGATTAAATTTACCTTAATTAAGGGGAATGCTTTAATCGGGCACACCTTTTTAAAAAATTATTAGAAAAATAAAAGAACTAAAACATGACAAAAGAATTTGATATTAAAAAAATAAGAAGCGTTGAAGCGTCTCTTAACAAAAATCTTTATTTGATTTGCGCTTTTATAACCCTTGTCACAATGGCAATGACAGTAATTGAGTTTTTTAGCCGTGGCACTTTTTTTCCAACTCATATGAATCTTTTTTACTTAGGGGTTTTGGTGATATATTCTTTACACAAGGAATTGCTGAGATGGCTTGGTCATAAGAAAACAGAACATCAGGGAGAATATTTTGTTTATGCTTGGGTTTTGTTAACCACTGTTCTTTATATTGTAAATTTTTTCTCAAAAGATTATTATACTCATTTGGTTCAGGGCGGTCCGTCAACCAGTTTGCGCGATGTTTCGGTTTTGACGCTAGAGGTGTTGGGGGTTTTTATTCTGACTCGGTGTTTAAAAATATGGCGGCTTATTATTGAAGAGCGAAAAATTAAATTAAATTGTAAAAAATAAAACGGGCTCATAGTAAAATGGCATTACGCACCCTTCGCATGGGTGAAGTCCGGGTTCGACTCCCGGTGAGTCCACCATATTGAATTAGCCGCCTCGCTCGGGGCTTCGCCCCTCGCTTTCGCCGCTTCTTTTTTCGCCGCCGAATTTCGTATTTCGCTTTGCGAAATGCGCCGCCAAGGAGTGTTGCCCTTATCCCACC
>CAZEXD010000010.1:0-17623 GCA_964516865.1 uncultured Candidatus Saccharibacteria bacterium
AAATTAAAGGAGAATGAAAGAATCATTTCTGTATAAAAAATTAACTGAAAATAAAGTCCAGTGTCGGACTTGCAGCCATTTTTGCGTTCTTTTGCCGGGCGAGCGTGGAAAATGCGGAGTGCGGGAAAACCAAAACGGCAAATTGTACGCCTTAAATTATGGAAAAGCGATTGCCATTAATATTGACCCAATTGAAAAGAAACCGCTTTTTCATTTTTTGCCGGGAACGCAGTCATTGTCAATTGCCACTGTCGGCTGCAATCTTTTTTGCCAAAATTGCCAGAATTGGAATATTTCCCAAGGGTTTAAAAACTCAAAAGAAATTCCCGGCGAAAATTTAGAACCGTCAGACATTGTTAATCTGGATTTAAAAAATAAATTGCCTTCAATTTCTTACACCTATACCGAGCCAACAATCTTTTTGGAATATGCCTTAGAAACAATGAAATTAGCAAGAAAAAAGGGGCTGAAAAATGTTTGGGTTTCCAATGGTTTTATGTCTGAAGAGTCGGCAAAAATGGCAATTCCCTATTTAGACGCCAATAATATTGACATTAAAAGTTTTTCAGAAGAGTTTTATAATAAAATTTGCGGAGCAAAATTGCAGCCAGTTTTAAAAACCGCCAAGTTAATGAAAAAATCCGGTGTTTGGGTAGAAATCACAACCTTATCAATTCCCACCCTAAGTGACTCTGGGGAAATGTTTAAAAATATTGCCAAATTTATTTATAATGAATTAGGACCGGAAACTCCTTGGCATATTTCCCAATTTTGCGGAGCAATTTCCTGGAAATTACAACATTTGCCCGACACTCCGGTTGAAACCCTAAAAAAGGCCTACAAAATTGGCAAAGAAATTGGATTAAAATATGTTTATACCGGAAACGTTGCCGGATTGTCTTCTGAAAACACCTTTTGCCCCAAATGCGGAGAAAAAATGATAGAAAGAGTGGCTTATTCAATTAAAAGATACGACAAAAAAGGATATTGCTCAAAATGCGGGGCTTGGCTTAATATAATTTAAGTTTAAATTAAAATTAATATGATTGTTTTTGCTTGTACTTCTCCTCACCCGCCGCTTTTGCTGCCCGGTGTGGGAACCAAAGAAGATAAACAAAAAGTTAAAAAAACCATTGAAAGTTTGGAATTATTGGGCAAAAAATTTAAGGAAGCAAATCCTAATGCGGTTGTTATTTCTTCTCCCCACCCTGATTGGGGCATAAAAGTGCCGCTGTATTTTTTAATACCAAATATCAAAAATCAAAAATCAAAAATACAATTTAAAATTCAAAATTATCAAAATGCCGATAATTTAGAGATTGAAGCTGGTAGCATTTTTCCAATTCTTACTACCGCAGATTCGCCACAAAAACATTTTGAATGGGGAAAGCAAAATTATAAATTGAAAATTGTAAATTCTAAATTGAAAATTGCCCTTGTTGCTTCTGGCGACTTATCGCATTGCTTGAAAACAGATGGTCCTTACGGATTTCATCCCGATGGTCCCAAATTTGATAAAGAATTGGTTGAGTCATTGAAAAACAAAGACATAGAAAGCATTTTAAAATTAGAAGAAAAATATCCTCAAGCTGGTGAATGCGGTTTGCGCTCTTTTTGTTTTCTTTTGGGCGTTTTGGAGGCATCGGGCAAAAAATGGGAGCCGGAAATATTGTCTTATGAGGAACCATTTGGCGTTGGATATTTGGTGGTTAATTTTAAATTATGAACTACTATATTGCGCTTGCCAAGTCCGCAGTTGAAACCTATATTAAACAAGGGAAAATTATTTCTCCGCCCTTGGATTTACCAAAAGAATTTTTTGAAAGAAAATCCGGCGTTTTTATAACAATAGAAAATAATAATCAATTGCGGGGATGTATTGGCACCTATTTAGCAACCAAAGAAAACATTGCCAAAGAAATTATTGCCAACGCCATTGCCGCCGCTACCCGCGATTACCGCTTTGCTCCTATAACCACAGAAGAACTTCCCCATCTTTCTTATACAGTTTATCTTCTAAATGAACCAGAATTAGTAAAAAATATTAAAGAGCTTAATCCTAAAAAATATGGAGTATTGGTAAAATCAGGGTTAAAATCAGGACTTCTCCTTCCTGATTTAGAGGGAGTAAACAGAGTTGAGCAGCAACTATCCATTGCCTGCCAAAAAGCAGGTATTAACCCAGATAGAGAAAAGATTGTTGTTTACAGGTTCACGGTGGAAAAGTTTAGATAAAACAAAAAAACACAAAAAAACATGAAGACAAATTTTCGTGTTTTTAACCATAAAAATTCAATATCTAAAAAAAGAAAAAACCCTGGTCAGAAACATCGCTGTTCTTTCCCAGGGGTTGTAGGTTGTACACGGTCATTGTTCAGGACTTGTTCGCCGCGTTAGCGGCAGGAAAAAGCGCCTGAACAAGGCTCTGAATAATGCTGGTGGGCACGTTGACCCTCCCTCCGAAATGGAAAGAGGCACTGAATCGCCAGGGCAAGGTCGTCGCAGAAAAACTCACCTTGCGCCTTGGCGCCGTTGAGATTCATCCAGGCCTCGCCGGTGACGCCGCTACGATATGGGTTGGCCCCTTCAGAGTGACGCCGTTAAATTTCATGCAACCATCCACGGTGACGCGGCGGAGGTCCATGTAACTTTCCGCAGTGACGTTTTTGAGGTCTAGGTTGCTCTTCACAGTGACGTCGCTGAGGTTGATGTAAATTTTCACAGTGACGTCACGGAGGTTAAAGTCACTCTTCAAGGTGACGCGGCGGAGGTCCATGTTGCCCCCTACAGTGACGTCAAGGATGTTAAAAAGCCACTCTTCACGGTGACGCCACTGAAGTCGCGCCGGCCACTCTCCAACGCCTCCTGAACTCTTGTGGTGTCATTCCAATCTCCTTACTTGTCTTTGTCTTTGGCTTGTTATTATCTCAGAACTCCTGAGATAAAAAAACAAACCAGACGATGTTGGTGAAGAACTAAGTTAATATTACTTAACTTTTTATTCTTGTTAAGTGTTTGGGTTATTCGCGCGGGGTTTTACTCTTGGGCGCCACGACATAAAAATATTTGTCGCACAATAGTTTATGACTTTATTAAATTTCATAATTTTGCTAAAATAATTTAATGGTTAACAAAGAAATCGCGAAAATATTTAGGGAGATGGCAGAGCTATTGGAAATAAAGGGCGACAGCGCTTTTCATATAACTGCCTATAGAAAAGCCGCTGATTATTTGGATTATTTAAAAACAGATGTTACAGAAACTTATAAAGAAAGAGGCCTTGCGGGCTTGAAAGTTCCAAGAATTATTGGAGATAAAAATGCCAAAAAAATTGAAGAATACCTAAAGCACGGAAAAATCAAGGAGTTTGAAAAATTAAAAGAAGAAACAGCGATAAGACAAATTATTACTCATTACTTTCAAACAAAAGGATTGTCCTTGCAAGAATTAAAAGAAAATGCTAAAAAAAGAAAAATAGTCTATTCAAGATTTACCAAGCCAGCCAAACAACTTTTGGACTTAGCCGGCTCCATTGAAAAAGCCAAAGAAGCTATTGATAAAGTTGCCCAATGGGCAAACACCAGAAAACTTGATTACGCGATTGAAACAGTTTTTAAGAAATGGCTGGAATTAGACAGGTTGAAACCAAAAGAAATAGTTAAAAAGCCGTTTTATAAAGGAAATCCGATGGTGTGGTCAGAAACAAAGAAAAAATGGTATGTAATTAATAAACACGGAGATTGGTTAGAGTATGCTGGCAAAATGGAAGATATTGAATGGAAAACAATAGAATAAAAATTTAATACCTTATTTTAATTTTGCCTTTTAATTTTTAAATTTTAATTTTATGTTATCTCATACTGATTTAAAACGAGGCGTTAGATTTATTTTCAATAACGAGCCATATGAGGTTTTGGAAGCAAAACACTTGAAAATGGCCCAACGACGGCCGGTTATTCAGGCCCGAATTAAAAATTTGATTAAGGCAACGGTTATTGAAAGAAATTTTCAACAGGGCGATATTTTTGAGGAAGCAGATTTAATAAAAATAGAGGTAAAATATCTATATAATAATCGGGGAGTTTTTTTCTTTTGCGAAAAAGAAAATCCCGCAAAGCGCTTTTCTTTTACCATTGAGCAAATTGGTCCGGCATCAAAATTTTTAAAACCGAACGAAATTGTTGAAGGTGTTATTTTTAATGATAAAGTTATCAACATTTCAATACCAATCAAAATTCAGTTAAAGGTCAAAGAAGCGCCGCCAGGAATTAAGGGTGATAGCGCTCAAGGCGCGGAAAAAACAGTTATTTTAGAAAATGGAACCGAATTAAATGTCCCCCTTTTTATTAAAGAGGGAGACATTATCGAGGTTAATACGGAAGAAGGAAAGTACGTCCGACGTGTTGACATATAGTAAAATTTTTAATACAATTAAAAATAATATGATGGAAGTTAAAAAAGAACAATCAAATGAAAAATGCCCCGAAGATAAAGGAGCGGAAGAGTTAATGTTAGAGGGTGAAAGGGCTAAAAAAGAAAAAAGAGCGTTAACTAACGAATATGAGAGACGTTTAGAAGAATTAAAACGAAGAAAAGAAAAATTGGAACAAGAAAGAATGGATCTTGCTAGAGAATATCAAGAAAAATTGGCTAACATAAACAATGCATTAACGGCTTTACAAGAAGAAAGAAAAAAAACTCTTGATGAATTTACGAAACGAATAGATGATTTAGAAAGACAAAAAAGATGAATTAATTAAAAAACCGGCTTAAGCAGCCGGTTTTAAACTTCCAAAAATTTTAGAAATTAGACGGCGGCGGGAAAATCACCCTTGTTCTTTCGGCAATTTCGTTTTCAACTTCTTCTTTTGACCTTCCGTACTTTAGTTTTGATAACCTCTTGATGGGGTCAATAATAGCAGGATTACCTTTTTGAGGATAATTTATCACCAATTTAAAAGGAGAAGATGTTTTATTGTTAAGCATCATTTTAATAATTAAATTAAAATTATCTAAATTAACTAAATCAAAGCGAGAAAAGTCGGGCTCAAATTGTTTTTCTAAAAATTCTGCATCATCGGCACCAACTCTAAAAGACCCGATTGTTCCCACGTTTCCCAAAACCGCATTTCTGATTTCTTCTTTAAGTTGGGGAATATATTGGTGGGCTAAAATAAGGTTTAATTTGTACTTTCTTGCTTCGGAAAGAATAGTAACGATGCTATCGGTTGTAAAATTTTGGAACTCGTCCACATAAAGATAAAAGTCCCTCCTTTGTTCTTCTGGTATTCTTGCCCTTCTCATCGCAGCCATTTGCATTTTAGAAACCAAAATTAAACCAAGTAAAGAACTATTCACTTCGCCTGTTAATCCTTTAGAGAGATTGGCTAAAAATATTTTCCCTTCATCCATTATTTTTCCCAAATCAAAACTCGAATGGCTTTGGCCAATAATGTTTCTCATCATTTCATTTTCAATAAAACGTCCCACCTTAGAAACCACATAACCAAGCATATCAGACCTTGTACTGCCGGTTGTTTGTTTCCATTCTTTTTGCCAAAAGTTCTTTACAACCAAGTCTGTAACTTTTTGCAATCTATCTTCCATAAATTCCGGGTCCGTAAACATTCGGGGAATCTCAACCAGAGTGCCGGGGTTGTTTTTATCAGCCATTATTGCCAACATTGCGTTTCTCATATAGTGTTCAAACATCGGACCGATAATTTCCGGCGGAAAAAGTTTATAGAAAATAGCAATCATCTCTTGAACAGCGAAATCCTTTTGTTCTGGCGTTTCATATTCAAGCATATTCAAACCCATTGGCTTTTCCATATCAAATGGTTCAAACAAAACCACATCCTCAATTCTTTCCTTGGGGATATTGGCCAAAGTGGCTTCAATTAGCTCTCCGTGGGGATCAATCACCCCCACCCCTTCTCCATTTTGAATATCCTGCCGAATCATTTCCCTTAACAAACTACTTTTACCGGTACCTGTTTGACCAATAATATAGAAATGTCTTCTTCTGTCTTCTCTGGTGGCAAAAAAAACATTTTTTTCTTCTCCTCGAAAAAAGATTTTTCCCAACAAAACAGGTCCAGTCGAAGGCAGATCGGCTGGCGGAGCCGCCACCCCGCTCTTGATTGATTTTATGTATGGTGTCTCGATGAACCTCGTTGGAAAATGATAAATACTGGTTAATTCTTCAATATTTAAAAGGCTTGATTGAGAAGGATTAAAATTTCGGAAACTAAAATCATAAATAAATTTCTTCAAATATTTTTTGGAAACCCTCTGTGGTTCCAAACTATTCAAAGCCCCTAAAGAAAATTGGCTAAAAGCGGACTCAAGATGGGAAAGAATATCTTCCGCTCTTGTGAGGGTTTGGGCAGCGGCAACAAGCCTGATGTTTGTTTCAAAAATTTGTTTTTTAATTTTACTTTCAATAATTTCCGCCGCTCTTTGGTCAAAGGTTAATTCTTTTTTCTCCCCCCCCTTTTCATCTTTTTTCTTCGGATTAAAAAATAATGTTATTATTTCATCAAAAAATTTAAAAAATCCGATTTTCGACGCTTCCGAAATAGCGCTCTTTAATGATTTCCCCTCTCGAAGTTTGGCTAGTGTTTTTTCTCCCAATTTCCGCAAATTAGTTTTATAAGGAGGGGTGATAATTACTTGAATAGCCGCACCCTCTTCTGGTTTAATTTTGTTTAGGGTGTTGGTGATCGCTGCCAGCGGATCTTTTTCTAGGTGCTGGTAGGTGCTAATTGGTAAAAGGGGATTTTGTTTTAATTTAAGATAAGAAGCCGCTGTCACACCATCTGGCTCAAAAATGGTATAATCTTGGGGAATTTTTTCCACCAAGGCGCGAGGATAAACTCCCTGAATATATTTTTCCAAAGCGGTTTCCAATTCTTTGGGCACAGCCACATAAAAAGAAATGTCTGTTCCCCCCACCTGAGAAGCAATTTCAAAGGCCACGCAAGGAATTTCCTTAAATAGTCTGTCAAAAAATTTTGGTTTTTTCAGATACAAAAAATCAGAAAAAACCTGTTCCATCTGCGCTATAATTGTTTTTTCTTCTTTTTGACTCGATTCTTCTTTCTTTTGTTCATACTTCGGCATCATTACTAAAAACAAAGACATATCCAGTTTTTCCAAGAAGCCACCCTTACTTCTTTTTTCAAAATAAAAAGCAACTAACGTTGCGATCAAAACAAGAATAAAGGTTAAAAAAAGCGAAAAAACAATTATTTCCATAAAAAATACTACCAGCTAATAATTATTCGTCGTCTTTTGTTTTTGGCAAAAAGGTTTTATAAAATCCTTGGTTAGCCAAAATATCGTGGAAAACATCTAAAAGATAAGGATCGTTTGTGTCTTGAGCAACCTTAATCGCAAAAGCCAAACCCCTTTCTTTGGCTATTGTGATTAATCTTTTTATTTTTTCTTCTTCGCCCAAAAATTCTATTTTTTTCGCTTTTTGAGCGGCTTCGTTTTTTAATTCCGGATTCAATTCCATCATTTCAATTTCTCTTCTTATTTGTTTTTCAACCAACTCTCTTTCTTTTTCTGACAATCTTTCTTTTGCTGTTTTTTCTGCCGCCGCTGATTCGGCTTCTATTCGCGCTTTTTCCCAAACATCTTTTTCTTTCATTAACATTTCTTCTCCTTCTCTATCCTTTCCTTTTTTATCTGCGCTTGGACTCACAGAAGAAGTTTGTTTTTTAGAATAGTCTGTCATTGTTTTTAAAAAATTAAAATTACGGCATCAATAAAATGTCTAAAAGCGCTTTTTCCACTTCGTTACCGGTATATCTTTTTTTATAAACGAGGACCTCAATTTTAAGGCCGGTTGACACTTTCGCTACTTCATAAATCTTTTTGCAAGGCGATGGTTCAAAACTGGGTTTTAATACACTGCCGCATAAATCTTCTTGATAAGATGGTAACCAACTATTCACCTCTGAACCAGAGGGAACAAAAACTCGTCCTTCGCTATCAATTATATTTCCGAGATCCCAATCTCTTTCTTCGGTATTTACCTTTCCTACGTTTTGAGCACCTACAACTACTTCAATAAATCTTTCGGTAGTTTTTAAATCCTTTTGCCAGTTAGGATAATTGCTGTCTTTCCCATAAAGGGTATTTCCTTTATCTTTCGCTTCCAAAAAAATAAATCTAATATCCCCTATTGTCGCTTCATAAATAGGTTGATTTTGCGTCTCATTGCCGTTTTGGGGAACTACGGGCGGCTTTGGCTTTGCTTTATTTACCACAATATAAGCAATGCCTAATGCTATCAAAATAACTATTGCTAAAGCAAGCAGAGTTTTGGCTATTTGACCTCTTTCTGATTTTATTAAAAATTTTTGATTGGGTTTGTTGACAATTTTAAACATAATTATTATTTATTTAAAAATTATTCATTATTATATATATTATAATATTTTACCTAATTAGAAAATATTAAGCAACCAATGAAAAAGTTTTAATTTATAATTTGCTAATTTTCAATTTACAATTAATTTTTAATGATTAAATTTTCAATAAACGAATTGATATTATTTGAAAGTTGATAATTGAAAATTAATTATTCATATCTTAAAGCGTCAACCGGGTTAAGCTTGGAAGCGGAGCGCGCAGGCAGATAGCCCGCAATACAACCAACTAAAAAAGAAAAAGTCAAACCAAAAATAATAAGCCCGGGGGTAATTGATGCTTTTAAGAAAAATAGTGGATGAATTTGAAAATAAATTTCTACTGTTTTTGCTAATCCTAATCCTAAAACCACTCCTCCTATTCCGCCCGCCAAGCCAAATATGCCTGACTCAATTAAAAAAATGGTAACTATCGTTTTATTTGTTGCCCCCACTGCTTTCATAATTCCAATTTCTTTAATTCTTTCATGGACTGAAGTATACATCGTATTCATTATTCCTATTCCTCCCACAATAATGGCTATTGAAGCAAAAGCAAAAATCGCCACCTGGATAAGAGCCATTACATTACTAACTATTTCAAGCATTTTTTCGCTACTAAGAACGGTATAAGATGGCAAATCTTCGCCTCTTCTTCTTTTTCTCGTTTCTTCTAATTTTTCTTTTATATTTTCCACCACTTTCTCGGTCGAATAACCCCCTTTAACCTTAGCCAAAGCCGTTTTAGCCCCTGTCCGCTCACCAGTAATTTCTCGAAAAATATCTAAGTCTACATAAACCTGAGAGTCGTCTTGTTTGGTCCCCATTGATTTTAATATTCCAACAATCTTAAATTGTCTCCCCTCAATAATAACTTCAGTTCCCACTTTCATGCCGGGAAAAATATCTTTCGGCACCAAATAACCAACCACAATTTCTCTTTTTCCCGGAATCGGCCATTGACCCTCGCTTAAAGATAGCCCCCAATCACTTTTTAAAAACTCTAATCCCTCTTTCCACGGATAGCCGCACAAAAAAACTGTTTTTTTCTTCCCATTGTATCTCATCGCCTCTCCCTTATAAGCCATAGGAATAACAATTTCTACTCCCTCCGCTTTTTTTATCGCTCTAAGGTCATCATCGCTTAACTCCATTCCTCCCGCCATCATTGTTGCAACATTAGTAATCTCTCCCGGCATTATCATAACCACATCTTTGCCCATCATTTTTAACTGCTGAAGCACTCCTGTTTTTATTCCTTCGCTTAAAGAAAGCAAAGACATTATCAGAAAAACGCCAATAACAACACCAATCATGGTTAACCAACTTCTAAGATGTCTCCTTTTTAAATTTTTTACTGCAATTTTTAAATATTCTTTAATCATAACTCGACGAATACACCAATGCCTAAAATGTCGCGATATAGCATCATTGGGGTTAATTTGTGTATGGTTATCGTTATTATTATTTTTGCCATAATACGCTTTCTGTTTGGAAATGATTTTCAATTATCTGCCCGTCACGGATATGAACTATTTCCTTGCTATAACTGGCGATATTTGGATCGTGGGTTACCACAATAGTTGTCTTTTTTTGCTCCTGATGTAATTTTTTTAGGGCCTCCATAATTATTTTCCCCGTGCTGGAATCCAGATTACCAGTTGGTTCGTCTGCTATTATAATTTCCGGATCGTTGGCAAGGGACCTTGCAATCGCAACCCTTTGTTGTTCTCCACCCGAAAGTTCGGTCGGCTTATGATCCGCTCTTTTAGCCATATCAAACAAATTTAGCAGTTTTTTCGCTCTTTCTTCTCTTTCCTTCTCCGGCACATCTTGAAAAATCATTGGCATCATCACATTCTCAACGGCAGTAAGATTTTGAAGAAGATTAAATTGCTGAAAAACAAAACCAATCTTTTGACCTCTAATTTTTGCTAATTCATTTTCAGAAAAACGAAAAACATTTTTTCCTTCGAAGTATATTTTCCCTTTTGTTGGGGTGTCCAAAAGTCCCATTATATGCATTAAAGTCGATTTGCCAGAACCAGAAGGACCCATAATAGCGACAAAAGAACCTGGTTGAATCTCCAGGTTTATTCCTTTTAAAACAGGAAATTCTATCTTACCCAATTGGTAAATTTTCCAAACATTTTCAAGTTTTATTATGGCTTCAGTCATAAATCTCAAATTAAATAAAAAACAATTGTCGCACAATAAAATATTATTTTACCACCACTTCCTCGCCTTCGGATAAACCAGCAATAATTTCTATCCTTCCGTTATTTCCCTCTAATCCCACCTGAACTTCTCTTTCTTCTAATTTGCCATTTTTCAAAACTAAAACCGTGGTTTTTCTGTTTTCTCGAATTGCTTCTTTGGGAATTGTTAATACGTTTTCTTTAGTAGCAGTCTTAATCACCACATCAGTGGTCATACCTGGTTTTATCCTTTCCCACAAATTTTGCGACATAAGCGAACCGGTTAAATCTTCTTTTTCTTCGTTAAAAGCAATAGTAACTTCATAATAAACCACTCCTTCGATTATTTTTTCTGCCGGATCAATGGCTATTACTTTTCCTTTCAAAATTTCATTGGGAAAAGCAACCACCTTGATATCTACCGGATTTCCTTTTTGAATTTTTACTATATCTTCTTCATAAATATCAACTTTTACCTGTAAGGGATTGAGAGAAATGAGAGAAATGGGCGTTTCGCCCGTCTGAACCATTTCTCCCACTTTTTTATTAACCTTAGTAATAATTCCTTTAAGGGGGGCTCTTAATTTCGCATCCCAAATTTGTTGTTGATAATAGTTGATCTCTTCTTCCGCTTCTTTAACTTTTGCTTCGTAATAAGAAATATCATCTTTTGCTTTTTGAAGATTAATCGCCGCCGAAACAATGGTTTGTCGAGAATTATTAACATTGGTTAAGGCAGTAAGAATATAAGAACGGTGGTTATCTATGGAACTTTTATCGCTTGAACTGATTTTTGAATAATAAACTCCGGTATCGCAAATTTCTCTGATGGTTTTCAGTCCTTCGGCGGTATTTGTTAAGGAAGTATTGGCAGTGATAATAGCGGTATCTATATCAGAATGATTTAAACTTGTTTTAGCCGCTTCTAAGGAAGAATTTAAAGCATCTAGATTAGCGCTTATATTATTTTTACTATCCCCAACTTTAATTCCCTCTTGGTCGGTAAGAGAAAAATAATTGTCTGTTAAAGAAGCAATCATTTTGAAAGCATTAAACATTTTTAAATAAGCATCATTCAGGGTGTTTAATGCGTCTTCGTAAGCGTCGTTTAAATTTTGCTCCGCCGCCATTTTAGCATTTTGCGATGTTTTCTCATATTGAATCTTGGCGACTGCTAAAGATGCTTCCGCCTTGTTTAATTGGTTAAACAGTTGAGCGGTATCTAAAGAAGCTAACTCAGTTCCTTTTTCTACAGCGTCGCCAATTTTAACATTAATTTTGGCAAGACGACCAGCAGTTTTAAAACTAAGATTTATTTCTTCGGTTGGTTTTATCGTCCCCGTCTCGGAAACTTCCTGACTGATAGCTCCTCTTTCAACTTTTTCTAACTTTAAACCATTTTCTTTTTTATTAAAGAAAATTTTATAACCCCAACCGCCTAAAAATAAAATAACGGCTATTATTAAAATAATTTTAATAATTTTTTTATTGAAAATAATTTTCATAATTTAAAATTAAAAAAATAAATTAAGAGTTATGAGGAAAGATATCTAAAATGCTATGCCGCGAGTTAAAATAAATAATAATTTGACGCTCCCCTAAACCATTGAGAGAACTTACAATCGGGACTATGAGTCGGCGGAGCGGACCTCTTTAATATGTTCACTGCTTCTTTAAATAAATCATAAATATCGTCGGGGTTCGTCTTTATTATATGTAATTCCTTTTTAAAGGGTAACCGATCAATAAAACCATTTTCTTTATCAACAATATAAAACGCTAAATATCCCTGGCGTGGCGTTTCAAACCCGTTTTTTTCTAAAAGATAAGTATAAACATCCATTTGAATTTGGAAACGATCATAAACATTGGCGACTTTGCTGCCGGTTGATTTGTAATCCAAGGGAGCCAATTTTCCATCGGGAAATTCCAAAATATCGTCAACCGCGCCAAAAAGAGTCGCTCCGGTTTCAGAATCATAATATCTAATCCCGGAAAAATTATTTCTCCATTGGTTTAATAATTTTTGATTTGAAAAAAGTCTGGCAGAAATATTATTCGCCAAAAATAAAGGGTGGGGTTCGTTTTTGGCGCGATACGAATCAAATTCTTCTTTCAAAAGAGAATCCACAGCCGCGTTTAAACTATAAGGATAAGGGGGAGGTCTTTTAATTCCCATTTTCTTTTCTAACCAAAAACAATGCGGACACTCCAAAAATAAATTCAGCGAATTTGGCGATAATTGGATTATTTTTTCAATCATTATTATTTACTCATTTTATTATCAGTTATATTTTATCAAAACCCACCGCCATTTACCATACTGGTCTTTATGAAATTGCCATTTTTTATATCCGTTTTTTTTCAGCAACTGATCTATTTTGTTTTTTTGCTCCGGACTAAATTCCATAAATACTTTTCCTCCCCAATTTAAATAATCCTTTGCTTTTTTTAAAAATTTTTTGATATAAATAAGTCCATCTGTGCCGCCGAACAAGGCCTGTTTTGGTTCAAATTTTAAAACCGATTTCTGAACTTGGTTTATTTTTCTTTTGGCAATATAAGGCGGATTGGCGAAAATATAATCAAACCTCGCCTCAGAAAAACCAGGGTAGGAAGCAAGCCTCGCTTTTATATTATTAAAAACATCTGACTCAACCACTGCATATCTCTTGTTTTCTCCTCTTATTATATTTGCTCGAATAAAAGATGGAGTTGCTAATTTATTTAATTTAAGGTTTATTTTTATTTGGACTAAACATTTTTTATCTTTGTCCGCAAAAACAACTTTTGAATTTTTAATATTTTTTAAGACGGCAATGCCAATGCAGCCCGACCCGGCAAAAATATCCAAAACCCTCACATCATATTTTACGCGATCGCTGAAATTGTGATTTATCTTCTTCAGTGTTTTTCCTACCCAAAATTCTGTTTCTGTTCGCGGAATAAGCGGTTTTTTAGACAAATCAATTTTACAACCCAAAAATTTTCTAAAACCAATAATATAATCAAGCGGTTCACCCTCCTTGAGCCGTTTAATGTCTTTATAGAATCTTTTAGTCGGCTTATTATTATATTTTTCTTGGAACAACTGTTGAACTTCTTGTTGCATAACATATTTACGAATCGGTAGAAAGATACAAATACCCTAAAACAAAAATGCCAAACTCCTAACACCTAAAACCCATACCCACAATATAAAATTCTTTACTATGTTTAAAAACGGCTGACGGTCTAACTCTTTTTAAAACTTTAAATGACTTTTCAACTTCTTTTATAAAATCATTTACTCCTTCACCTTCGAAAATTTTACACACAAAATTTCCTCCTTTGTTTAAAACCATTTTTGCTATTTCAAATGCTTTTTGAGATAGTTCTAATGATTTTGCGACATCAATAGAAATTACTCCTGAGGTTTTCGGCGCTAAATCCGACACTATAACATCAAACCCCCCCTTTATATTTTTAAAATCTATCTCATCTAATCCCATTACATCTCTTTTTATAAAAATTATATTACCTTGGGGGTGAAAACTAATATCCTCTAAATCAATGCCTAATACCCTGCCCTTTTCACCTATCTTTTTTGAAATATACAAAAGCCAAGAACCAGGAGCGCAACCCAAATCTAAAACAAAATCACCTTCTTTAATCAGCCGATATTTTTCATCTAATTCTTTCAGTTTATAAACTGATCGCGCGGGGTAACCTTCTTTTTTCGCTTTGCGAGTGTAAAATTCGTTTTTAAGATTTTTACGGTACATAATAACCCCCACCCCCTTTTGAGGTGGGCATTGGTAAAGTTGTGGAATTTATAATTAGAAGCGAAAAAAATATAATTTTTATTTTTCTTCAATTCTCACCATCTCTACTTCGGTAAAGAGTTGACGATGTCCCATTTTTTTCTGATATCGTGTTTTCGACTTATATTTAAAAATAATCAACTTTTCTCCTCTTCCCTGTTTTAAAACTTTTCCAATAACCCGCACATTTTTTAAAAAGGGTTTGCCTATTTCTATTTTTTTGTTTTTTTCTAAAAGCAAAACCTCGGAGAATATTACCTCTTCTCCTTCTTTTTGATCTAATTTTTCCACTTTTATTTTGTCTCCGGGTTCAACAAGGTATTGTTTGCCCCCAGTTTTTATTACTGCTAACATAAGTTAAAAATTTCTAAATCCCAATAACAAATCCCGATTTTATCGAGAATTAGAAATTAGAAATTTGTTATTTGAAACTTCAAAGTTATTCTTCCAACAAAGGTTTTTCTACTTCTTCAATATTTTTTATCTTTTCCTCGCTCCCAGTTATTTTTACCACATCTTTATCTATTTTGGCAAGTTCTTTGCCTGCTTTATTATAAGTGCTTACTGTTACCCCTAAGTGTTCGCCTAATTTCTTCATATATTCACTATAAGCAAATAAATGCTTCCCCAACCGTTCCACTTCTTTAATGATGGTTTGCGCTTGTTCAGAAATTTTTTGGTTCCTTAAGCCCTGCAAAACAGTTTGTAAATATGCCAAAAAAGAAGTTGGCGAAACAACAATCACCTTTTTCTTTCCAGCATAATAAATAAGATTATTGGTATCTTCGGTTATAGCCCCTACCTTGTTGACAAGTAAATCATAGTAAACTGCCTCATGCGGAATAAACATAAAAGCGAAATCCATTGTTCTTTCTTCCGGCCTAATGTATTTAGCCGTTTCTTCAATTCTCAATTTTAAATCATTGATAAAAGCGGATTCATATTTCTTTCTTTCGCTAGGATCACGGCTTTCAATCATTCTGTTGTAATTTTCTAATGAAAATTTTGAATCTATAGGAATTATCCGTTTATCAACAAAAATAACCGCGTCCACAATTATACCATCAGTGAAAGAATATTGCATTTTATAAGAACCAGGCGGTAAAACATTTTTTAAAACTGTTTCCAGAAAAAACTCTCCCAACACCCCTCTATGTTTGGGATTCTTTAAAATATCTTGTAATGATTTCAATTGATCGGTGAATGAAACAACCTGTCTGTTTGTTTCGTCTAATTTGGCTAATTTCTCAGTTACCTCCCTTATAATCTCTACCGAGTGTTTAAATTGCTCTTGAACATTTTTGTTTGATTCAGAAAGTTTTGTATCAACCGCTTGAGCAATCTGATTTAACTGTTGCTGCAACATTAATAAAGGCCCGTTCTCTATATTTTTAGGTTCTGACTTTTTTCTAAACAATAAAAAAATCGTCACACCCAACCCCCCAAAAAAAACGCCCAATCCCAACGCAATTATAATCAATAAAATTGTTATTGAGTCCATATTTTTACGATACCACAGAATTTTTTGGTTTCCAATAGCGAAAATACGCCAATTTTACGAATTCACTAACCATAAAATAGGCAGCCACAAGGAAAAAGACGATTAATAAAGGTAAAATTGGTAAAGCGACAAAATGAAACCAATTTTGGCCAATTTTTAAAAACGGCAAGGCGACAATGAAAATTGCATCAATGATGGTAAAAACCGTTAACCACCGTGCTGGCTGTTTTGCCTGCCAAAATCCTCGCCTTGTTCTTACTACAAATATTAAAAGAATTTCTGTTAAAATGCTTTCTATAAACCAAAGTGTTTGAATAACCGCCGGTTGCTGTTTTAAAAAAATAGTAAAAAAAATAAAATCAAAAACAGTACTTACCAAGGCCAAAGAAACTATCAATGGCAAAACCATATGAAGTTGATACATTTTGGGTTTTCGTAATTCCTCCACGTCAACAGAATCGTTGGCAATAGAGATCAAGGGAAAGTCAGATAAAATATTTCCCAGTAAAATTTGCAGTGGCAGCATGGGCAAAAAATTAATAAACAAAGAGATAACGGCAATTGAATAAAAATTCCCAAAGTTGCTAGCCAATGCACATTTGATGTATTTGTTTATATTTGAAAAAATAGTTCTCCCCTCTTTTATTCCGTTTACAATAACTCTTAAATCTTTCTCTAAAAGCACAACATCGGCTGTTTCTCTGGTCACTTCAGAGGCTCCAGCCACCACAATGCCAACATTGGCTGCTTTTATGGCGGGTGCGTCATTAATACCTTCCCCCAAAAATCCCACTTGGTATTTCTTTTGTAATGATTTTATGATTTTATGCTTAATATCTGGAGACACTCTTGCGAAAACCATTTTTTCCTCGCAAGCATTATCAAAATCATCTGGATTCAACTCTAACAATTTTTTTCCAGAAATCACCTTTTCCAAGTTAAAAATAAGCCCTATTTTTTTGGCTGTAAAAATGGCAACTTCTTTTGAATCGCCAGTCAGAATTTTTATTTGCACCCCCAATTTTTTAGAAAGTTCAATCGCTTCTTTGGCAGTAGCTTTTAGGGGGTCTTCAAAAACAAAATATCCCAGAAAAGTTAAATCTCTTTCGTCATCCTTCGTAATTTGATCCTTGGTAATCTTTTTGTAAGCAATTGCTAAAACTCTTTTGCCCTCGCTTCCTTCTCTTTTTATGTCTTCTAAAATTTCTAGGTGAGTAAATCTTCCGCTAAATTGGGGACATTTTTCTATCACCAATTCCGGCGCTCCTTTGACGATTAAAAATTTTTCTTTATTATTTTGATTTTCCGCTAAAACGCTAGCCATCATTCTGTAAGAATCAAACGGCAGTTCAAAAATTATTTTATATTCTTGGGCTTTTCGCAAAATTTCTTCGGAAATCCGTTCAGTTACGGCTAAATCAAAGGGGTCTAAAATCTTCTGGTTTATTTTAAGGTCTAAAAAATTTTCAATGGTTAAAATGCTGTACAACAAACATTTATTTTTATCCGAAGAAACAATTTTTTCCAAAGATGGTTTGTTTTGAGTTAATGTCCCTGTTTTATCGGTGCATAAAACCTCAATATTTCCCAAATCTTCAATGGCAGAAAGTCGCCTTATAACCACGTGGCGTTTTGCCATTTTTAAACTTCCATTTGCCAAAGAAAAAACTACCACCGCCGGCAAGGCCTACGGCAAAATAC